>NZ_JEMO01000015.1:0-208262 GCF_000582475.1 Nesterenkonia sp. AN1
CCTCGGCGAACGCCCGGTAGCGGGCGGTGCGCGCCGCCGCCTCCGGGCCCTCCCCGGAGGCGGGGTCCACGGAGGCCCGCACCGAGAGGACCGGATCCAGTCCCAGATCGCGCAGCTGGGCGGCCGCCGTGGCGGTGACTGCCTCGCTGCCCGGGTGCAGCTGATGGTCGATCACGACGGCGCCAACTCGGGCCGTTGCGCCGGCACCCTCGCCCTCGGGGACGTCCTCGCTCGAGGCCTGGGCACTGGGGCCGTCCTCGTCGGGGCGCTTGACGGGGTTCTCCCCCGCGAGGCGCCGCTGGTGGAAGGCGGCGGCTGCGGCCAGGGCGAGGGAGTCTGCCCCACCGGAGCAGGCCACCAGGTTCAGCCCCGCAGGGTCGAGGGCGGCTTCCACAGCGCGGCGCGCCCGGTTCACCGAGTCGGGGAAGCGGGGGCTCACGCGAGCCCCATGCGCTCGATCCATTCCTGCGGGTGGTGCAGCTCCTGCTCGGTGGGCAGATGCGCTGGGGACTCCCAGATGATGTTGAACGAGTCCATGCCGATGGTGTCCACGATGTGGCCCACGAACTTCTGCCCGTCGCGGTACTGCGCGGCCTTCACATCGAGCTGGAGCAGCTTGCGGATGAACTTCTCCAGCGGGGTGCGCGTCTTGCCGCGAGCCTCGAAGCGGCGTCGGATCGTCTTCACGGTGGGCACGATCGAGGCGTCGACCCCGTCCATGATGACGTTGGCGTGACCCTCGAGCAGGCTCATCACGGCGGTCAGGTGGGACATGGTCTCGCGGTCCTGCGGAGTCTGGATGACCTCGATGAGTCCGCGGCCCGCGCGGACCTGCTCGATGACCTCCCCGAGCCGGTCCCCCAGCCCAGAGGCCATGCCCATGGTGGAGGAGCTCAGCTCGGTGATCTTGGACTTGAGGTGATCGGCGAGCCAGGGGGCGGCGGCGAACTGCACCCGGTGGGTCTGTTCATGCAGGCACACCCAGAGCCGGAAGTCTTCCGCCACCACGTTGAGCTCGGTGGTGATCTCCGCGATGTTCGGGGCCACCAGGATCAGCCGGTTCTGGGTGAACGGATCGAACTGGCCGAGCACATGGGCGGAGAGGAAGGCCAGCACCGCGCCGAGCTCTGCACCGGCGAAGGAGGAGCCGTAGACCTGCGCACTGGAGCCCTCCTTGCCCAGCTCGGGCTTCTGCTCCAGGGCGATCTTCAGCGCCGGGCCCAGCAGCTCTCTGAAGCTCTCCACATTGGCCTTGGACCAGGTGGCGCGGTCCACCACGAGGGTCTCGGCGGGATCGGCGCCGAGGTTCCGGGCGGCATCGAGCCCGGTGATCCGGTGCACGTGGTCCACGGCCTCTGCGGCCGCGCTGCGCAGCGCGGCCACCTCCTGGCTGACCTGGGCGGCGCTGAACCGGGGTCCTGCCGGGGCCACCCGTGCCGCTGTTGTGGTGGCGAGCTCCCAGTTGATCATCAGGTCACTGGCTCGGGCCGCGGAGATGCTGTTCATCGGTCCATCACACCACAACAACCGCGGCCGCGTGAGCGTCTCGCCGGCCGCGGCGGCGAAGCGCCGGGCCCGTGGTGTCGGGCATCACACCGGCAGGCTGACGCTGGAGCGCGCACCTCGAGAGTCAGCCCATCACTCGTCCGGTGATCTGGTCCAGCAGCTTGTCGCTGAGCATCCGGCGGCCGAAGAGTCCGGCCCAGGCCAGGTGGCCCAGCGCGTAGCGGGTGCGAGGACGTGAGGAGCGCGCGGCGCGCTCGATGACCCGAGCGATCAGATCGGGCCCGGAGGCGCGGCGCTGCACGCCGTCGGGGTTGAGGATGCCGCGGGCCAGGCGCTCGACCCGGTGCGCGTAATGCCCTTCTCCCGAGGCGCTGCGCGCCGCGAGGAGCGCATTGGCGCCCCACTCGGTCTTGATCGCGCCGGGCTGGACCACGACCACGCGGATCCCGAAGGGGGCCACCTCTTGGCGCAGCGAGTCGCTGAAACCCTCCAGCGCGAACTTCGTCGCGTGATACCAGCCGCCCATCGGTCCGGCGACCCGCCCAGCGACCGAGGAGACGTTGATGATGGTGCCGGTACCGTGGGAGCGCATCAGCGGCAGACTCAGCTGCACCAGTCGGGCCAGGCCGAAGAGGTTGACCTCGAACTGGCGGCGAGCCTCCTCGATCGGGACGTCCTCCACCGCTCCGAAGGCGCCGTAGCCGGCGTTGTTGACCAGCAGGTCGAGGCGTCCGGTGTCCTCGTGGATCTGCTTGAGCGCGGTGTTCAGCGAACCCTCGTCGAGCAGATCCAGAACCAGCGGCACGACGCCGTCGCCGCGCAGCTCCTCGAGGCGTTCAGCTCGGCGCGCGGCGCCGTAGACGTGGTACCCGGCGGCGGCGAGCCTGCGCGCGGTCGCGGCACCGATCCCGGAGGAGGCTCCGGTGACCAGGGCGACGGGCTGTGGGGAGGTCATGCGGTAGGCCTTTGCGTGAAGTGGCGGAGCGGTCTGCGAGCGCGCGGGATGAGGAAGTCGAGCACGGGGCGCTCGGGCGCGGGAAGGACCGCGGACACACATCGAGTGGGCGTTCTGAGGTGGATTCCCGGTCCAGAACGGTGGGAGAGCCCCGCAAAACGCCCACTCGATGAAAAGTGGGGCTGGATCAGCCCTTGAAGCGCTCGATGGAGCGGGTCAGCTCGGCCTCAGCCTCGGTACGGCCGGCCCAGCCCTCGATCTTGACCCACTTGCCGGGCTCGAGGTCCTTGTAGCGGGTGAAGAAGTGCTCGATCTCCTGGCGCGTCCACTGATCCACATCCTCGAGCTCCTGGATGTGGTCGAACCGCTTGTCCTTGGGCACGCAGAGCAGCTTGGCGTCGCCGCCGCCGTCGTCGGTCATGTTCAGCACGCCCACGGGGCGGGACTCCACGACGACGCCGGGGACCAGGTCCACGCCTGGGATCCAGACCATCGCGTCCAGCGGGTCACCGTCCTCACCGAGGGTGTCATCGAAGTACCCATAGTGGGTCGGGTACTGCATGGGGGTGAAGAGCACGCGGTCGAGCCGGAGACGGTGGGTCTCATGGTCGATCTCATACTTCACGCGAGAGCCTTCGGGAATTTCGATGGTGACGTCGTGAGTCAGGGTCACGGGTTCTCCTAGTGTTGAGCGTCAAGAGCACTGTTGCGCGGCCGCGTCGGGGCCCGCGGGGGGCCTCCCGGTGCGCGTCCGCTTCCACGGCCAAGCGTACACATTGCGCCCGGTCGCCGATCCTCGTGGCGCACGGTCACGGGCCCTCGCGTCACCGGTCACCGGTCCTCGCCGCCGCCCAGGATCTGCATCTCGGTGCCGAGCTGGGTGCTCAGCGTCCTGGCCGCGGCGCGGACGCGGGCGGTGACGGAGCGGGTGCTGTGTCCGGGTTCGGGGAAGACCCGGTTGATCTGCAGCACCGGGCCCACGCGCTGGAGGTCCACCCGGCCCACCAGTTCGGTGCCGGAGAGCACCGCCATCACATAGTGTCCATAGCGCCGTTTGTCCTTGGGAACGTAGGCCTCGAAGGTGTAGTCGAAGTCGAAGATCCGCCGCGCCCGGCCGCGATCGCGCAGCAAGGGATCGAAGGGGCCGATGAGCCGAGACTGGCCCGCCGGGGCGGTGCCAGCCGCAGCGACGGCCTGCTCGGGCAGCTCCGGAAGACAGTAGCCGAGGTCCTTCCACCCGGGGACCTGCAGCGCGGTGAGTCCGGCCAGCTCGATCCCGCAGGCGGCGTCGGCGGTGGAGAGATGGTAATGGTGGGCGAAGTCGGCCACGGTCATCACCGCCAGGGTGCCGGCGGCGCGGCGCGCAAGGTCCCCGCGCAGCTGTTCCGGCGGCAGCTGGGCGGCCTCCAGGATCGGGGCGGGCAGCGCGCGTTCGGGCAGGTCGAAGAGCCGGATGATGCCGTTGCGCGCGGTGATCACCAGCTCCCCGGTGCGGACCATCAGCTCCGCGGCGTGCTTGATCTCCGACCAGTTCCAACCTGTGGTGCGCGTGGCGCCCATCGCGGCTTCGATCCCGCCGATCTGGACGCCGTTGCGCGCTGCGGCGACCACCTCGCGGATCTGCGCGCGCATCCTCGGATCGAGTCGCTGCGCGTAGGTCTCGCGGACGCGTTCTCGGCGCAGCTGCAGCAGCGGCCAGTCCTCGATCGGGAACAGACAGGCCACCTTGGTGAAGGCCTCGAAGGAGACCGGTGTCCCGTGCAGCGGGGCTCCTGCGGGCCACAGCGAGGAGTCGATCTCCTCGGCCCGGGCGCTGCGCGGCAGACGGGTCAGCGTGGTGAGCCGCTGGGCGGTGGAGACCCGGGTGAGCGGGTCCAGCTGGATCAGACCGATGCCGCGCAGCACCGCGGCCGCATCGGCGTAGGGCCCGGGTCCGGCGGGGGCGGGGATGCGCTGAGCACCGGTGACGACGGCGCGGACCCAGTCGATGCTCACGGGCAGCGCGGACGCTGTCGGTGTCGACTTCGACGTCGTTGTCGCCGTCGACATCGGGCTCGTCGACGTCGGTGTGGCCGTCGGGCTCGCCGAGATGCTCGGTGTCCTCCTGACCGCCGGAGTGCTGGCGGGTGCGGGGCTTGTCTTTGACTCAGTCATGGCCGAAGAACGTCCTGAGCTTCTCGTTGCCGGAGACCTGGACCTGGAAGGGCGGGCGGAGCAGGTCATTCTTCGGCAGCCGGAACAGGTGCTCCCACTCAGGCTCGACTCCGTGGGCGTCGGGGACCCGCCGGGTGCCGGAGGTGAAGTAGCCCAGGGATTCGGAGACCCGCCGGGAGCGTTCGTTCCAGGTGTAGGCCCCGGATTCGGCGTATTCGGCGCCGAAGTGATCGAAGGCCCAGAGCAGCATCGCGGCCCGGGCCTCGGTGCCCAGACCCTGGCCCTGCCGGTCCGCGCGCAGCCAGCTTCCGGAGCTGACCGTGCGCAGGATCGACCAGTCTTCCGCCTGGCAGTCCTGCATCCCGATCAGCTCCCCGGGGGCTGCATCCTCGGGGCTCCCGGAGCCGGCCGGAGGCTTGAGGAAGACGCCCAGAGGCAGGTACCAGCGATCCGGGCCGATCGCGGAGCGGGTGGACCAGAGATACGGCAGCGAGGCCTTGACCAGCTCCTCCGGGCCCTCCTCGTTCCAGGCGAAGCGGAAGGGGTTCCTGCTGGTCTGCGTGACCCCGGAGGCCGCGGCGGCCGCGTAGGCGGGGAAGTCGGTCTCGCGCACGACCCTCAGCTCAAGCCGTGGGGATGCGATGCGCAGACCGAAGGGCGGCCAGAGCTCCTCCAAGGTTCTCGCGGGGGTCACCGAGGGCTCGCTGGGCTGAGGCATCCCACGATCCTAACCTCGGCCCGTGATCCCGCAGTGTCCCCGCTCACACGATGGCGCGTACTATGTCTGGCATCACATCAATCGCACCGTAACCGGCGCCTGCCCGCACGCAGGCGCCCCTCAATGAGGAGGACACGATGGACGGGGTCAATTCTCTGGTCATCGCCGCTATAGGCGTCGCCATGATGCTCAGCGGCTATTTTCTGTATTCGCGGTTCCTCGCGAAGAAGGTCTACAAGCTCAATGCGGAGTTCAAGACTCCGGCACACCAGTTCAACGACGGCGTGGACTACGTCCCCACCAACCGTTACGTGCTCTGGGGTCACCATTTCACCTCGGTGGCAGGCGCAGCTCCCATCGTGGGTCCCGCCGTCGCCGTCATCTGGGGCTGGCTCCCGGCATTCATCTGGGTCACCGTCGGCACCGTGTTCATCGCCGGCATGCATGACCTGGGCGCGCTCTGGGCCTCGCAGCGCAACCGCGGCCAGTCCATCGGCACACTCTCGGGCCGCTATATCAGCGCCCGCGGCCGCAACCTGTTCCTGGTCGTGGTCTTCCTGCTGCTGCTCATGGTGGTCGCAGCCTTCGCCGTGGTGATCTCGAACCTGCTGGTCTCCCAGCCTGGCGCAGTCATACCCACCTGGGGTGCGCTGATCGTCGCACTGCTGGTGGGCCAGGCGATCTACCGATTCCGCTGGAACCTGTTGGCGGTCACCGCCGTCGGCGTCATCGCGCTCTACAGCCTGATCATCCTGGGCAACGCGTACCCCATCGAGCTGCCGGAGAGCACCTTCGGCCTGGCGCCCAACGGCGTCTGGATCATCGTGCTCTTCGTCTACGCGGGAATCGCCTCGCTGCTGCCGGTGTGGGTGCTGCTGCAGCCGCGTGACTACATCAACGGCGTTCAGCTCTTCATCGGTCTGGGCATCCTCTACGGTGCCACCATGTTCGCCACCCCGACCATCGTGGCACCGGCGATCAACACCAACCTGCCCGAGGGCACTCCCTCGATGGTTCCGCTGCTGTTCGTCACCATCGCCTGCGGCGCGATCTCCGGCTTCCACGGCACCGTGGCCAGCGGCACCACATCCAAGCAGCTTGACCGTGAGACCGATGCCCGCTTCGTGGGCTACTTCGGCGCCGTCGGCGAGGGACTGCTGGCCCTGGGTGCGATCATCGCCACCACCGCCGGCTTCCAGACCCTGACCCAGTGGGAAGAGGTCTACGCCACCTTCAACGACAACCCGGTCGGGAACTTCGTCCAGGGCGGCGGCGCCATCGTCAACGCCGGCCTCGGGATCCCGGTTGGCCTCTCAGCCACCATCCTGGCCACCATGGCCGTGCTCTTCGCGGCGACCACCATGGACACCGGTGTCCGCCTGATGCGCTTCGTGGTCCAGGAGATCGGCGAACTGGCGAAGATCCGCATCGGCGTCATCACCGCGACCATCGTGGTGATCGTCATCGGCGGCGGCCTGACCTTCTCACAGGGCGCCGACGGCTCCGGCGGCATGCTGATCTGGCCGCTGTTCGGCACCACCAACCAGCTGCTGGCCGCGCTGACCATGGGAATCATCGTGGTGATGCTGATCCGCAAGAGGCGCCCATTCCTGCCGGTGCTGATCCCGATGGCATTCGTGCTCGTGATGAGCTCCTGGGCGGCAGTGGTCCAGGTGTTCAGCTTCTTCAACGATGGCGAGTGGCTGCTGTTCTCCATCAACGTGGTCATCATCTTCGCCGCGGTCTGGGTGTTGGCGGAGTCCATCATGTCGATGAAGCGGGCCTGGAGCGGGGAGAAGGAGCCCGAGGACGACGTCGCGCTCACCGCAGAGGAGAAGCTGCCGCTGCGCTGAGCCAGCGACTCAGAGCTCCATCCGCATCGAGTGGGCGATTTGAGTGATTTTCCGGGCCAGAATGCCCGCGGAATCCCCTCGAATCGCCCACTCGATGCGTTTCTGGCGATATGCCGAGACCCCGGCGCACAGGTCCGCTGCGACTCAGCTGTGCAGACGCCTGGTCTCAGGCGTCAGTCCTGCTCCAGCAGACTCCGCAGAACCGGCACCAGTCCGTCCTCCTCCACCGGGGCGGTGAGCTCATCGGCGACGTCGATGACCTCCTGGGGAGCCTGCCCCATGGCCACTCCGCGAGCCGCCCAGCCGAGCATCTCGATGTCATTGCGCCCGTCTCCGACGGCCACGGTGTCCTCAGCCGGCACCGCAAGCCGTTCGCGCAGCGCCTCGAGCGAGGAGCCCTTGGTGACGCCGGCGGCGGCGATGTCCAGCCAAGCCGACCAGCCCACCGAGTAGGTGACTCCATGCAGCCCGATGCTCTGCACCGCGGTGGCGAACTCCTCGGCGGTGGCCTCGGTGGAGTTGACCACCAGCCGGACTGCCTCGGCTTCCTTCATCTCCTGGAAGCTCACGCCGCGGGCATCGAGGCCGAAGGACATGTCTTCGAAGCGCTCGGTGGAGAGGAAGTCCCCGACGGAGGTCTCGATGGCGTAGCGCGCGTTCGGCAGCCGGTCCATCAGCGCGTCGAGCGCGGGGGCGGGATCGAAGACCCTCCGGTCCAGGACCTCGTAGCCATCTTCCAGGGACACGTCGATCCGCACGGTGACTCCACCGTTGCTGCACACCGCGTAGCCCTGCTCGATGCCGAAGGTCTCGACCACCGGCAGCGTGGCCGGCAGGGACCGCCCGGTGGAGACCACGACCGTGTGACCCTCGGCCACCAGGGCGCGACCGGCCTGCTTCACGGCCTCGGACATCCGCCCGTCATGGAAGACGATGGTGCCGTCCACGTCGAGGCACACCATCTTCTTGCCCGGCGTATGGGAGAAGCTGCCGCCCGCACCTGCCGGCGGGATCGAGAACTCTTCAGAAGTTGTCATTGCCGATGTATTCATTGTCATCACACTCGCTCAGAAGGGGTAACCGGTCATTATGCCTCATCGGCCAGTCTCGCACCGTCGCACCCCCTGGTTCGGCACGAATAGGCCGAACTATGGCCTTTTGGGTACTGTTGCCCCACATGTAACTTCACGTTTCACTGCCGCGGCCCGCCCGGCCCTCAGCCGGGTCGGGGCAGTGCCAGGGGAACGCGAAGGATTGCGACCTTCGTAGGAGGCACCACAATGGACGCGACGAACCCGGTATCCATCACCGGCGGCGGATACTCGGCGCAGATCAGCCTCCTCGGCGGTCAGCTGCTGAACCTCACGCATCACGAGGACGAGCTCATCGTGCCCGCTGCCAAGACAGAGGGCGCCTTCGCCGGTGCCGTGCTGGCGCCCTGGCCCAACCGGACCAAGGGTGGGCGCTACACCTTCAACGGGGTGGAGCATCTGCTCCCGGTCAGCGAGGAGGCCACCGGGGCCGCGCTGCACGGACTGCTCATGGACCTTCCGCTGCGCGTGATCTCGCAGAAGCAGTCAGAGGTGCAGCTGGCGGGCTGGCTCGAGAGCTCGGAGGGGTACCCCTTCGGCCTGGACATCGCCCTGACCTACCGGGTCTCCGCGGACCTCGGCCTTGCCGCGACGCTGATGGCGCGCTACCGCCCCGAGGAGCTGACCGAGGATGCCACCCCGGGCCAGGATGAGCTGCCGGCCGAGCCGGAGGACACCGTCGAGCCTTCGGAAGGCCTCGAAGCCGCGGCCCCTGAGACGCCGGAAGACGAGAGCAACGAGGACACCGGCGCAGAGCCGGCCGAGGCAGACCAGGCCGGCACAGACCAGGCCGAGGCAGCCGAGGGTGAGGGCGTGGAGCACGAGTTCGCAGCCTCTGCGAGCGAGGACCCGAGCGCCGAGGGTTCAGAGCCTGCGGGCTCTGAGGCTGCAGCCCCCGATGCTGAAGTGCCCGATGCTGAAGTGCCCGATGCCGAGGTGCCCGAGGACCCAGAGGCTGAGGCGTCTGAGCGCGATTCATCCGGGCCGTCCGAGGGCTCAGAGGCTGAGCCCACCGAGACCGATGCATCCACTGCGTCCGAGTCGACCGAGTCGACCGAGACCGATCCGTCCCCCACTCCGGTTCCACAGACCGCGCCCTTCGGCGCCGGCTTCCATCCCTACCTCACGGCCGGCGGGGCCTCGCTGCGGGAATGCCGACTGCGGCTCCCCGCGCGGACCATGCTCAAGACCAAGGCCGATGGCACCGTGACCGGTCGCAAGACCGTGACTCAGGACTTCGACCTCACCAACGGTCCGCTGCTGTCAGGGCGCACCATCGATCACGCCTTCACCGACCTGCCCGAGGAGGGCTGGACCGCGGAACTCATCCACGGCCCCTCGGGGTTCGTGGTGCGCATGATCGCTGATTCTCCCTGGGTCCAGGTCTACACCGGCGAGCGGATCGACCGCGCCGGCGTCGCCGTCGAACCGATGACCTGCCCGCCGAATGCACTCAACAGCGGCGAGGATCTGATCCACCTGGAACCCGGGAAATGGTTCCGCATGGGCTACAGCATCGAAGCGATCCGCGCCGCCTGATCCGGTTCACCCGGGCTGCGGGACCCACTGCAGCGGCGCGTCCACCACGCATCGCATCGCGCGCAGTGCTCCGCCGGTGGCGGCGGGGGCGGCCTGGGCCGAGGCCGTGCGCACCCTGAAGGTGCTCCATTGTGCCGAGAGCACCCGGGAGTTGAGCTCCTTCTCGATCCGGGGACGCAGCATGTCCGCCAGCGGGCCGTAGACCCCGCCGAGCACGATGTCGTGGACGTCGAGCAGGTTCATCGCGCCAGCCAAGGCCACGCCGAGCGCCCATCCGGCGCGGTCGATCGCGTCGCAGGCGATCCGGCCGGCCTCGTCGTCGCGCTGACTGAGCTCCACGAGGTCCTGCGCGGTGGCGGTGCGCTCCATCCCGGCGGCCGCGAGCAGCGAACGCTTCCCGGCGTAGGTCTCCAGACAGCCCAGCGCCCCGCAGCTACACTGCGGGCCCTCGGGCTCCACCGAGATGTGCCCGATCTCCCCGGCCCAGCCGTGCTGGCCGACGTCGACCACTGATTCGATGACCACGGCGGCGCCGATGCCCATCTGCGCGGAGACGTAGAGGAAGGTCTGCTCCTGCTGATCTTTCGCCGCGAGCTCCTGCGCCACCGCGAGCGCGGCCAGCTTGGCCTCGTTCGCGGCGTGGATGAAGCCGCCGAAGGCATCACGGTGCTCTCCCACCAGCAGCGGCACGGCGTCCACGCCGCGCCAGCCGAGGTTCGGGGCCAGCACCAGCGAGTGCTCATCGGCGCCGATCAGCCCGGGCAGCGCCAGGACGGTGCCGACCACGCGCGCCCCGCGGGCGGTGGCCTGCTGGGCCACGCGCAGCGCCATCGCCCCGGCCTGGGGCAGCACCGCCGAAGGATCCGAGCCGCGGAAGTCTCCGTCGATGATCTCCTCGGCCAGGGTCTCCCCGGTCAGGTCCAGCGCACGCGCGGCCATGAAGTCCACGCTGATCTCCACGCCGAGCCCGGCCAGGGTCGCCCGCGCCGGATACAGCGGCACGGCGGGACGGCCACGGGAGCCGCCCCCCACTGCCGGGGAGCCCTCGCGGATGATCCCGGCGGCGAGCAGGTCATCGACCAGCCGGGAGACCGTGGAGCGGGTCATCCCGGTGCGCGTCGCCAGGTCGGCCCGGGAGAGCGGCTCCACGGCGGAGAAGATCTCCTCGGTGAGCAGCAGCAGGTTCGATTCGCGCAGGGTCTCTTGACGCGCGCCGGGACGCGAGGACTGGTCGCTCGGGCCGCCCTCCGCGCGCGGGGCGCGGGAGAAGTCGCCGCGGTCGTCTCCGGAGCTGCGGCCCAGACGGGCCAGCGAGCCGCGCGAGGTCACGCCGAAGGCGGTGCTGGGCCTGGGTCCTGCGGTCCTGCGGGTAGTGTCTTGGGTCACGGACTTGATCTTAGCCCCAATAGGATTTAGGTTACATCTAGAAACAAAATGAGTGCCGGGTCACAGCCTTCCCGGTGCACCCCGGAACCATACCTTTTCCTTGCAGGAGGCCCCCATGGCATCGACGCCAGCATCTGACTACAAGCTCTCCTTCGGTCTCTGGACCGTCGGATGGACCGCGCAGGACCAGTTCGGGTCGGCCTCCCGTCCCGAGTTCGAGCCCTGGGAGTACCTGCCGAAGCTGAAGGAGGCCGGCGCGTCCGGCGTCACCTTCCATGACGACGACGTCGCCCCCTTCGGCACCGATGACTCGGCGCGGGAGAAGTACTTCACCCGTTTCAAGGAGGTCGCCGATGAGGTCAGCCTGAAGGTCGAGATGGTCACCACCAACACCTTCTCCCACCCGGTCTTCAAGGACGGCGGGCTCACCTCGAACGATCGCTCGGTGCGCCGCTTCGGGCTGCGCAAGCTGCTGCGCAACGTCGACCGCGCCGCCGAGTTCGGCGCCGAGACCTTCGTGATGTGGGGCGGGCGTGAAGGTGCGGAGTATGACGGCTCGAAGGACCTCTTCGCCGCCCACGAGCGCTACGCCGAAGGCGTGGACACCATCGCCAGCTACATCAAGGACAAGGGCTATGACCTGCGCATCGCCCTGGAGCCCAAGCCCAACGAGCCGCGCGGCGACATCTTCCTGCCCACCATCGGTCACGCGCTGGGCTTCATCGCCCAGCTCGAGCACGGCGACATCGTCGGGCTGAATCCGGAGACCGGCCACGAGCAGATGGCCGGGCTGAACTTCACCCACGGCATCGCCCAGGCGCTGTGGGCCGGCAAGCTCTTCCACATCGACCTCAACGGTCAGCGCTCGATCAAGTACGACCAGGACCTGGTCTTCGGCCACGGCGAGCTGGCCTCGGCGTTCTTCACCATCGACCTGCTGGTCAACGGCTTCCCCGGCGGTGGCCCCAGCTACGACGGCTGGATGCACTTCGACTACAAGCCCTCCCGCACCGACTACGTGCAGGGCATCTGGGACTCAGCGAAGGCCAACGTCGAGATGGTCACCATGCTCGCGGACAAGTCCAAGGCCTTCCGCGCGGACCCCGAGGTCCAGGCCGCCCTGAAGGCCTCCGGGGTCTACGAGCTCGGCGAGACCACCCTGGCCGCCGGCGAATCGCTCACCGACTTCCTGGCTGATACCTCCACCTACGAGAACTTCGACGTGGACAAGGCGGCCGAGCGCAACTACGGCTTCGTGAACCTCAACCAGCTGGCCATGAAGCACCTGATCGGCTGACCCTCAGCAGTTCTGCCGAGGCTCGGCTGTTCCGCCGAGCCTCATCGCGTGGCCGGTCGCACCAGGACACTGGGGCGGCCGGCCACTGCTGTGAGACCCTCGACACGACGTTTCCGACCATCCCGCCAGCTCCTCCCTCCGGTCTCCACGGCCGCCCCCGACCGGGCGGCGTGCCCGGGCGGGTGTCACGAAAGGACACTGCATGCCCACTCTGGTCGCAGGTATCGACTCCTCCACCCAGTCCTGCAAGGTCGTCATCCGTGACGCGCACACCGGGGAGCTGGTGCGCACCGGCTCCGCGAAGCACCCTGAGGGGACCGAGGTCGCCCCGGCCGCCTGGTGGGATGCCCTGCTGGACGCCATAGCGGCCGCCGGCGGGCTCGCCGACGTCGCGGCCGCCTCGGTGGGCGGGCAGCAGCACGGCATGGTCGCCCTGGACGCCGAGGGCGAGGTGATCCGTGACGCGCTGCTCTGGAACGACACCCGCTCCGCCGATGCCGCCGCCCAGCTGATCGCCGAATTCGGCGGCGGCGCCGAGGGCGCGGCGGCCTGGACCTCGATGACCGGGTCGGTGCCGGTGGCCTCATTGACCGTGACCAAGCTGCGCTGGCTCGCTGATGCTGAACCGGAGAACGCCGGCCGCGTGGCCGCCGTCGCACTCCCCCATGACTGGCTGACCTGGAAGCTTTCGGGCTCCACCGAGCTGGCGGACCTGGTCACCGACCGCTCCGACGCCTCAGGCACCGGCTACTTCGACGCCGCCACCGGCAGCTACCGCTACGACCTTCTGGCCCGCGCGCTGCGGATCAGCGAGGATGCCGCCCGGGCGATCATCCTGCCCCGGGTCGCCGGTCCGCAGGAGCAGGTGGGCACCGGCGACGCAGCCCGCGACTGGGCGCACCTGCTCCTGGGCCCCGGCGCCGGAGACAACGCCGCCGCAGCCCTGGGGCTGGGCATGCGCACCGGCGACGTGGCGATCTCCATCGGCACCTCCGGAGTGGTGTCTGCGGTCTCGCCGAAGCCGATCCAGGACCCTTCAGGCATGGTCACCGGATTCGCCGATGCCACCGGCGAGTTCCTGCCGCTCGCGGTGACCCTCAACGGATCCCGGGTCCTCGACGGTGCCGCGAAGATGCTCGGGGTGGACCATGCCGGTCTGGCAGACCTCGCCCTGGCCGCGGCGCCCGGTGCGAACGGGCTGACCCTGGTGCCCTATCTCGAGGGCGAGCGCACCCCGAACCTCCCTCACGCCACCGGCTCCTTCATCGGCCTGACCCTGGCCTCGATGAACCCCGAGGACGTGGCCCGTGCGGCCGTGGAGGGCCTGCTCTGCGGGCTCGCCGACGGCCTGGAGGCGATGACCTCCCAGGGCGTCCCGGTGGAATCCATCACGCTGATCGGCGGCGCCGCCCGCTCCGCGGCCGTGCAGCAGATCGCCCCGGCGATCCTGGGCCGCGAGGTCAGCGTCCCGGCCCCGGGCGAGTACGTGGCCGACGGCGCTGCGCGTCAGGCCGCCTGGGTGCTCTCCGGCGCGGCCCAGCCGCCGGCCTGGTCCACGGTGGAGACCCAGACCATCACCGGCACCCCGACCCCGGAGGTCCGCCACGCCTATGCAGCCCGTCGCGACCTGATCGCCGAGAAGCACTGAGGCGCTGCCCGGATGTGATCAGGCCCGGGTGCGATCACACTCTGGCTTGAATCACGGACCATGGCACACTGTCTGTGATCCGCCCCGCCCAGGGTGGTGTTCACGCAGGTCGGGGCCGCATCGCAGCACGGCACTGCCCGGCGCAGGGCGCTCAGCCGACGCGCTGAGCCAGGAAGGAGCTGCATGGCAGCCCAACAGCGCCAGGTGACCCTGACCGAGGTGGCGCGAGCCGCCGGAGTCTCCACGGCCACCGCCTCGCGGGCGATCAACGGCAGCTCTCGACGCGTGAGCGAAGACATCGCGGCGCGGGTCAAGCGCACCGCCGAAGAGCTGGGTTATCTGCCGAACCTCTCCGCCCAGACGGTCGCCAAGGGCGCCTCCCCCACGGTGGCGGTGCTGCTCAGCGACATCGCCGACCCCTACTTCAGCGCCATCGCCTCGGGCATCATGGCCGGAGCCAGCGAGGCGGCGCTGATGGTGACCATGGCCGCCTCGGAGCGCAGCGGTGCTCGGGAGCTGCAGATGCTGCGCACCTTCCGCAGCCAGCATCCCCGGGCCATCATCGTCGCGGGCTCCCGGGATGAGGAGAACACCCATTCACCGGAGGCCACCGCCGCGCTGCGCGCCTACGCCGAGACCGGCGGGCGCGTCGTCGTGATCTCCCAGGGGCCCTCACCCTTCGATCTGGTGGACATCCAGAACCACGACGGCGCCCGGAAGCTCGCGCACGCGCTGCTCGATCGCGGCGGGGCGCACTTCGGGGTGGTCTCCGGAAGGGTCACCCTGCACACCAACGCCGACCGGATCAACGGCTTCCGCACGGGCCTGGCCGAGCGCGGCCACACCCTGGCCGATGACGCGATCGTGGAGGCGGAGTTCACCCGCGACGGCGGCTATGTGGGCATGCAGAAGCTCCTTGCGCGGCGCGAAGACCTCGGCGCCCCGCTGGACACCGTCTTCGTCACCTCGGACATGATGGCCTTCGGCGCCGCCACCGCCATCCGAGACCATGGGCTCAGCGTCGGAGCGGACATCTCGTTGGCCGGCTTCGACAACGTCGGACTGACCCAGGACGTGACCCCGGCGATGACCTCGGTGGAGATCCCGTTGCATGAGGTGGGGCGCAGCGCGGTGCGGATGGCGCTGGGATCCGGCACGGAACCGGGGCACCTGGCAGTCCAGACCCACGTGGTGCTGCGCGCGAGCACCCCGCAGCGCTGAGCAGACTTCTCGGAGACCCTCCCCCGCACTGCCTTGCCCCCCGTCCCGCTCAGCCCTGCCCAGCCCCGCCCTGCTCAACCCCGTCCTGGCTCCGCCGCCGATGGCGACTTTGGTGACCCAATGTGATCTGAGCCACGCGATTTCTTGACTTAAGGCGTGTGATGCAACTAAGTTCTAGGAAAACGCTTACCTTGTGACCTGGATCACGGTGCATCTCCTCGCCGCAGGGTAGCTGAGTCACTCTGAGGGGAGCTGCATGAGCGCCATCGGTGTCACCGAGGGGAGCAGCCAGCCGGCGCTGCGCGAAGCCGGCGTCGTGCCTGAGTTCAAGGACCCGAATTCCACGCCGAAGAAGAAGCGCCGCGCGGACCGCAAGGGCTATGCCGGGACCAACAACACCAACACCTGGAAGCATGCGTTCAAGACCGACTGGCGGCTCTACACGCTGCTGATCCTTCCGCTGCTGTTCCTGCTGATCTTCCGCTACCTGCCCATGGCCGGCAACGTCATCGCGTTCCGCCGATTCCGCCCCGGATCCTCGATCTTCGGCGACGAGTGGGTCGGGATGCACTACATCGAGATGTTCATCCAGGACCCCACCTTCTGGCGGGTCTTCTGGAACACGATCATCCTGGGTGTGCTGACCCTGGCGATCTGCTTCCCGCTGCCGATCGTGCTCGCGCTGATGTTCAACGAGCTGCGCAGCAACAAGTTCAAACGGATCGCCCAGTCCATCTCCTACCTGCCGCACTTCATGTCCATCGTGATCGTCGCAGGCATGGTCCTGCAGCTGACCAGCGTGAACGGCACGATCAATCAGCTGATCAGCTCCTTGGGCGGGGAGTCCATGCCGTTCATGCAGCTGCCTGAGTGGTTCCGCACGATCTACGTCACCTCCGAGGTCTGGCAGACCGTGGGCTGGGGAACCATCCTCTACCTGGCGGCGCTGACCACTATCGACCCCCAGCTCTACGAGGCGGCCCGGATCGACGGCGCCAACCGCTGGAAGCAGATGTGGCACGTGACCATCCCGGGCATCACCCCGACCATGATCGTGCTGCTGATCCTCAACGTCGGCACCTTCATGGCCGTGGGCTTCGAGAAGGTGCTGCTGCTCTACAACCCGCTGATCTACGAGACAGCCGACATCATCGCCACCTACGTCTACCGGGTGGGCATCACGTCGTCGAACTTCTCCTACGCCGCCGCCATCGGTCTCTTCGAGGCGCTCATCGGCCTGGTCCTGATCCTGTCCGCCAACGGCATCGCCCGCAAGCTCGGAGGTAATTCGCTGTGGTGACAATCCCCGCCGACCCCGGCACCACGATCGAGAAGGACCCGCGCCTGGGTTCCCGCCCGACCCAGACCATCAGGATCAAGGACTCGAGATCCTACTCGGCGTTCCGGGTCTTCAACGGCATCGCGATCATCGTGATCTGCGCGGTGACCCTGTACCCCTTCCTGAACATCATCGCCCAGTCGTTCTCCTCGGAGGGCTACATCAACGCCGGACAGGTCAACCTGATCCCGCGCGGCTTCAACGTCACCACCTTCGAGGTGGTGATGAGCGATTCGATGTTCTGGCGCAACTACGCCAACACCGTGATCTACACGGTGGTGGCCACCGCGATCGCCATGGTGCTGACCACCTGCTTCGCCTATGCGCTGAGCAAACGACACCTGAAGGGACGCAGCTTCTTCATCGGGCTCGCCGTGTTCACGATGTTCTTCAACGGCGGCCTGATCCCGAACTACGTGCTGATCAACGCGATGGGCTTCACGAACACGATCTGGGCGATCGTGCTGCCCAACGCGATCAGCGTGTTCAACCTGCTGGTGATGAAGGCGTTCTTCGAAAACTTCTCCCAGGAGCTCGAGGAGGCGGCCGAGATCGACGGCCTGACCACCTACGGCATCCTGTGGCGGATCGTGATCCCGCTCTCGAAGGCCGTCATGGCGACGATGATCCTGTTCTACGCGGTGAGCTTCTGGAACGCCTGGTTCCAGGCCTTCCTCTACCTGGACCGTCGTGAGCTCTACCCGGTGACGGTCTACCTGCGCAACCTGCTCGCCGGCGCCACCGGCACCGAGCAGATGGGCGGTGCCGCCGGTGAGGGCACGCAGATCGCCTCCAACGTCCAGTCGGTCACGATGCTGCTGACCACGCTGCCGATCATCTGTCTCTACCCCTTCCTGCAGAAGTACTTCGTCCGCGGCATCATGCTCGGCTCCGTCAAGGCCTGATCCCTCACCGAACCCGCCGCGCAGCCCAGGCGGCCCCAGACCTCGCACCGGATCAATGATCGATCCGGTCAGGCACGAAAGGAACACTCGCACATGAAAACTCCAGTCACCCGGTCAGCTCAGGGACGACGTCGACGCATGCGGCACGCCTGGCCGATCACCTCGATCTTCGCCGCCTCGGCGCTGCTGCTGGCCTCCTGCGGCGGCGACACCGAGAGCGAGGCAGAGGCCGCAGAGATCGATATGGAAGCCTCCGGAGCCGGTGCGATGGAAGACTTCGCCGCCGGCGAGACCTTTGTGGCCACCGAACCGGTGGAGTTCTCGCTGCTCTACCGCGACCACCCGAACTACCCGATCCAGGGTGACTGGGACTTCTTCACCCAGCTTGAGGAGGAGCACGGGGTGAGCCTGGAGACCAGCAACGCTCCGCTCTCGGACTGGGCGGAGCGCCGCGCGCTGGTCATCGGCGCCGGCGACGCCCCAGATTTCATCCCGATCACCTACCCGGGAGACGAGACCCAGTTCATCGCCGGCGGAGCGCTGCTGCCGGTGAGCGACTACGTGGACCTGATGCCGAACTTCCTGGAGAAGGTCGAGGAGTGGGGCCTCGAGGAAGACCTCGCCTCGCTGTACCAGGAGGACGGCAAGTTCTATGTGCTCCCCGGCCTGCATGAGTCGCCTCAGCACCAGTACTCCTTCGCGGTGCGCGGCGACATCTGGGACGAGCTCGGCCTCGGTGAGCCGGAGAGCTTCGACGAGTTCGCCGATCAGCTGCGCGAGGTCAAGGAGGCCTACCCGGACATGATTCCGCTCTCCGACCGGTGGTCGGAGAACGGTCCGCTGGAAGCCACGCTGACCACAGCGGCTCCCAACTTCGGCACCAGCGCCGGCTGGGGCTACGGCGATGGCATGCACTACGACGCCGAGGCCGATGAGTTCGTCTACGCCGGCGCGATGGATGAGTATCGCGACCTGCTCGGCTACTTCGCCGAACTGGTCGACGAGGGACTCATGGACTCCGAGTCACTGACCCAGGATGATGATCAGGCGGTCCAGAAGTTCGCCTCGGGCCGGTCTGCGGTCATCGGGGCCAATGACCAGACGGTGCTGGAATACCGCACCTCGGTCGAGGAGGTCGGCGACGAGGACATGGAGGTCCGGCAGATCAGGGTTCCCTCCGGGCCGGCCGGAGACATGGTCGAGGGAAGCCGCTTCGAATCAGGGATCGCGCTGTCCGCCTCCACCGCAGAGGAAGACGACTTCGTCGCCCTGATGCAGTTCCTCGACTGGCTCTACTACTCCGATGAGGGCATGGAGTTCGCGAAGTGGGGCGTGGAGGATGAGACCTACACCGTCGATGACGAAGGCACCCGCTCGCTTGCCGAGAACGTGAACATGCACGGGCTGAACCCCGAGGCCGAGGAAGAGCTCAACGTCGATTATGGATACCACAACGGCGTCTTCCTGCTCGCCCATGGCTCCTCCACCGAGCTGGTCCAGTCCATGCTGCGTGACGAGGTCATCGAGTTCCGCGACTCCATGGATGACAAGGAGCTGCTGCCCCCGGACCCCGCCCGCCCGCTGGACGAGCTCGAGCGCGAGCGCGCCTCGATCAGTCAGACCCAGCTGACCGACCAGGTCCGCACCGCCACCGCCCAGTTCATCCTGGGACAGCGCGACATCGAGGACTGGGACGCCTTCGTCGCAGAGCTGGAGTCCTCCGGCATGGCCGAGTTCGTGGACCTGCACAATGAGGCCTACCAGCGCGCGCAGGAGAACATCGACAGTGACGTCCTCGAGGACTGAGCCTGAGCCTGAGGTGCTGCAGGACCGCTTCTGACGACCCACCGCTGCGCCCCGGCCCCTCACGGGCCGGGGCGCACTATCTTGGAGCTCTATGGACATCGATCGCAACGGCCCGCTGAGTCGGGTCACGAACTTCGTGTACCGGCTGCTCATCATCGAGCTCGGGTTCGTGCTGGCCACCGCCCCGGCGCTGATCGGGATCTTTCTGCTCGAACCCGATGCCAGCAACATCCCGCTCTATGCGGCGTGCGCGCTGCTCTTCGGTCCTGCCGTCACCGCCGGGGTCTACGCCTGGCGCACCGACCACGACGTCGTGCCCTGGCTGCGCTTCTGGAAGGGCTGGGTCGACGGCCTGGGCCAGTCCCTGCTGATCTGGGTGCCGGCCGTGGCGCTGCTCGGCCTGGCCGCCTTCAACGCCGCCTATGCCCAGGTGGGGATCGGCTTCATCGTCGCTGGCATCGTCCTCGGCGTCTCCGGGGTGATCGCCGCTGTCGCCGCCCTGGTGGTGATCGCGAACTTCTCCTTCCGCAGCCGGGACCTGTTCAAGGTCGCGCTCTACGGTGCCGCCTCCGCCCCACTCGCGGCACTGGGGATCATCTCGATGATCGTGCTCACGGGCGGTCTGATCGTGGTGGTCTCCGACTGGCTGCCGGTGTTCCTGGCCTCGTTCCTGCTGCTGCTGCTCGCCCGGACAGTGACCCCGATGCTGCACCAGATCCAGTCGGACCTGGTGGTCACGCAGAACTGAATCACAGCGGCTCAAGCCACCTCACCTCAAGCCACCTCACCTCAAGCCGCCTCGCCTCAAGCCGCCTCACCTCCGGCCGCCTCACCTCCGGCCGCCTCCGGCCGCGGTGGGTCTCCGCCCGACCTCTGCCCAGATCTGTCGCATCCCCATGCCATGTCCCATCGCTTTGGACGGAAATAGCGATGGACATGGCATAGGCATGCGACAAATTGCCGGGGGCTGAGCAGGCTGGCGGCGCCCGGGGCTGAGCAGATCGAGCAGGCAAGGCCGGCTGCGCCGCGGGGGCGGCGCAGCCGGGGCTCAGCTCATGCGGACCGGGGTTCGCAGCACGCGCTGGCCGCTGATCTCTCGGACCTCGCCGACCAGGGTCACCTCGGCCTGCAGCGGCAGCTCCCCGACAGAGGGACCGGCGTAGAGGTCGATCGCACCGGGCTCCACGATCCGGCGGTAGTGCACCCCGGTGAAGGAGAACCGGTCGGCGTGGACCTCGAAGGTCACGGTGCGGCTCTGCCCCGGAGCCAGCTCCACCTTGGAGTAGCCGAGCAGCTGGCGCACCGGACGGGCCACCGAGGCCACCCGGTCACCGAAGTAGAGCTGAGCGACCTCCTCGGTGGGCCGCTCTCCGGTGTTTCTCAGCGTCACCGAGACCTCCACGGCGCCGTCCACCGGGACCTGGGCCTCGGAGACGGTGAGGTCCGAGTACTCCACGGTGGTGTAGCTCAGGCCGTGGCCGAAGGGGTAGAGCGGGGTGGGATCGAGGTTGGACACGCCCTGGCTGTTGAGCCCGAGCGGCGCCGCGATATAACCCGAGGGCTGTCCGCCGGAATGCACCGGCACGCCGATGGGCAGCCGGCCGGTGGGCTCGATGGCGCCGCTGAGCAGGTCCACGATGGCGGGTCCGCCTTCCTCTCCGGGGAAGAAGCCCTGCACGATCGCGGCGCAGCGCTGCGCCAGGCCGCCCAGCGCATAGGGCCGGCCGGAGATGACCACGAGCACCACCGGGGTTCCGGTGGCCAGCACGGCCTCGACCAGCTCGTGCTGGGCTCCGGGGAGCTTGAGGTCTTCGACGTCACAGCCTTCCCCGGAGGTGCCGGCACCGAACATGCCGGCCAGGTCACCGACGGTCACCACGGCCAGGTCTGCCGCGGCGGCGGCTTCGGCGGCCGCGGCGATCTCGGAGTCGTCATAGCTCACGATGGGCGAGCCGTAGCTGTAGGTGACCTCGGCCTCGGAATAGGTCTCGCGCAGGGATTCCAGCACCGAAGGCATCGGCACCCCGATCCCCTTGTGCGGGAAGGTCCCTGCGGGGTATTTGGCCAGCACGTGGTTGGGGAAGGAGTAGCAGCCCATCATGGTGCGCGGCTCATCGGCGGAGGGTCCGACCACGGCGATCCGCTTGCCCGCCAGCGACTCTGCGGGGGCCGGCAGGACGCCGTCGTTCTTGAGCAGCACCAGGGACTTCGCGGCCACCTTGCGGGCCAGGCTCCGGTTGCTCTCGGAGTCCAGATCCACCGTCTCGTCGATGATCGGCTCCCAGTCGGTGTCATCGGCGCGGCGGTCGAGCAGCCCGAGCTCGGCCTTCTGCCGAAGCACCCGACGCACCGAGCGTCCAGCACGGATTCCTCGAGCAGTCCATCACGGACCTGCTGGGCCAGCGTGCGGTAGCCGCCGGTGTGCGGCAGCTCCACGTCGAGTCCGGCGGAGATCGCGAGCCGGGCGGCCTCGGCCTGGTCGGCAGCCACATGGTGCATCTTCTCCAAGAACGCCACCGACCAGTAGTCCGCGACCACGGTGCCCTCGAAGCCCCACTGCTCGCGCAGCACCTCGGTGAGCAGCCAGTGCGAGGCGGCGGGCGCCTCGCCGTCGATGTCGGCGTAGGAGTTCATCACCGAGCCGACCTTGCCCTCGCGCACGGCGAGCTCGAAGGGGTAGAAGATCATGTCGATGAGTTCACGCCTGCCCATGTGCACGGGGGCGTGGTTCCGGGCGGCCCGGGAGGCGGCGTAGCCGGCGAAGTGCTTCAGCGTGGCGATGATTCCGGCCGACTGCAGTCCCTTGACGTAGGCCGTGGCCAGCGTGCCGATCACATAGGGATCCTCGCCGATGGTCTCCTCCACGCGCCCCCAGCGGGCGTCGCGGACCACGTCGAGCACCGGCGAGAGCCCCTGCTGAACCCCGGTGGCGGCCATATCGGCGCCGATCGCGGCGGCCATCTCCTCGATGAGCTCCGGGTCGAAGGTTGCGCCCCAGGCCAGTGAGGTCGGGTAGACGGTGGCCTGATATGCGGTGTAGCCGGTGAGGCATTCCTCGTGGGCGATCGCGGGGATCCCGAACCGGTTGGCGGCGACCACTGCGGCCTGTCGCTGACGCAGATCCGCAGCACCTTCGGGCACCGAGAGCGCCACGGTGCCATAGGTGCGGGTCAGGTGCCCCTCGCCGTCGAGGATCTCGGACTCGAAGGGCAGCTTGCCCGAGGACATGGCGTCCTCCATCGGGGCCACCTCGCCCTGGGTGTCGGGATCCTCGCGCATCTCCCAGTGCGAACCGAGCTGGGAGACCTTCTCTTCGAGGGTCATCTCGGCCAGCAGCGCCTCGGCCCGCGCCGAGGCGGAGAGCGAGGTGTCGTTCCAGGGGCCGGTGGTCCGTTCTGGGTTCTGGTTGCTCACGTGGGAACTCCTAGGGTTTACGGCGCAGCGCAGCTGTCGCGGTCGGTTCGGGAACAGCGAAGCTGCCGGTCATGGAGGACCGGCAGCTTCGCCGAGGGGATCAGGGTTTGGCGCCGAGGCTCATTTGCCGAAGCCTGCGGTCAGCCCGGCCACGATGTGACGGCGGGCGAGCATGTAGACCACCAGCAGCGGCAGCGCGGAGAGCACCACGGCGGCCAGGGTGGCCGGCACGTCGATGCCGAACTGGCCGCTGTACTCCCAGAGCGAGAGCGGCAGCACCCGGACGTCGCTGCTCTGGGTGAGCACCAGCGGGAACAGGAAGCCGTTCCAGACCTGCAGCGCCTGGTAGATGCCCACGGTCATCAGCGCCGGCTTGGCCATCGGCAGCACCAGCGCGGTGAGGATCTTCCACTCCCCGGCACCGTCGACCTTCATCGACTCGAAGAGCTCGGCAGGGATGTCGCGGACGAAGTTCACGATGATCAGCACGCTCAGCGGGATCGCAAACGCGATCTGCGGCAGGATCAGCGCCCAGAGGGTGTCGTAGAGACCCAGCTGCTGGATCAGGTAGTAGACCGGGATGATCGTGGCCTGCACCGGGATCGCGATGCCCAGCAGGATGATCTGGAACAGCCGCCGACCGCCCAGGGTGGTGGACCGGGCGATGTAATAGGCCGCCATCACCGAGACCGCGAGCACGACGGCGACCGTGGAGAGCGTCACGATCAGCGAGTTGGTGAAGTAGTGCAGGAAGTCGTTCTGGATCACCTTGATGAACGGCGCCAGCGTCGGGTTGGTCGTGGGCAGCAGCTGGTTGGAGGAGCGCAGGTCCTCGCTGGTGCGGAAGGAGGTGATGACGATGTAGTAGATCGGCAGGATGATGATGGCCAGCCAGAGCCAGCCGCCGAGACCGCCGAGGAGGTTCGGCTTCTCCCCCGGGGCGCCGGTGCGGCGGACCTTGTTCTGCTTCACGTCGCGGTGTTCGAAGCCGGGCACCTCAGGGTTCAGGGCCTTGCCGGCGTCGGGGGTCGCGGATTGGGTGCTTGCGGTGTGAGTCATCATGCGCCTGCCTTGTCGCTCTCCATCTTGGATGAACCGGAGATGATGTTCAGCAAGAGGGAGAGGGTCAGTCCGATGGCTACCAGGATCACCGCGATGACCGAGGCGTAGCCGAGGTTGTATGAGCTGAAGCCGGTCACGTACATGTCCAGCGGCAGGATGCGCACCGCGTTGGCGGGCTGGCCGCCGGTGAGCACGAAGATCAGGTCGAAGTAGGTCAGCGAACCGACCAGCATCAGCGTGGAGGAGGTGATGATCGTGTAGCGCAGCTGCGGGATCGTGATCGAGAAGAACTGCCGGACCCGGCCGGCGCCGTCGATGGTGGCGGCCTCATACATGGACTGCGGGATCTGGCGCACGCCGGCCTGGTAGAGCAGACCGTGGAAGGGCACGAAGCACCAGCCGACCACGAAGATCATCACCCACATGACCAGGTCCGAGTTCGACAGCCAGTCATTGGGCAGCCAGTCGAAGGGCAGCGCCGCGGAGAGCCCGTAGTTCGGGGAGAACAGCGACTGGAAGGTCAGGCCCACAGCCACCGAGGAGAACAGCAGCGGCAGGAAGTACAGGACCGCGAGCAGTGCGCGGTAGCGCTGCTGGCCCGCCATGAAGACGCCCAGCAGCAGGGCCACGGGGGCCTGGAAGAGGTAGGAGCCGATGACGAAGGTGATCGTCAGGCCCAGTGCGGTCCAGGTGAAGGGCCTGTCGAAGAGCACCGCCTGCCAGTTGCTCAGACCCACCCAGGAGGGCGAGCCCAGAACGTTCCACTCCATGAAGGAGATCACGACCACCCCGAAGAGCGGTATCAGGGCGAATATTCCGAAGAACAGAACAGCGGGCAGCGCCATCAGGAATGAAGGTCCCTTATGGCCCAATCCGGTCGTCCTGCTTCGAGCAGCGGTTTCAGTCATGAGCTCGATTCAGATTCTTGTTGTCGGTGCAAGGCAATCGGTTCGGGGCGGCTTCATCAGCCGCCCCGAACCGATTTCAGGGGTGTATCAGAGGGAGTTCATCGCTTCGACGAACTGCTCGGGGGTCATGTCCCCGCGGAGGATCTGTGACAGGTTGTCCGTCAGCGGCTGGGCCACCTCAGGAGCGACTGCCTGATCCCAGGAGAGCTGGAAGTGATTGGCCTCGCCGACCAGGTTGGAGGAGAACTCGAGGAACTCAGCATCCTCGGTCTCGGCGATCTGGTCCTCGATGTCACCCAGCGGCGGCAGCGAACCTGCCTCCAACATGGCGGTCACGGTCTCCTCGTTGTAGAGGTTCTCGCTGATGTAGTCGAAGGCGATCTGCTGCTCCTCCTCCGAGGCGTCCGCTGAGACCGACCAGAAGTTGGCGGGGTTGCCCACGATGTTCGAGGGATCACCGGCACCGTCTTCCAGGGTCGGGAAGGAGGTGAAGCCGAAGTCACCGGATTCGGCGAACTCCGGGAAGTCCTGGTGGATCGTGGAATAGACCCAGGAGCCCTGCAGCAGCATCGCGGCCTGTCCGTCGGCCAGCAGCTGGGCATCCTCGTTCTGGTCCGCGGTCACCGAGTTGAAGGTGTCGATGTAGCCGCCGTTCTCCCCCAGGTCCTGCATGGTCTCCAGCGCGTAGAGGATGGACTCGTTGTCCCACGCCCCCTCTTCGCCTTCGACCACGGCCGCGAAGACCTCTTCGCCGCCGTGGCGATCGGTGAGGTACTGCAGCCACATCAGGGCGGGCCAGACGGAGCCGCCGGCCAGCGAGAAGGGCGCGACGTCGTTCTCGTTGAACGTGTCGATCGCGGCTTCGACGTCTTCCCAGGTCTCGGGGATCTCGACGCCGGCCTCGTCGAAGACCGCCTGGTTGTAGTACATGACCACTGGCTGCACGTCGTTCAGCGGCACCGCGTAGGTGCTGTCGTCGATCTGACCGTTCTGCCAGACCGAATCGAAGACCCGGGACTCCAGCTCCCCGGTGTGCTCGCTGAGGTCGACGATGCGTTCTTCCTCGGCGTACTCCAGCAGCGCGCCGCCGGTCCAGGACATGATCAGCGTCGGTGCCTCGCCGGAGCCGACGGCGGTGCGGATCTGACCCTTATAGGAGTCGTTCTCGATGGCTTCGGTGTCGATCTGGGCATCTTCGTTGGCTTCGTTCCAGCGGTCGAAGTCTTCCTGGATGGCGGGCCAGCCGCCGCCGGTGAGGATCCACGCGTCAGCGTCGGCCTCGCCGCCGTTCTCGCCTCCCCCGCCACAGGCCGAGAGCGCCAGGAGGGATGTCACGCCGAGGCCTGCAGCGGCCACTCGAGTTGTTCTGCGCATCGTTGCGTCCTTTTCTCATCAGTGCGAGCCCCAGCTCTGTACCGGTACATCGCCGAGGTCTTCCCAGCACTCCGGATCGGCCGGACCGGTGACTCAGCAGCACAGCGCCAAAGTCCGAACCAGATCGGTCCTGAGGCCAGGAACGGGGCCTGGTGCAGACTGTGATCTGGATTTCGTCTTGCCGTAAGACTAAATAGCCTGCAGGTGTGTGTCAAGACACAGCACATGACCGCTGTCACAGTCGAGCAACATGATCGGCCGGTGCCTCCAGCGGCCACACCAGGTCAGCGGCTCCCCCACTCGGAGCCCTGGCCACCCGCGCTGCCCGCGCAGGCGGCCAGGCCCCGCAGCTGCACCAAGTCAGGTCTCGATCGGCAGGCAAACGCGAAAGAGCCCCCCGTCGGCACCGATGAGGTGCGGACGGGGGGCTCTTCGAGCCGGCTCAGGATCTAGTCGATCAGGAGGCGGTGCCTGCCTTGTCCAGGTGCGAGCGGATGAACCACTGGAAGAGCTCAAGCTCCCTGACCTGCCCGACGAGCAGGTCTTCAGTGATCGGGTCGAGCTCGCCGACCTTGTTGAGCACATCGCGGTGATCGCCGATGACGCCGTCGCCGATGACGCCGTCGTAGACCTTCTCGAGCTCGGCCAGGTGGCTAGCTCCGTCGGCCTTGAACAGCGGGTAGTCCTCCCAGTGACGCTTGGAGACCAGCTCGCCGCTGAGGCCCGAGGGAGATCCGCCGAGGGTCGCGATGCGCTCTGCGACCTCGTCCGCGAAGCCGCGGACGACCTCGGTCTGCGGGTCGAGCATCTCGTGGATCGCGATGAAGTTCGGGCCCACGACGTTCCAGTGCACGTGCTTGAGCACGAGGTGGAGATCATTCAGGGCGTACAGGCGGCTCTGCAGCAGGCCGGCGATCTCGTGGCCGTTCTCCTGCGCGAGACCTGGAGCGGTGTAGTCGGAGTACTTCTGAGTCATGTGACACTCCTTGTGCTGTTGAGGCAATTGGCGCTGTTCGGCGCCGACCCTCTTGATACTAATGATTCAGAAAAGCGCTGGCTAGGCAGATGAGCCTATCCTCAGTTGAGTTCGCTCACGCCACCGGCTCGATGACCTCCAGGCCGCCGAGGTAGCGGCGCAGCGCCTCGGGAACCCGGACCGTGCCGTCGGCCTGCTGGTGGTTCTCCAGGATGGCCACCAGCCAGCGCGTGGTCGCCAGGGTTCCATTCAGCGTGGCCAGCGGCCTGGTGGGCCCCTTGGATCCGTCTTCCTTGAGCGTGCGCTCGCGGATGTTGAGCCGGCGCGCCTGAAAGGTGGTGCAGTCGGAGGTCGACGTCAGCTCACGGTAGGTCTGCTGCGAGGGCACCCATGCCTCGCAGTCGAATTTGCGCGCGGCCGAGAGGCCGAGGTCACCAGCGGCGATGTCGACCACCCGGTAGGGCAGCTCCATCTTCTGAAGCATCTGCTCTTCCCAGGCCAGGAGCTTTGCATGCTCCGCGGCGGACTCCTCGGCGGTGCAGAAGATGAACATCTCCAGCTTGTTGAACTGATGCACGCGCAAAATTCCACGGGTGTCGCGTCCGTGGGAGCCGGCTTCGCGGCGGTAACACGTGGACCAGCCGGCGATCCGCTCCGGCCCCTTGTCGAGGTCGAGGATCTCCTCGGAGTGATATCCGGCGATGGCCACCTCGGAGGTGCCCACGAGATAGAGGTCATCGCGCTCGAGCCGGTAGATCTCGTCGTCGTGCTCCACGTCGAACCCGGTGCCTGCCATGGTCTCCGGGCGGACCAGGGTGGGGGTGATCATCGGGGTGAAGCCGGCCTCGACCGCCTGATCCATGCCCATCTGCATCATGGCCAGCTCAAGACGTGCGCCGATGCCCTTGAGGAAGTAGAACCGGGAGCCCGAGACCTTCGCACCGCGCTCCATGTCCAGTGCGGCGAAGGACTCGGCGAGCTCCAGGTGATCCTTGGGCGTGAAGCCCTCTGCGGCGAAGTCGCGGGCCGCGCCCTCCTCGCGCAGCACCACGAAGTCGTCCTCTCCGCCGGCGGGGACCCCCTGATGTATCAGGTTCGGGAAGGCGCCCTGGAGTCTGCGCAGCTGCTCCTCTGCCTCCTGGGACTGCGCCTCGGCGGCCTTCACCTCGTTCGAGAGCTCCTTGACCTCAGCCAGGAGCTGCTGCTTCTGCTCCCCCGCGGCCTGTGCGACCCGCTTGCCGAAGGACTTCTGCTCCGCGCGCAGGGTCTCGAAGCGCGTGATGGCGGCGCTTCGAGACTGCTGCGCGGCGATCAGCGCGTCCACGGCGGACTCCTGCACCTGACGCGCGCGCTGGCTGGCCCGGTACTTCTCGGGATTCTCGATGAGGTCCTTGATGTCGATCACGTCCCCCAGCTTATCGCCACCGGAGGCTGGTGGGCGCGCGAGGCTGGGCTGACGCCCACCGGCAGCTCAGCAGGCCCGGGCTGAGATCCAGCTCCGCCGGGAACTCACCGCAGTAGACTGCAGATGATGACTACCGCCACGCTCAGCACCCTCTTCTGGTCCACGCTCGTCCTTGCTGCGATCCTGCTCGTCGCCGTGGTCTGGCTGGGCGTCGCCCACCACCGGCTGCGCCGCAGCACGGGCCGACTCACTCGGCAGCTTCAGGACGCCCCCGCGGGGCGCACCGCGGCGGCCCAGGCCCCGGGGCGACTGGTCGCCGTGGTCGTGAACACCATCAAGGACTCCGCCGACGACGTGGTGCGCCAGATCCACTCGGCCTGCTCCCGGGCAGGCATGCCCGCCCCGCTGGTGATGGCGTCAAGCGCAGAGGATCCCGGACATGAGATGACCCGGCGAGCCATGAAGGCCGGGGCAGTCACCGTCATCGCCGCCGGAGGTGACGGCACCGTGCGTGCCGTGGCCGCCGAGCTGGCCGGAACCGAGACCGCGCTGGGCATCGTGCCGCTGGGGACCGGCAACCTCTTCGCCCGCAATATCGGGCTGCCGTTCCAGGATCTGCCGGCCTGCGTGGATGAAGCCCTCCACGGCCGCAGCCACCGGGTGGACACCCTTGACCTGAGCTTGGAACGAGCCGACGGCAGCGTCGAGGAGGAGAACTCGCTGGTCATCGCCGGCGGCGGGCTGGATGCCGAGGTCATGGGTGACACCCGCGAGGCGTTGAAGCAGCGCGCCGGCTGGCTCGCCTACGGCGAGGCCGGGCTGCGCCACATCATGGGTTCGCGTTCCAGCGTCACCATCTCGGTCGACGACGGCGAGGCGCAGACTCACCGGGTGCGCTCGGTCCTGCTCGCCAACTGCGGCTCCCTGCAGGCCGGCATGCTGCTGGTGCCTTCGGCCAAGTTCGACGACGGGCATATGGATGCAGTGCTGTTCACTCCGCGCCATGCGTGGGACTGGGCGAGGATCATGGCCAAGACCGTGACCCGCTTCGCAGCGGACATTCCGGTGATGACCGTGCGGCAGGCCAAGCGCGTCACCGTCACGATGGACGAGCCGATGCCGTTCCAGATCGACGGTGACGCCGTGGGTGAGGTCACCAGCGTCTCAGCGCGGGTCCGCCCACATGCTCTGGTGGTCAACGGCGTCTCCGTCCGCGGCATCCAGGAGCTGGAGGCCGCGGACGAAGACACCGAGTCAGACGAGGCTCCGGATCAGGGCGACGAGCCGAAGCTCACGAAGGGGCGGATCACCAAGGCGCCCCAGGGAGCCTGAACAGCTCCCCGGGGCACCAGATGGTCGTTCAGCTCCGCTGACCAGAGCAGATCAGACGCCTGCTTCTTCAAGGATGCCGCGGCACTCCTCGAAGCTGGCGTCATCCTTCCAGGCGGACGCACCTTCTTCATGCTCCACCAGCGTGCGCTGAAGGATGCAGTAGGTGGGCTTGCGCTCGTAGTCACCCTCATGCAGGGTCGCGTCGCCCTCCCCGGGGAAGGTGTTGGGCACCCAGCTCTGCGCATCCAGGGTTCCCCAGATGGTGAAGGAGTTGCACAGGCTCACGTCCAGGCAGGCCTGCAGCACCGTGGCGTAGCGCTCTGCGGCGCCCGCGCGATCCTCCGGCGACATCATGTCGTTCTCATCGACCTCGCCGCGCACGTCGATCTCGGTCACCGCGGTGTGGATGCCCAGGTCGTCGAAGCGCTGGAGATTCTCCTGGTAGCTGTCGTCGAACCCGTACTGCATGGACAGGTGGGTCTGGGCGCCGAAACCGTGCACCGGGACTCCACGTTCGAGCTGCTCGCTGATCAGGTCGTAGTACCGATCGGCCTTGGCGTTGAGGCCATCCACGTTGTAGTCGTTGTAGAACAGCAGCGCGTCAGGATCCTCCTCATGCGCCCAGGTGAAGATGTCGTCAAGGATCTCGGGCCCGAGCTCGCGGATCCAGATGTTCTCGCTGTCGCGGATGCTGGCGGCCTCGTCGTCCTGGAAGATCTCATTGGCCACGTCCCACTGGTCGATGCAGCCGGCATAGCGCGAGACCACGGTGCGGACATGGTCTTCGAGGATCTCGCGCAGCTCAGCCTCGGAGAAGTCACCCTCCTCGAGCCAGTCCGGGTTCTGCGAGTGCCAGGACAGGGCATGGCCGCGCAGATCCATACCGTTGACCTCCGCGAAGGCGACGACTGCGTCGGCCTGCTCGAAGTCGTAGACCCCCTGCTCCGGCTGGACGAACTCCCACTTCAGGTAGTTCTCATGAGTCACCGACGAATACTCCTGGGCGACATGATCCCGGTACTCCGGGTCCGAGGGGAACGGATCGGGGTAGTCGGCGTCGGAGTGGTGTCCGCCGCCAGCCGCGATGTTGCCGATCCGCAGATCCTCCGGAGCGACGCCGGCCAGGGAGTCGCGCTCCCAGGCGCCCTCGACGGCACCACCCTCCGGCGTGAACTGACACTGGGTCTGCCCGGGCGCGTCCGTTCCCCCGCCGTGGCCGGGTCCCTTTCCGTTGCCCTTGGCGTGATCCGGAGGTCCGGGCTGACCCGCATGATCGGGCTTGCCGGGCTGGCCCGCGTGATCGGGGCGCCCCTGGGACTTCTGTCCCTGCTTGTCCGCGGCCTTGGCGGCGATTCCTTCATCTGCTGTCTGGCTGCTGGCCTGGTGTGCCGGGACAGCGCCTGCCATGGCGGGCGTGCCGAGCGCGAGTGCGCCCGCACAGACCACCGCGGCGGCCAACGTTCGTCGGTTCGATCGGGTGAACATGCATTCTCCTCGTTGTCGCCATTGACTTGCATGGACGGCGGCGTGTGCCGCGATACAAGAGGGCGGCCCGGACGCCTCGGTCCCAAGAACCCACTGAGCAAGACTTCTACACCAGGAGATATCGGAAATGTGAGCCAGGACACCATTTTGTATCACGAGAAGACTAAAAAAAGATCACAGCTGTGTCAAGGCTCACACAGCTTCCAGTCACGGGTCTGGGCTCGCTTACGCGTGTCTCAGCGAGCTGATCCACGCGGCGGCGGCGGTGAAGGCTTCGTCGGAGACTTCTGCTGTCAGCAGCTGAGTCTTGCGATCCGCTCGGGGGTAGGACCCGAGGAATCGAATTCCGGGCGCGATCCGGTGGATCCCGGCCAGCGCGTCGGCCACGCGCGCCTCTTCGATATGACCCTCAATATCGATCGAGAAGTAGTAGAGCCCCAGACCGTCACCGGTGGGTCGGGATTCGATGCGACAGAGGTTCACACCCCGGGTCGCGAAGTGCTCGAGCAGCTCCATCAGGGCTCCCGCCCGGTCCTGTGGCAGCGGAATCATGATCGTCGTCTTGTCCGCCCCTGTCATCGGTGGGATGGCACCGGGCCGGGAGACCAGCACGAACCTGGTCACCGCGCCGGTCACATCTTCGATGCCGCGCTGCACCACACTCAGGCCCAGCTGCTGGGCCACCAGCGGCGAGCAGACCGCGGCGTCGGCCACGGGAGTCTCTTCCAACAGCCCACGGGCCGCAGCGGCGGTGGATGAGGCGGGCACGAACTCGGCTTCCGGGATCGCAGAGTCGGCCCAGCGCCGCACCTGGGCCCAGCCATGAGTATGGGTGGAGACGGTGCGGATCTGCTCCAAGGCCAGAGGAGCCGCGGCCGCCAGCACGAAGCTGATCTCGACCAGCTCTTCGCGCAGGATATGCAGCTCGTGCGCCACGGATATGGCATCCAGGGTCGCCGTGACCCCACCCTCCACCGAATTCTCGATCGGCACCATCGCGGCGTCGACCTCACCGGATTCGACCAGGTTCAGAGCGGTCAGCACCGAGCCGGCCGACACGCGCTCCGCCTGGTCCGCACCGGGCACCTGCAGCAGGGCGGCCTCGGTGAAGGTGCCGGCGGGCCCGAGGAAGGAGTACCTCGACGCGCTGACCGCGGACTGCGCGGCGACGATCGCGGCGGGGTCAGTAGAGCGGCTCATCGAACCTGAGGCGCTTCGCCGGTGGAGGACTCCATCGGACGCCCGGCCTCGAGCCAACCTCCCATGCCCTCGGCGACGAACACCGCGGAGTAACCCTGACCGGTCAGCCAGGCCGTGATCTGCACCGAACGTCCACCGGTGCGGCAGATGACGTAGTAGTCCTCATCCGGGTCGAGTTCCGCCTCGAACCGTGCCGGGACTTCATCGACCGGCATGTGCAGGGCCCCCGGGGCGTGACCCTCGGCGAACTCATAGTCCTCGCGCACATCCAGCAGCGCGGCATCGGCGGGAACCTCTGCGGCGCGGACGGTCTCGAAATCTGCCATCTGCGGCCTCCTTCAGTGCGGAACGATCTTCTCTGCTGCGCTGTCAAGACTAGCGCCTGCCAAGTTCCGTCCGCATAGAGTGAGCCCATGGTGCATCCAGCCGATCCCGCCCCACACCGCCGAGCACCCTCTCGGCTCCCCACGCCTGTGTTGACCGACTTCCGCGCCGCCAGCGCCCTCGCGTGGCGCCAGGACCTCGTCGCCGGTGAGGTCACCGCCGTGGAGCTCACCCGCACCGCGATCACCGCCGCTGCGGCCCAGAACCAGCTCGGCGCATACCTCCACCTGGATCCGGAATCGGCCCTGCTGCGTGCCGCCGAGATCGATCAGGTCCGCTGCGCCGTGCTCGACTCCCGGTCGAGTTCGGCTCGGAGCGCCGCCATGGAGGAGCTCGCTGCGCGCGCGCCGCTCTTGGGGATGCCCACTGCCTTCAAGGATCTTCTCGACGTGGCCGGGATGCCCACCACCCGTGGCACAGCGGCCCTTCCCGCACGGACCCCCGCCCATGACGACCCCCTCCCCCGGCGGGTCCACGCCGCGGGGGCGATCAGCATCGGCAAGACCCAGGTCCCCGAGTTCGGGCTGCCCTGCTATTCGGAGAATGAACTCGCCCCTGCGGCACGGAACCCGCTGGCGCCGGAGCGTACTGCGGGCGGATCCACCGGAGGCGGAGCCGCCGCGGTCGCCGCGGGCATGCTCCCACTGGCGCCCGGCAGCGACGGCGGCGGTTCGGTGCGCATTCCCGCAGCCGCCTGCGGCCTGATCGGGCTGAAGCCCGGGCGCGGACGGCTGCCTGACGATAAGCAGGTCCGCAGCGTGCGCAACCTGGCGGTGTCCGGACCGATCGCCCACACCGCAGAAGATGCAGCCCTGCTCTTCGACGTGATGGCCGGTCACCGCTTCCGCCCCTCCGCCGAGGCGGACGGCCTCCCGGCAGGCCCGGCGCTGCGCCGGGTGCGCCATGCGCTGAACCATGGGATGGACCAGCTGAGCATCGGAGTGACCACAGAATCGCCGTTCTCCCCCGACCTGGACATCGTCCTCGCCGAATCGGCAGTCCTTGCCCTGGAACAGGGTCTGGCAGCACTGGAACAGCGCGGACACATCGTGGAGGGGAGCAGCCACTGCACCGGCGCGGAGGCCTTCTGGCCCGACGGCTACCACCGGCACTTCCAGGCGCTGTGGACCACGCCGCTGGGCGAGCTGGATCCGTCGGTCGAACAGCTGGAGGCGATGGCCCCGCTGACGCGCTACTTCATCGAGCTCGCCAAGGATCGCCCGGAGGAGCAGACCCGGGAATCGATCGCCGCCCTGGAGGACTTCTCCACCGACGCCGAGGCCTTCATGGGCCCTTGGGACATTCTGGCCACGCCGATGCTGGCCTACGCGCCGCCTGAGATCGGCTGGTTCGCCAGCCTCGAACCGGAGGAGAACTACCGGGAGCAGTGCAGGTTCACCCCGTACAGCTCGGTGGTCAACGTGATGGGACTCCCGGCGATCAACGTCCCGACCCACACCGACACCGAAGGGCTGAGCTGGTCGATTCAGCTGATCGGACGCACCGGGTCGGAAGAGCAGCTGCTGGCTCTGGCCGGCACCATGACGCAAGGCTGAAGGGCCAGGGACCTCGCCGGGGGCCGGCCCTCAGGGGCGCCAGCGCATACAACAGCGCCGGGTTCGATGCATCGAACCCGGCGCTGGGAATCTCTCAACTCCGCAGTGAGCGCGGCGGTGAGGTCAGATTCAGTTGTTCTTCTTCAGACCTTCAGCGAAGCCCTTGACGCTGTCCTTCGCGTCCTGAGCGACATCCTTCGCCTTCGCCTGGTTCTTCTGGCCCTTGCCTTCGGCCTCGGTCTCCCGATCGCCGGTCAGCTTGCCGAAGCCCTCTTTGGCGGAGCCGGTAGCTTCTTCGGTCTTGTTGCTCGTCTTGTCATCGAGTCCCATGGGTGACTCCTTTCGTCGGCGGACAGGTCTCTGGTCACGCTACCGACCGTGCTCAGGACTGTCACTCCGATTAGACACTTTCCAGGGAATTCACAGCCAACCGATGCCGCGTCGAAATCTAACCGTCGCGCCGCTCCGGCTCGGCGGCGGGTGGGTGGCGCTCGGCCTGGGCGGCGAGGTCCTCGGCGTTGAAGGGAGTGGCCAGGGCGTCCTCGTCCTCCGTGGCGAAGCCGACGTCGGTGCCTCGCCAACGCGCGATCGCGCTCATCACGTGATGGATGGCCAGGGCGGCGAAGCTGCCCAGCGCGATCCCCTCAAAGACGATCTCGCCGAAGACCATGGTGAAGTTCGCGATCGCGATGATCAGCGGCACACCGGCGACGGCGAGGTTGATCGGGTTCGCGAAGTCCACCCGGTTCTGCACCCAGATACGCACCCCAAGCACTCCGATCATGCCGTAGAGCACGGTGCCGGCCCCGCCGAGCACCCCGACCGGCACGGTGGCGATGACTGCGCCGACCTTCGGCAACAGGGCCAGGGCAATCGCGAAGAGACCAGCCACCCAGTAGGCGGCGGTGGAGTAGACCCGGGAGGAGGCCATCACGCCGATGTTCTCGGCGTAGGTCGTGGTGCCGGAACCGCCGCCGGTGCCGGCCAGCATGGTCGCGGCACCATCGGCCATCAGGGCGCGTCCGGTGACCGGATCGAGGTCTCGCTTGGTCATCAGCGCCACAGACTTCACGTGCCCGACATTCTCGGCCACCAGCACCAGGACCACCGGGATGAAGAGGCCCAGCACGCCGATGTGAAAGGTCGGAGTGGTGAACTCCGGCAGGCCGATCCAACCGGCGGAGCCGATGCCGGAGAAGTCCACCTCGCCGCGCAACACGGCCACCAGGTAGCCGATGACCACGCCGAGCAGGATGGAGAGCCGACCGAGCAGCCCACGGAAGAGCACGCCGGCCAGCAGCATCGACACGATGGTGATCGTCGCGGTCACCGGCGCCTCGTTGACGTTGTTCCAGGCGGCCGGCGCCAGGTTCAGCCCAATCAGCGCCACGATCGCGCCGGTGACCACCGGAGGCATCAACCGCTGGATCCAGTGGCTCCCGGCGAAGTGCACGATCAGGCCAACTACCGTCAGTCCGAGTCCGGTCAGGAAGATCCCGCCGAGGGCTCCCGACATCCCGTACTGCGCCGTGGCGGCGCCGACCGGGGCGAGGAAGGCGAAGGAGGATCCGAGGTAGCTGGGAATGCGACCGGCCGTGATGATCAGGAACAGCACGGTCCCGATGCCGGAGAAGAACAGCGTGGTCGAGGGCGGAAATCCGGTGATCAGCGGCACCAGGAAGGTGGCCCCGAACATCGCCACCACGTGCTGCATGCCCACGCCGGTGGTCTGCAGCCAGCCCAGCCGCTCGTCGGGGGTCACCACCGCGCCGGGTCGGACCGTCTTGCCGTCACCGTGGAGCGTCCAGCCGAAACCTGGCAGGCGGCTCTTCTTCTGCGTAGTCATCACAGCCACCTTAGCTTCACCTGAGCACCGTCAGCGCAGGTCCTGAGCATGGGGCACATCACGTTCCAGTATTTAGACATTCATAAATTGGATCACATGATAATTACATTCGAAGTATTTCATCGTGAAGAAGTCGGCCATGTTCCAGTGCCCTTGGTGCGCCTGGGATGCAACGGCACGGATAACCCCCGGACTAAACTTCTCCGAGCCCGCTGGGTGGGGATTTCACCACGTATTCACGAAGTTCTCGGTTGAATCTCAATGTTGGCTCACTACTGTGGAGGTCGATGCCTGAGACCGCAGATACCCCTGCCCAGAACTCCACCGACGCCTCCACGGGCTCGGAACGAGTTGAAATTCGCACGCCCACCGTGGCTGACGGCACCTCCCTGTGGAGGCTCGCCGCCGGAACCGGCGTGCTGGATGTGAACACCCCCTACGCCTACATCCTGTGGGTGCGGGACTTCGCCGAGACCTCGGTGATCGCCGAGGTCGACGGAGTGCCCGCGGGATTCATCTCCGGATACCGACGTCCGAGCGACCCAGAGACCCTGTTCATCTGGCAGGTCGCCGTCGACTCCCGCTTCCGCGGCCGCCGACTGGCCTCCCGGATGCTGGGCACCCTGGTGGACTCGGTCGCCCCGCGCCGACTGGAGACGACCATCACCTCCGACAACGCGGCCTCGATCGCGCTGTTCACCGGCCTGGCACGAGACAAGGGAGCCGAGATCACCACTGCTGCGCTCTTCACCGAAGCCGACTTCCCCTCAGCCGACGAGTCTGGCGAGGTCCATGCCGCCGAGGACCTCTACACGGTGGCTCCGCTGAACTGACCGGCTGACCGACAGACATCGATTGAGCACGCTCGCTTCGCTGCGCCGCCTCTGGCGGCCACGCCGTCGCTCCGAGTGACTATCCCGCCCGACTTCCCCGGAACGTAAGGACAGATGAGCACCATGGCTACAGACATCTTTGACACACGCGAATCCCAGGTCCGCAGCTACTGCATGAACTGGCCCGCCACCTTTGCGAAGGCCTCCGGCCCCTACCAGTGGACCGAGGACGGCACCCGCTACCTGGACTTCTTCTCCGGTGCCGGTGCCCTGAACTACGGGCACAACCACCCCGAGCTGCGCGACCTGGTGGTGGACTATGTCGCCAACGACGGCGTCACCCACTCCATGGACATGAAGACCCCGGCCAAGCGGCGCTTCCTGGAGACCTTCGAGCGGGTCATCCTGGAACCGCGCAACATGGACTACAAGGTCATGTTCCCCGGCCCGACAGGCACCAACACGGTGGAGGCGGCACTGAAGCTGGCCCGCAAGGTCACCGGCCGCCAGCACATCCTGTCCTTCACCAACGCCTTCCACGGCATGACCCTGGGTGCACTCTCGGTGACCGGCAACTCGATGAAGCGCCGCGGCGCCGGCATCCCGCTGACGAACTCCTCGAAGATCCCCTATGACGATTACTTCGACGGCGACATGCCGGACTTCCTGTGGCTGGAGAAGATCCTTGAGGATTCCGGCTCCGGCGTGGACAAGCCCGCCGCGGTGATCGTGGAGACGGTCCAGGGCGAGGGTGGCCTCAACGCCGCGCGGATGGACTGGCTGAAGTCGCTGGCCGACCTGCTGCGCCGGCACAAGATCCTGCTGATCGTCGATGACGTCCAGGCTGGCTGCGGACGCACCGGAAAGTTCTTCTCCTTCGAGGAGGCTGGCCTCTACCCGGACATCGTCTGCGTGTCCAAGTCGATCTCCGGCTACGGTCTGGCCATGGCGCTGACCCTGTTCAAGCCCGAGCTCGACGTCTGGGAGGGCGGGGAGCACAACGGCACCTTCCGCGGCAACAACCTCGCCTTCATCACCGCCGCCCGCGCGCTGGAGCTCTTCTGGGCCGACGACAGCTTCCAGAACCAGCTCGCCGAGCGCATCACCGAGCTCAACGAGGGACTGAAGCGGATCGCCGAACACGTTCCCGGCTCCTCGATCCGGGGCCGCGGATTCCTCACCGGCATCCACTTCCCCAACCCCGACACGGCCGGCAAGGTCGCAGCCGAGGCGTATAAGCGTAATCTGCTGGTGGAGACCTCCGGACCGCAGGACGAGGTCGTCAAACTGATGCCCGCGTTGAACATCGAGTCCGAAGATCTGCAGAAGGGCCTGGCCATCATCGAGGAGTCACTCCTCGCGGCCACCGGCAACCTCGGAGAGCCCTCCCGCCTGCGAGCACCCCGGTAAACCCTTCACCCCCGCAACCTGAGCCGCCACTGATCGGAGATCTGCGTGTACACCTTGAACATCGACGCCCTCAACGGCACCGACCGCGACATCCAGCAGGAGAACTGGCGCTCTCGGCGCATGGTGCTGGCCAAGGAGAAGGTCGGCTTCTCACTGCATGAGACCACGCTCTACGCCGGCACCACCAATGAGTTCTGGTACGCCAATCACGTGGAAGCCGTCTACTGCGTGGGCGGCAAGGGCACGCTGACCGACCTGGAGACCGGAGAGAAGTACACCATCACCGATGGCTTCCTCTACATGCTCGACGGCCAGGAGAAGCACCGGGTCGAGGTGGAGGAGGAGATCCGCGTGGTCTGCGTCTTCAACCCCCCAGTCACCGGGCGCGAGGTCCACGACGAGAACGGCGTCTACCCGCTGATCCTCGAGGACGAGAACGCCTGATCTGCTGAACAGCTGAGCTCTTCGCTGCGCCGAGTCGCAGCGCACGACGGCGCCGGCCCACTTGAACCACGCAGAACTGACGTGGATGAGGCGGACCGGCGCCGTCGTCGTGTGTGGGGTGATCCACCTGGGAGGCCGTGACGCTCTGCGGGCCGACCAGGACGGCTGGAGGGTTGGAAGGTGGAAGGCGAAGATCCGGTTTTGGACTTCTGCCGGGAGCTGTGATGTGATGCACAAGACATGTGACCCATCACACGTGAGTCTTGTGTCACCACAATCACCTTCACTACGGATCGTCGGGCACGTACCTGCCCGTGAAAGGGACATATCATCATGGCTTCTGTGACCTATGCCTCCGCCAGCCGGATCTATACTCCGGGCGCGCGACCGGCCATCAATCAGCTTCAGCTCGAGATCGCCGACGGCGAGTTCCTGGTCCTGGTGGGACCCTCCGGCTGTGGCAAGTCCACCGCGCTGCGCATGCTCGCCGGCCTCGAAGAGGTCAACGAGGGAGCCATCATGATCGGCGGTGAGGACGTCTCACACGTCTCACCCAAGGATCGCGACATCGCGATGGTCTTCCAGAACTACGCGCTCTACCCGCACATGTCCGTGGCCGAGAACATGGGCTTCGCGCTGAAGATCGCCGGGGTCTCCAAGGAGGAGCGGGCCGATCGGGTGATGAAGGCCGCTGAGATCCTGGACCTGGTCCCCTACCTGGAGCGCAAGCCCAAGGCTCTCTCCGGTGGCCAGCGTCAGCGCGTGGCCATGGGCCGCGCGATCGTGCGCTCCCCCAAGGTGTTCCTGATGGATGAGCCGCTGTCCAACCTCGACGCCAAGCTGCGCGTGCAGACCCGTACGCAGATCGCCGCACTGACCCGCGAGCTGCAGACCACCACCGTCTACGTCACCCACGACCAGGTCGAGGCCATGACCATGGGCGACCGGGTGTGCGTGCTCAAGGACGGGGTGCTGCAGCAGGTGGACTCCCCGCGCAACCTCTACGACAACCCGGCCAACGTCTTCGTGGCCGGCTTCATCGGATCCCCCGCGATGAACCTGTTCCAGGTCAAGATCCAGGGCCAGGGCGTTGTGGTGGGCCAGGACGTCATCCCGATCCCCGACGGCCACCTGGACAAGGCTCACGGCGATCAGGTCACCCTGGGCGTGCGTCCCGAGGACATGGAGCTCAGCACCGACGGGACCGGCCTGCAGATGACCGTGGACCTGGTCGAGGAGCTCGGCGCCGACGCCTTCATCTTTGGCACTCCCGACGGCATCAAGACCTTCCAGCCCTTCATCGTCCGGGTGGACGGACGCCGTCCCCCGATGCGCGGCGAGCGGGTCACGATCAAACCGAACCCGAACCATGTGCACCTGTTCGATATCGAGAACGGACTGCGCCTCAACGGCTATGTCCCTGACCACACACCCCACGCATCACTCTCCGACGTGGAAGCCCTGGCAGACGCTGAAGACTGATTGAACCCAGCATCACCCCAGGTCAAAAAGGATTGACCGCCCTTGAGCCGGGGGTCGACGCCCTGGCATCCAGCAACTGCACAGGTAAAACCCCGTAGGGTGGGACTCATGGCCAATAGAGCACTGTCTATTGTCATTTCCATCGTGCTGGTGCTGGTGGTCCTTCGGATCGCCCTCTGGCTGTTTGGCATCGTTCTAAACCTGTTCTTCAACATCGTTCTGGCGATCCTAGTGGTGGTGGGAATCTTCTTCATCATCCGGGCCGTCAGCAGACGTTAGCGAAACACCTTATGATCGACCAGACACATCATTATCGAAAGGCAGAAAAACATGGGACGTATCCTCCCGATCAGCTTGACCGCCATCCTCCTCATCGTGATCATCGTGATCCTGGTGACGTGATCCGCTGAATCTAGCAACACCTGAGAGGGCGGGATCCGAGTATTCGGGTCCCGCCCTCTTGCTGTGCCCGGCGACTCCCCAGCGCCGCCGCAGTGCACCGGATCGAAGCTCAGTCCTCGCTGAGTCCCGCGGCCGGTTCCACCTTCGACAGCGCCCGAGCCGGGAGCAGCGCCGCGAGCGCGGCGGCGAGCAGCGTGATCCCCCACAGCATCACCAGCCGCAGCCACGGAATCTCCACCGCAACGGCCCAGTCCTCGCGCGCCACCATGGAGGCGACACCGGCCCAGCCGAGGAACACCGCGAGGATGGTGCCGATCAACAGCGCCGCTGAAGCCAGCAGCAGCGCCTCGATGGTGATCATCTGCCCCACCGAGCGGCGGTTCATGCCGACGGCCCGGAGCAGGGCTGCCTCACGGCGACGCTCGAGCACCGAGAGCGAGAGCGTGTTGCTCACCCCGATCACGGCCACCAGCACTGAGGCTCCCAGCAGGACCAGCACGATCAGCAGCACCATGTCGATGGTCTGTGAGTAGCTGGCACGCATGAGTGCCCCGACGTCGTTGAACTCCTCCGTGTGATCCTCCAGCAGCCCCGCCAGACCGTAGGACTCCTCGGGGCCGACGCCCTGGGCGAGACGGATCAGCGTGATGCCCTGCGCATCGCTGAAGGCCCAGGGAGATGCCGCCTGGGCCGGATCGTCACCGGGCAGGGATCCCGCGGTGATCAGCACCGTCTCTGCCGGAAGCCATGAGGCGATGGAGGCCTCCACGGTGATCGCCTGGTCCTTGGCACCGGAGGAGGCCGTCCCATACGGCGTGAGTTCCACCTCGGCACCGTCACCGGAGAAGACCTGACCGTTGAACTGTTGAGCGAGGACCGCCTCACCGGAGCCCGGAGCGAGGCCCTCCGTGCGGGCCACCTCTGCGAAGGTCTCGTCATCGACAAGGATCACTCGACCCTCGGTGCTGCCCAGCTCGCCCACCACCGTGGCGGGAGTGCCCGCGGCGCTGCTGAAGGATTCGACGAGGTCGCTCTCGGCGAGGTCTGCCTCCAGCTCCTCACCCACGGCATACGCCGAAGCCTCCACCGGGTAGCGCTCGGCCAGCTCGTCATAGAGCACCGTCTGCGCCGTGGAGGCCCCCACCATCATGGTGCCCACCAGGGTGACCCCGACCAGCAGGGCCGAGGCGGTCGCCGTCGTGCGTCCCGGCACCTGCTGGGCGTTGCGTCCGGCGAGCCGGGCGTTGACCCGCAGACCGGGCAGCCTGCTCAGGAGTGCGCCACCATGCGCCACCAGTGGCGGCACCACCAGGCGGGCCAGCACGAGGACTCCGCAGAAGCCGAGCATGGCGCCGGCCACCCCGACCAGCGGCGCCGGCAGGCCCAGTGGAACGTTCTCCCCTGCGGCGAGCAGCGCGGCGGTCAGCACCGCGGCGAACCCGCCCAGCGTCAGGACCAGTCCGATGACGATGCGCGCCCTCGACGGCCGCCCCGCTGCCGGGGTCAGCCCGACCGGGCGCAGCGCGGCCATCGGTGAGACGCGTCCAGCCTTGATCGCCGGGACCAGGGCGGAGAGCACCGTGACCGCGAGACCCAGCCCGAGCCCCACCGCGACGGCGAGCACCGTCGGTGTGGCCAGCGGGAGGTCCGGGGCGAAGGTTGCTCGGGCGATGGCCGAGAAGCCCAGCGCCGCGCCGGCGCCCAGCACGACGCCGGCCGCGCCGCCGATCAGCCCCAGCAGGCCGCCTTCGAGCAGGGTCGCGCGCTTGAGCTGCACAGAGGTGGCACCGATGGCGCGCAGCAGCGCCAGGGTGCGCGCTCGCGAGGCGACGAGCACCTGGAACGTGTTGGAGATGACCAGCCCGGAGACGAAGACCGAGATGCTGCCGAAGCCGATGGCCAGGTAGGCCAGCCCGTTCGCGCTTCCCGACTGCTGGGCCATGCGGGCATCGACGATCTCCTCGGTGGTCTGCACCTGCAGCGCGGTGAGGCTGGCGGCCCGATCCTCATCCAGATCCGCGGCCTGTCCGGTGATCAGCTCCTGGATCTGAGACTGCACCGCAGTGGCCTCCCCCTCGGCAGCGAGCTGCACCCGGATCTCTTCGGGCGAGGGGCTGGCGGGCATCCGCTCCATCCCTGCGCCGGTGAGGTAGCCGCGTGGTGCACCCTGGGTGTCCAGCACGCCTACGACGGTGTAGTCCTGCTCCACCACGGTGGGCTCCGCATCCTCCGGGGCGCCCTCCTCCGCGCCCTCGGCGTAGACGAACTCCTGGGCGGTCAAGGTGACGCCGAGCTCGAGACCTCGGCCCTCGACGGCCGCCGAGCTGATCACGACCTCGTCCGCGGCCTGAGCCTCACGCCCCTGAGCGATCTCACCGGCCCGGGTCGCCGACTGTTCGCCCACCTGGAAGCCGATCGTGGAGCTCCCGTCCTCGGCCAGCTCGCTGAGGTAGCCGGATCCGATGGCGTCGGCCACGGCCACGCCGTCAAGCTCCTGGATCGCTTCGGCGAGCGCCACGTCCTCGCGCAGCGGCTCCTGGGTCTCCTCGTCCCAGCCGGAGACCCAGTGGGTCTCGATGATCAGGTCGCTGCCGGCGGCCTCGGCCTCGATCTGCTGGGTGAGGCCGCGGGTGAAGGAGTCCAGCATCAGGATTCCTGCCACGATGAACGCCACGGAGATGGCGACGGCGGCGCCGGCGGCGAGGAGCTTCCTGCCCGCCGAACGCAGGTTGACCCGCAGCACCGGGTTGCGGCTCATCGGCCGGCCTCGATCAGCGCGGCCGCGAGCTGTGCCGCGGTCGGACTCTCGAGTGTCCCGGCCACTCGCCCGTCGGCCAGCAGCACGGTGCGGTCGGCCTGGGCGGCGGCATTGGCGTCGTGGGTGACCATGATGACGGTCTGGGCGAATTCGTCCACCGCGGTGCGCAGCAGGCCAAGCACCTCGGCGCCGGTGGTCTGGTCCAGGTTGCCGGTGGGCTCGTCGGCGAAGATCACTGCGGGCCGACCCACCAGTGCCCTGGCCACCGCCACGCGCTGCTGCTGACCACCGGAGAGCTCGAAGGGACGGTGCTTCAACCGGTCGGCGAGCCCGAGCCGGTCGATGACCTGCTCGTAGAAGGTACGGTCCACGGATCCGCCGCCCAGGTTGGTCGGGAGCAGGATGTTCTCCTCGGCGGTCATCGCCGGGACCAGGTTGTAGGACTGAAAGATGAACCCGATACTCTCGCGGCGGACCCGGGTGAGCTGCTTCTCGTTGAGCCCGGTCAATGTGGTCTCGCCGCGCTCCGAGGACAGGATCACCTCGCCGTCGTCGGCGGTGTCCAGTCCGGCGAGCACATGGAGCAGCGTGGATTTCCCGGAGCCGGAGGGCCCCATCACCGCGGTGAACCTCGCGGCGGGGAACTCGATCGAGAGGTCGCGCAGCGGGTGGACCGCCGCGTCCTCGGCGCCGTAGGTCTTGTTCAGCGCCCTGGCGCGCAGCGCGGGAGTCAGTGTGGTGAGCATGGACTTCACACTACGAACGGGCAGGGTGCTCCCACATCGGACCACAGGCCGGTCCGGACCTCATCCTGCAGGATGAGCTGCGGCGGTGCGGGAGTTCGGCGGCTGTGCCGGTTCAGGCCACCAGCCCGGTCTCGTAGGCGAAGACCACGGCCTGGACCCGGTCGCGCACCTCCAGCTTCGCGAGCACCTGCCCCACATGGGTCTTCACGGTGGCCTCGGAGACGAACAGCCGGGCGGCGATCTCGGTGTTGGAATCTCCTGTGGCGAGCTCCAGCAGGATCTCACGCTCCCGATTGGTCAGCCGATCCAGCCGCTGCTGCTGCCCGGCATCGGGGCTGCGCCGTCGGCCACCCTCGCGCAGAGTGGAGTCCAGCAGCCTGCGGGTGGTGGTCGGGGCGATCACCGCTCCGCCGGTGGTGACCGTGCGGATGGAGTCCAGCAGCGCCTCGGGCTTCACGTCCTTGAGCAGGAAGCCGGAGGCCCCCGCGCGCAGCGCCTCCAGGGCGTATTCGTCGGTGTCGAAGGTGGTCAGCACAATCACCCGGGTCTTCGACAGTGCAGCATCCTCGGTGATCCTCCGGGTGGCCTCGAGTCCGTCCATGATCGGCATCCGGATGTCCATGAGCACGACATCGGGAAGGTGCACGCCGGCTGCGGTGAGCGCGTCCTGGCCGTTGCCGGCCTGTTCCACCACCTGCAGGTCCGGCTGCGAGTCGATCACCATCGCGAACCCGGCGCGCAGCAGCGCCTGATCATCGGCGAGCAGGATCCGGATCTTCGCCGGTCCGGTCTCCGCTGCGGCGCCCCATCCGGTGTTCTGCCCTGGGTCCTGCTTAGGGTTCGAGGAGGGGTTCTCCTCGGGGTTCGAGGAGGCATTCTGAGCGGTGATCATGGGTTCTCCCGGCCATGGTTCGAAGGATTCGCCTCAGCGGCGGACCCTCCAGGCGATGCGGCTGCCGCAGTGCGCAGCGGGAAGCGGGCCAGCACGTCGAAGCCGCCCGCGTGCGCCCGGGTCGTCACAGTGCCGCCATAGAGCCGGGCCCGTTCGGCCATGCCGAGCAGTCCGGAGCCGGCGCCGTCGTCCGCCGTCGCCTCACCCAGGCCGGAATCCCGGATCTCCAGCATCAGTGCCGGCTCGGACTCCGCCGCCGTGGCGACCCAGACCTCGGCCTGGGCCTGCGGGCCAGCGTGCTTGAGCGTGTTGGTCAGCGCCTCCTGGACGATCCGGTAGGCCGCGAGGCCCACACCCTCGGGCAGCCGGGGGATGGACTCGCTGAGCATGTGCAGTCGGACCGGGAGGCCCGAGGCGGTGACATCGTCGATGAGCTGGGGCAGGTCGTCGACTCCCGGCGCGGGGCGCTTCTGGAGGGCACCCTCCTCCTCGCGCAGCACTCCGAGCATCCGGCGCATCTCGGTCAGCGCCTCGCGTCCGGTATCGCTGATCGTTGCGAAGGCGGCCTCGGCGCGGTCCGGGTGCTGCTGCAGCACGTACCTTCCGCCGTCTGCCTGGGCGATCATCACCGACATCGAATGCGAGACCACATCGTGGAGCTCCCGGGCGATGCGCATCCGCTCGGCGTCGACGGCCAGCCGCGCCTCCTGGTCCCGCTCACGGATGAGCAGCTGGTTGCGCTCCGAGATGGCCTCGAGCTCTCGACGACGACGGCCGGCCAGGTGCCCGGCGAGCCAGAAGACCAGAGCGATGGCGCCGGCGAAGCCGCCGGTGAGTCCGGCTCCGCCCAGCGAGTCTGTCCACTCGCCGCCATAGTCGTACTGCTGCATGTAGTACAGGTCCAGGTACACGAAATAGGCGCCCAGCGCCGCGGCCCCGAGCAGCGCCACGGCGAGATAGCTCCATGAGACGCGCGGTGTGCCGTATTTCGCGCACACATAGACCGCCAGCGGCACGGCGAGTGCGGAGACTCCCGGCGCCGCGCCGATCACCAGCTGCCCGGCGCAGAAGACCGCCATGAACCCGGCGGCCGCTCCCGGGTTGGTGCGTGAGAAGGCGAGCGGCAGGATGCACAGGGTCTCGACGATGATCCCCGCATACCAGGGGACCTCGATCCCGATCTCGCTGAAGGAGCGCCTGCCGCCGGAGTGCGAGAACAGCATCAGCACCAGCAGCGGCAGGACCTTGACCAGGGCATCGATCAACCGCTGCCGGGTGCGGGTCCTGGCCCCCTGGGGATCAGTCAGCGGCGGCATCGCGGCCTCTGCCCCGTTCCGCCGGCCCGGCTTCTTCCTGCCCGGCTTCTTCCCGCCCGGTTTCTTCCTGCCGGGCTGCTTCCTGCCCGGCTGCTCGCCGGGCCTCCTCACGGCGCTGCGCCACCTCCTCGGGCGCGTACTTCTCCACCATGCCCTTCTCCGGGCGGCCATGTTCGCGGCGGTAGCGCACGGTCTCCGAGACCAGGTAGATCGCAGGCCCGATGATCGGCAGCAGGAAGATCACCGCGCCCCAGATCGTGGTGCGTCTGCCGGTCTTGCCCGAGTCCTGGACCAGCACCATCAGTGCCGCCACCAGCAGCCCTACTGCGGTGACCGCAATCGCCCAGGCCCAGACGGGGTTGCTCTCGGTCAGGAGGCGTAGCGCGACCGCGGAGTTGAAGGGATTCACAGTCTCAGTCTAGAAGCCGCGCCTGGGCAGGGCCTCCTCCTGCGGGACCAGATCAGCGCCGGTGAGGCAATGCCTCGCCAGGTCAGACCCGGCTCTGCCGCAATGGACCCTGGCACGCTTAGACTTCGCTCACGGATCGACGTGGTGGGCCGGCACAGCCCGGTCCAGGGCCGCGCCGTGGTGGATCGGGAACCGAGAGGTGGACGGCATGGCGAAGCTCTCTGCACGCGGTGCCGCCTTCCTGCGAGCACACCTGATCCACCTGATCTGCGCCCTGGCACTGGCCTCCCTCGCGCTGACTCCATCGCTGGTGCCCCGCCCGACGGTCTTCCAGGGCGTCATGGCCGGGCTGTGGTTCATGGTCGGCTTCCAGCTCGGGTTCGCGGTGCGCGCCGCGGTCCGGGCTCTGGCTCGGCGTCTCTCCGGCAGATGGCCCAGGTCGATGGCAGGCCCGGACGCTCCTGCCGACTCCACTCGCGGCGGGCGGGAAGGGCGCTCACCGCTTCGCGCGGGGGGCCTCGCCGCTGCCATCGGCGTGGGGCTGTTCATCTACGTGATCGGCTACGGGGCGCTGGTGGTCTCGTGGCAGAACGAGGTCCGCGAACTGGTGGAGATGGAACCGGTCGACGGCCCCGGGCACGCCGCGTTCCTGGTGAGCATGGCCACGACGATGCTCCTGGTCTTCGGGATCGCCAAGGCGATCACCGCGCTGCGCGACGCGGTGGGACGCTGGGTGGCACGCCGAGGGGGTTCCGCGCGACGGACCCGCTGGGCCTCGCGGACCACGGCCGTCGCCGCGGTGCTCGCCCTGGTCCTGGGCCTGATCGGCGGTGGGCTCGGCGTCGTCGGGCGGATCTATCAGGACCGCGATGCCGGCACGCTTGAGGGCAGCTCGCCCCCGGTGCTGCCCGGCCGCTCCGGCGGACCTGGATCGGCCGCGGACTGGGACGGGCTGGGCCGACAGGGCCGAGCCTTCACCGGTGGCGGTCCCAGCGCGGCGCATATCGCGCAGGTCACCGGCACTTCGGCAGAGGAACCGGTCCGGGCCTACGCCGGACTGTCGCAGGGAGCAGACATGCAGGCCCGGGCGGAGCTGGTCGTCGAGGAGCTCGAGCGCCACGGCGGGTTCGACCGTGAGGTGCTGCTCGTCGCCACGCCCACCGGTTCCGGCTGGCTCGAGCCGCAGGCGATCGCGGCTCTGGAGTACCTCTATGCCGGGGACACCGCCGCCGCGTCGATGCAGTACTCGGTGCAGCCCAGCTGGGTCTCGTTCCTGTTCGACCCCGAACTTCCCCGGAATTCGAGCCAGGCGCTGTTCGACGCGGTCCACGCGCGGTGGCAGGCGCTGCCCGAGGCGGAGCGGCCCCGGCTGGTGGTCTACGGGCTGAGTCTGGGCGCCCTGGGCATGTCTGGCAGCTTCGAGAGTCTGGAGGACCTGCTGGCGCGCACCGACGCGGCGCTGTTCACCGGTCCGCCGGCGACCTCCGAGCCGTGGCGCACCCTGCAGGCGAACCGGGATCCCGGGAGTCCCGTCTGGCAGCCGATCTATCGGGACGGAGAGCGGGTGCGCTGGCAGTCCAAGCCCGGTGACTTCGCCGCGCCGGAGGGTTCATGGCGAGAGCCTCGCCTTGGTTATCTCCAGCACGCCACCGACCCGATCACCTGGCTGGATCCAGCGGTGATCTATCGCTCCCCCGAATGGCTGAGCGGGCCAGCGGACTCCGGTGGACGCGGCGCCGATGTCAGCGATTCGATGCGCTGGATCCCCGGTGTCACGTTCCTGCACCTGGTGGCGGACATGCTGGTCAGCGAGGCGGTGCCGCCCAGCCACGGTCACAACTTCGGCGACGTCGCGGTGGACGGCTGGGCGCAGGTGCTTCCGGGCCATGAGCGCAGCCAGGCGCAGCTGGATGAGATCCAATCCGTCATCGAAGGCATCGACACCCACGACCCGACCTGGGAGTGAGGCTTGCACCGACCTGCGCTGGGGAGCGGATCAGCGTTGCGGCGTGGATCAGCGCTGCGGCCAGACGGAGCGCTCCCGCATGACCTCGGCGAGCGCCTCGGCGTCGTCCGTGATCAGACCGTCCACGCCCATGTCCAAGAGCTCGCGCATCTCGGCAGGCTCATCGACCACCCAGACGTGGACCTGAAGGCCCGCCCGGTGGCAGCGCTGCACGAAGCGCGGGGTCACGACCCGGACCCGGCCCTGGGAGACCGGGACCTGTACGCAGTCGATCTCGGCGATGCGACCGCCGAGCCGGCCGATCAGCCCCAGCGGGCCCAGCAGCACGATCAGCGCGGTGGCCGCCCAGCCACCGGAGGCGGTGACCGGCCGGGTCAGCCGACGTCGGACGCGGTGGCGTCGGGCATCGTTGAAGCTGGCGACGAGCACCCGGTCGTGGGCCTGGTGCTCCTCCACGAGACGCACGAACTCGGTGACCGCGGCGGCGTCCTTGAGGTCGACGTTGAGATGGACGTCGTCCCAGGCGTCCAGCAGCTCCTCAAAGCGCACCAGAGGTTCGCTGACGTCGTCTCCGGTGCCTACCCGCAGCTCGGCGAGCTCCGCCCAGGTCTTCTCGCTCAGCCGGCCGCTTCCGGTGGTGGCGCGGTCCAGCTCCTCGTCGTGGAAGACCACCAGGGTGCCGTCGGCGGCCGTGCGGACGTCGATCTCCAGGTAGCGATAGCCGAGTTCGACCGCGTGGCGAAACGCGCCCATGGTGTTCTCCCGGCGCGGATCGGCACCGCGGTGCGCGAAGGCCAGCGGCCGATGGTGCAGCGGGCCGGGCCGGGAGTTCAACAGGTACGGAACATCCCGGTAGGCCGGCCGGCGGGAGAGCTTGGGCATCTAGAGCTCTCCGGCGAGCAGCTTCTCGATCACCTGCGCCACGCCGTCCTCGTCGCAGGAGGCTGCGGTGTGGTTCGCGGCGGAGCGGGCCTCCGGGTGGGCCGAGCCGACGGCCCACGAGGTGCCGGCCCAGCGGAGCATCTCGATGTCATTGGGCATGTCCCCGAAGGCGACGACACGTTCCTGATCGATCTGCTGGGAGGCGGCGTAGCGGGCCAGGCCGGCTGCCTTGTTCACCCCGGGGGCGGAGAGCTCCAGCAGGCTCACCCCGGGAGCGGAATGCGTGACGGTGAGCAGGTCCCCGACCATCCCCTGGACCCGGCCCAGGAACTCATCCGGGGCCATGGTGTCGGTCTTGCAGAGCAGCTTCACGACCCGGTCGGTCACGTGGGCGCTGGTGACGTCACTTCCCGGGGTCTGGGCCGCGTTGCTGAGCCCGTCGCGCTCCAGGGTCTCGTCCAGCGGTCCGAGCCGCAGGTCCTCCTCGGTGACGCCGGCGGCGCGGCGGCGGTCGGCTTCGAAGAACAGCGAGCCGGCGATGAAGGGCTCCTCCATGTGCAGGTGCTGGAGGGTCTCGGCCGCGAAGGAGGCGCGGGGATCAATCTGGCTGATCATGTCCTTGACGCTGAACAGCGCCTCGGCGTCCAGGGCGGACTCGTGGATCAGCCGGTCGGCGGCGAGGTCGTAGATGACCGCTCCGTTGGAGGCGATCACGGTCCCCGGCGCCCCGAGCGTCTGGCTGATGTGCTTGAGCCAGCGCACCGGGCGTCCGGTGACGAGCACCACCCGGACCCCCGCCGACTGGGCGGCCTGAAACGCCTCGACGGTGCGCATCGAGACCGTGCCGGAGTGGGTGTGGGTGTAGCTGAGGATGGTCCCGTCGATGTCGCTGGCGATCAGGTGCACCGGTCCGCCGGTGAGCGTCGGAACGGAGGCGGGGAAGGAGAGCTCGGTCATCGGCTCAGCTCTCGAGCGCCTGGGCAAGCTCGTCCGCGGTGGGCGGCTGGGCACCGAAGCGGGAGGAGTTGATCGCCGCGGCACGGGCGGCGGTGCGCAGCACGGTGGCCAGCTGCTCGGTGCTGATCTCCCGCAGCGCTTCCCGCCGGGAGGCGCCGAGCAGATGCATTCCGCGCAGCGTGGAGAGCGTGGCGGCCATGAAGGAGTCCCCGGCGCGACCGTGTCGGCCACCTCGATGGAGAAGGCCTCCTGCTCGGCGAAGCCGGCTCGGGTCAGCCCCATCGCCCCGGAAGGCCCGCGGGTGACGGTGACGAGGGCGGGCCCCAGCTGCATCCAGGCCTCCATGGTCTCGCGGTGGCTGCGCTCGGGATAGAGCAGATCGAGATCATCGGTGGAGGCCTGGATGACGTCGGCGCGGGCGATGAACTCCTCGGCCTGCCGCCGGGCCTCTTCGCGGTTGGGCACCAGGGTGGGGCGGTAGTTCGGGTCATAGGAGATGGTCGCGACGACCCGCGCCCGATCCAGCACCCCCTTGACCGTCTCCGCGCCAGGCTGGAGCATCGCCCCGATCGAGCCGGCATGGAGGTGCTCCAGCGGACCGGCCTGGACCGGGTCACCGCGCTCCGGGCCTGCGTGTTCCGAGTCTGCGTGTTCCGGGCCTGCGGCGGCAGGCTTGGTCTCCCGGGCCAGGGCGCAGAACTTGTTCTCCAGCTCCTCGGCGCTGGGAAGCGTCCAGTCCAGGGTGAATTCGTAGCTGGCCTGCCCGGTGGGGTCCAAGGTGGCCCGAGCCACCGAGGTCGGGGAGGCGTCGGCGTCGAGCAGGGCGGTGATGCCCTGGGCTCGCAGGCTGCGCGCGATCATCCGGCCGTAGTCGTCGTCGCCGCGGCGACCGGCGAAGACCACGTCGTGCTCCAGCCGGGCGAGTCCCACCGCGACATTGAACGGCGAGCCCCCGACGTGCGCTTTAGGGGCAGATGTCTCCGAATGGACGACATCTACCAGGCATTCTCCGATGACCGCCAGGTATGCACTCACGCTACTAAAGTACCGCACCGGGGAAGGCTTAGAGCTGTCTGTAAAGCTCATAGCCCCCGATGAGGTTGCGCAGCTGCGCCTGCGGGTGGCGCTGGCGCAGCACTTCCAGCGCCTGACGGGAGCGGACCCCGATCTTGCAGTAGAGCACCACAGGTCTTCCGGCGTCATCCTCGAGTCCCGAGACTCCGGCGTCGTCGGCCCAGAGATCGCGCAGCGGGACGTTCACCGCGCCCTCGATGGTGCCCATCTGGTGCTCCCAGGGCTCCCGTACATCAACGATCCCACCGATCGCTCCGGCGTCGATGAGCTCACGCAGCTCCTTCGGGGTGAGCTCGTCCGCGAGCTTGGGATCCCCGGTGAAGGGGTTGAAGTCGAGGTCCTCGACGTCGGCGGGCTGATCTGCTGCGGGCTCCGATTCAGGCTGCTCGACGGCGTCCGGGGCGGGGGCGGCAGGAGCCTGCGCGGCTGCCGCGGCGAGGGCGGCTGCCGCGGCGGGGGCATCCTCGCTGAACCCGCCGAGTCCCGCGACGTCGGCGCCGATGCTGGTCACCGGCACCCGCTCAGGATCCGGGTGCAGGCTGATCTCGCGGAAGCTGGCATCCAGCGCGTCATAGATCAACACCCTGCCCAGCAGGGTCTCACCGATGCCGGTGAGGAACTTGATCGTCTCGGTGGCCATGATCGAGCCGATCACCCCGGGCAGCACGCCGAGCACCCCGGCCTGAGCACAGGTGGGGACCTCCCCGGCGTCGGGAGCCTCGGGGTAGAGATCACGGTAGGCGGGACCGTGACCGGCCCAGAAGAGACTGACCTGGCCGGCGAAGCGCAGGATCGACCCGGAGACCATCGGCTTATCGGCGATCTCACAGGCATCGGCGACCACATAGCGGGTCGTGAAGTTGTCCGAGCCGTCCACCACGATATCGGCCTCGTTGATCAGCTCCAGCGCATTGGCGGCCGTGATCGGCTCCCGGTGCTCATGGATGACGATCTCGGGGTGCAGCCCGCGCATCACCGCCGCGGCGGAGGCGGTCTTGGGCTCCCCGATGCTGGCCTCGGAGTGGATCACCTGACGGTGCAGGTTGGAGCGGTCCACCACATCGTGATCGATCACCTCGATGGTGCCCACCCCGGCGGCGGCCAGGTAGGTCAGGATCGGGGCACCCAGACCCCCGGCGCCGATGACCACCACGCGGGAGTTCAGCAGCTTCGCCTGGGCCTCGATACCGAAGCCGTCCAGGGAGAAGTGCCGCTGGAACCGCTCCATCTGGGAGCGGGAGAACTGAGAGAGATCATTCATCGTGGGGCAGGGTCCTCAGGTGAGTTCGTCGATCGGGGAAATCCGGCCGTCCATGCCGGAGGAGGCCAGGGCGTGTTCGCGTCGCGGGATCCGGCCCGCACGCGCGGAGAGGTATCCGGCGTGCACGGCCATCCGCATCGCGGTGGCCATCTCGGTGGGGCGCTGGGCGCGGGTCACCGCGGAGGCGACCAGCACCGCGTCGCAGCCGAGCTCCATGGCCAGGGCGGCCTCGGAGGCGCTGCCGATGCCAGCATCCAGGACCACCGGGATGCTGGCCCGGGAGGTGATCAGCTCGATGTTGTGCCGGTTCAGGATGCCCAGGCCGGTGCCGATCGGGGCCCCCAGCGGCATCACCGCGGCGGCGCCGGCCTGTTCCAGGCGCAGCGCGACGGCCGGGTCGTCGGAGGTGTAGACCATCGGGATGAATCCGCGGTCGGCGAGCTGTTCGGTGGCTTCGAGGGTCTCGATCACATCCGGGAGCAGTGTGTGCTCATCGGCGATGACCTCGACCTTGATCAGGTTCGTCTCCAGCGCCTCGCGGGCCAGCTCGGCGGTGAGCACCGTGTCCTTGACCGTGTAGCAGCCTGCGGTGTTGGGCAGGATGTCGATGCCGAGTCGCTCCAACATCGAGAACACCGAGGTCTTGGTCTCGGGGCTGTATCGGCGCATCGCCACGGTGGTCAGCCTGGTGCCCGAGGCGAGCAGGGCGCGTTCGAGCGCCTCGAGGTCGGTGATGCCCCCGGTGCCCATGATCAGGCGGTTGGCCAGGGTGTAGTCACCGACTTCCAGGGCGGGAAGGTCTGCGGCGCGCAGTGATGTGTTCATAGGACTCTCTTCTCAGCCGCCCTGGACGGCGGTGACGATCTCGAGGTCTTCGCCCCCGGTCAGGGGGGTCGCGGACCAGCGGCTGCGCGGGACCACGGCGGCGTGGAGTGCGACGGCGACGCCGAGCCTTCCGCCGTCGGCGGGGGTGCCGTCGGGGTTGAGGCTGCGCCCGGTGGTCGCGGCGACGGCGTCCACCACGGTGGCATCCTCGGGCAGCGTCACGGGTTCTTCATTGATGCGGACGGTGAGCATGGTTCTCCATGTCATCAGGTGCGGGTGGTCTTGGCACAACACAGCCCGGGCCGGGTGTGTTCCTGGTCCGATCCAGGGACGCGCCGCCGGTGCGACGCGGGCCTGGTCCAGTCTAGTGAGTCAGCCCCGGTGCCGGGTGAGCCGCATGCTCGCAAGGAGCTGCTGGTCCGCTGCGCTGAGCTCCCCCGCGGATTCCCGCGACGCCGTCTCCCGCGGCGCCGGCTCCCGCGGCTCCGGCTCCGGCTCCGGCTCCGGCTCCGGCTCCGGGCCCAGCCGTCCCGGACCCAGCAGGGATGCGCCGAGCCGGGCGCCAGCGGTGCGAGCAGGATCCCGTGGCGGGAGTAGCCGGTGGAGACCACCAGTCCGGGGTGCAGCTCCCCGAGGAAGGGCCGCTCGTCCGGGGTGCCTGGGCGGGCGCGGGTGGTGATCTCGGTCAGCTCCATGTCCTTGACCGCGGGCAGCACGGCGACGGCGTCGGTGAGCAGCTCCTGGACGGATCCGGCGTGGGTGCCGGTGAGGCTGTCTTCGCGGGTGGAGGCTCCGATCACCAGCCCCCCGTCGGCGCGCGGGACCAGGTAGACCGAGCGGCCGTTGACCTTCGCTCGCACGGTGGCCTCCAGGATGTGGGATTCCCCGCGCATGAGCTGCGCCGGGTTGACCTGCAGGCGCAGCACGTCGCCGAGGATCGGGCGCAGGTCCAGCGGGCAGTCCTGGGTCAGGCCGGTGATCTCGGAGTAGCCGAGGCCAGGCACCAGCATCACTGCGCGGAACGGGTGCGCCGCGCCGTCCTGGATGGTGAGGGTGAAGCGCGGAGCCGGGACGTTTGGTTCGTTGGGTGCGGCGGGAGCTGCGGCCGCTGACTCGTCGATGGCGGTGACCGTGCCGGTGAGCCAGCGGGCGGGGGCCCCGGCGCCGGGGAACTGACTCGGGTCCAGCTCGGCCTCCAGCGCGGCCTGGGTGGCGCTCACCAGTTGGCGCGGGTCGATCTGATGATCACTGGGGACGTCCCAGCCCTTGGAGAGTCCAGGCGCGAGGCCCGGCTCGCGGCGGCGCAGCGCGGAGCTGGTCAGCGCGGTGACCTCCATGCCGTGATCACGCTGGACCACCGCGAGCTCGGCGACCGCCTCCCGGTCGGAGCGATCAGCGGCGATGAGCAGCGTGCCGTTCTCGCGGTATCCGGTGGGCACCGAGGTGGCACGGGAGAGCGTGGCGAGGAACTGTGGATACTCGGCGCGGGAGGCGGTCATGATCGGCCAGAGATCCTCTTGGCCGTATTGAACCTCGCTGATCGGGGCCAGCATCCCGGCGGCGGCATACGAGGCGTCCTGGGCAATGGACGGTGCGATGACGGTGACGTCATGACCAGTCAGACGCAGCTGCCAGGCGGTCAGAAGCCCGATCACGCCGGCGCCGACGACTGCGGTGTTCGCCCTGGTGTTCACAGAGCGGGCGACGGGAATCGAACCCGCGTCGTCTGCTTGGGAAGCAGAAGCTTTGCCATTAAGCTACGCCCGCATTCTGGCCGGTTGCGGCCAGGGTTCGAGATTACCAGGTGCGCCGGGGTCACGCGCGCCGCCCTCCCGGGCCACGCTCCCAAACCCCGCACCCCAAACCCCGACGCCCCGCCCCGTCCCCTCAACCCGGGGCCCCCGTCCGGGCCCCGCCCGTCTGTCGCATCGCTATGCCATGTCCCATCGTTATTTCCATAAATAGCGATGGGACATGGCATAGGGATGCGATAGATGAGGAAGAGGCGGGATGGAGCGGCGGAGGGAAGAACTCCCAAGCCTTCGGCGTTGGTGTTGATAGTGCCGCAACCGGCATCTTCAACCGCACATCGACGAGCACGAGGAGCCCACATGCCTACGGCGACTGCAGCAGTGGACCGCGAGACCATGCATCAACTCTTCGAAGGCCGCCACACCACGAACCTCTTCTCCGAGGGCGCGGTGGACCTGGCGCTGATCCAGCAGGCCTACCAGGATGCCCGCTGGGCTCCGACCTCCATGAACTGCCAGCCGATGCGCCTGACCGTGCTGAACCCCGGAGAACGGCGCGACGCCGTCGTAGAGCACTTCAAGGGCGACAACGGCAAGAAGACCTACGCGGCACCGCTGACCGTGGTCCTCGCCTATGACCCGAACTGGCATGAGCACATGCCCACGCTCTACCCCCAGGCCGAGGGGCTGCGCGAGAAGTTCGCCGGGCGCCTCGAGTTCCGCGAGAAGATGGGCCGCGACAACGCCTTCCTGCAGGCCGGGTACTTCATCGTGGCGCTGCGCGCCCTCGGCCTCGACGTCGGGCCGATGGCCGGACTCGACGCCCCCGGGGTCGACGCCGAGGTCCACGCGGACACGGGTTGGAAGACCTTGATGGTGCTCAACGTGGGCCACGGCCCCAGCACCGACGAAGACGCCCAGTACCCGCGCGGAGAGCGCTTCGACTTCGCCCAGATCTCCCAGGTCCTCTGACCCCCTGCACGCCAGCTCAGGCGAGCACCCAGGCTCGCGCGAGCGCGCATCACCTTCAGCTCGCGTGCAGGAGGCGCGTTGCCATCGACCAGCGCCACCGGTTAGATTCCACAGGTGCAGCGGGCCCTCATGGACCTGACCACCGATTCCAAGGAGCATCATCATGGCTGAGAATTCACCACAGATCACCGGCAAGACCATCGCACTGCTGGTCACCGACGGCGTCGAGCTGCCGGAGCTCACGGAGCCCATCGCCGCCATCAAGGCCGCCGGTGGGACCGCCAAGATCGTCTCCCCCAACCAGAAGTCCCTGCAGGCGATGGAGGGGGACTGGAACCACTCGGACCATTTCGACGTCGACGTCCAGCTGGGCTCCGCCTCAGCAGCTGACTACGACGGGCTGGTCCTGCCCGGCGGCACCCTGAACGCTGACAGCCTGCGGATCGACGAGGACGCCAAGACCTTCGTCTCCGCGTTCTTCGCCGCCGAGAAGCCCGTGGCTGCGATCTGCCACGGATCCTGGATCCTCACCGACATCAATCAGGTCAAGGGCCGCCGGGTCACGAGCTACCCATCCCTGAAGACTGACCTCACCAATGCTGGCGCCGAATGGGTGGACGAGTCAGCCGTGGTCAGCGATCGCTTGGTCACCTCTCGGACCCCCGATGATCTGGATGACTTCAACCAGGCGTTCCTGACCCTGGTCTCCAAGGTCTGAACACTCGGCCTCGGCCGATGAGCTGAAGGCGAAGAAACGCTGCGGCCAAGACCTGACAAGGGTCCTGGCCGCAGCTCTGAGTCCTGGCCTGCCCCGCGATCTCGGATCTGGGTCGCTGCACAGCCCCCAGGGGTGCCCTACTGTGGAGACATGAAGGACACTGAGGCCATGGCACACACTCCGCACCCCTCCCACATGGGCCACCTGCGCCGTGATCGCCTGGTCTCGGCCCGGCTCTACGTCTGCACCGACCTGCAACGCTTCATCACCCGCCCGGAGGCCGGGCCGGTGGATGAGCTGGACTTCGACGCGATGCGCGAGTTCTTCGTCGCGTCCTACACCGGCGGCGTGGACATCATCCAGATTCGCGATAAGGGTGTGGCGGTGCAGACCGAGATCGCCGCGCTGACCCTCCTGCGCCAGGTCGCCAATGAATACGGCGGGCTCTCTGCGGCGAATGATCGCGCCGACGTCGCGTTGATCACCGGGGTCGACGTCTTCCACGTCGGCCAGGATGACCTGACCACGGAAGAGGCCAGAATGGTCCTGGGCGACGATGTGGTCATCGGCCGCTCCTGCCAGACCATCGAGCAGGTCCAGGAGGCCGATTCCGACATCGGCCTGGACTACTACTGCACCGGGCCGATCTGGGAGACCCCGACGAAGCCGGGCCGCGCCGCCGTCGGACTCGAGCTGCCCGCCCAGGCGGCGAGCCTGGAGAGCTCGAAGGTCTTCTTCGCGATCGGCGGGATCGATGAGACCAACATCGGCGAGGTCACCGCGGCCGGCGCCGACCGCGTGGTGGTTGTCCGCGCCGTGACCCAGGCTTCTGACCCAGCCGCGAGCGCCCGGGCGCTGCGCGAGCAGCTGCCCGCTTAGGGCTCGGCTTCTGCTTCGACTCGGGCTTCGCACCAGAGGTGGCCCCGGGTTTCGACGCGGACTTCGACGCGGACTTCGGCTCGACGCCGCTGCTGATCTCGCTGCGACCGCTGCCGGGCTTCCGACCGCGCGCCACCCCGATGAACTCTTGGATCACCGGGCCGTCGGCCTCGCGTAGCCAGGCCAGGCCCACGTCGTAGCCGGGGATGCCCTCGATCTCGCGGATCACGATGTCTCGGCGGGCCAGCATCCGGGCCACCGAGTTCGGCAGGACCACCAGTCCGGCACCTGAGGCGACAACCTCCAGTGCCATCCGCTCACCCGCTGCGAGATCGGCTCCCTGCTTGGGCGTGTGGACGTCCTCGGCGCCGGTGGTCTGCTCCGGCTCTGCAGCGGGGAGCATCTCAGCCGGGTTGAAGAACGGCTCCGCGGCGATCTCCTCCCAGGTCACTGAGCTCTCGGCGGCGGCCACCCAATGATCGCGGGAGGCGCAGACCACTGGGGCCTCGCGGTAGAGCCAGACCCGGTGCAGGTCCTCACCGGTGGGAGCCGGCGTGTCCTCGGGAAACCGGATGTAGCCGACGTCCACGGTGCCGGCACGCAGCCGCTCCAGCTGACCCGCCTCGTCGAAGCGGTCCACGCTCAGCGCGAAGTCCGGGTACCGCTCGCGCCAGCGTGTCACCCATTTGTCCGGCGTCGCACCCGGTATGGCTCCCAGTCTCATCGGGTCAGTCTACGGAGCAGCGGGCGCTCGGGCCCTCAGCCAGTCCGCCGCGCGATCCCGGTAGACCAGGAAGCCCTTATAGTCGGCCATGTCCTCGGGCAGCTCGGCGAGCACCGCCGCCAACCTGTCCCGCCAGGGCTCCACCTGCGCAATGACCTCCAAGGGGAGCTGGTAGGTGCGGATCAGGAACATGACGCAGCCGGATTCAGCGAGCCGCACCAGGTGCTGAACCTCCACCCGCAGGTGCACCTCGGCACCGAAGGCGGCATCCTCGAGGTCGAGGGTCCGGCCGCGGGCAGGCCCCCACTCGGGGTAGGTCTCGGTGGACTGATCCAGGCGCCCACCGACGCTCAGCGACCAGTTGGTCCGGCGATACGGCTCACCCGGCTGCAGGCGCATGGCGAACTTCTCGGCGCGGGCGGCGATACCGGTGTCATGGATCCGCGGCACCGGCCCGTGGACCTGGAGGAAGCTCATGCCTAAGTTGAAGCCGAAGGACCAGTTCGACGCGAAGCAGACCAGTCCCGCATCCACGAAGAGCTGAGCCTCGCGCTGATCCAGCAGGACGATGTCCTCCTGGACCTGGTCACCGATGAACGCCAACGGCTCCTGCGGGAGCGTGCGGGGATCCCCGTAGGCGAACCGCTGATCGATCCCTGTTCGCCGGTTGATCCAGTGAAACCTTCCCGCGGCTTCACGATGCAGCGTCATGGTGTCCGGGTAGGCGAGGCTGAGCTCCCGCATCAGGGTCAGCATGGCGTCCCAGGCGGCGGGGCGCATATGCGCCAGCACCTGCCTCCGCGAGGGGTCCCGGCGCAGAATGTCCCGCCGCTGGGCAAGTTCCTCGGAGTATCGCCCATCGATGTGCACCACGCTGTCTCCCCACTGACCAGCTGGGGTGTGCACGGGCTGACCCGCGGGCCCCAGGTTGATGGAGTACCGGTAGGTGTCCTGGGTGAAGGGGAAGGGAAAGGCGCGGATGTCGTCTCTGAGGTCCGGTTCAGTGCTCATAGCGGGACCTCGAGCCGGTCGGACACGGCTCGGGAGACGCAGCACATGAGTGAATCGTTCGCGGCCCGTTCCTGCGCCTGCAGATAGTGGTCGCGGTGCAGCGGGATCCCGGCGGTGACCTGGATCCGGCATTCCCCGCAGAAACCCTGACGGCAGAGGTTGGGCACTGCGATCCCCTGTTCCTCGAGCGCCTCCAGGAGACTCCGACCGGGCGGCACCGTGATCATCTGCTGCGAGACGCGCAGCGCCACGTCGAAAGAGACTCCCGGGTCCAGCACGTCGGTGCCGAAACGTTCGATGTGCACCCGTTCCAGCGGCCAGCCGCGTTGGGCTGCCGCTTCGCGGACCGCGTCCATGAAGCCCTCTGGTCCGCAGCAATACAGGTGGGTGCCGATGGGCTGGCGCTGCAGGCTGCGCTGGAGCTCGGCGCGGAATGCACCCCGGTCGGTGAAGCTGCGCAGCGCATCCCCAGCAAGGTCGCGCAGCTCCGGAAGGTGAACCGCGTGACCGGGCCGGTGCAGGTAGTGGACCTCCACCGGATGACCCCAGCGGACGGCTGCGCGCAGATGCGACAGGATCGGGGTGACGCCGATGCCCGCGGCGATCAGCAGGTGCTTGCTGGCGTTATGCATCGGCGGAAACAGCGAACGCGGCGGCCGAGCCTGCACCGTGTCCCCCGGGCGTCGCTCATGGAGCCAGCTCGAGCCGCCAGCCTCGACCCCGGTGCGCAGCACCGAAATCCGGTAGGCCTCAGGCATCTGGGAATCCCCGTGCAGCGAATAGGCGTTGATCGAGGGTCCACATTCCAGGACCAGGTGGCTTCCCGGGGTGAAGGACGGCAGCCAGCCGCGATCGGGACGCGCCAGCGTGAGCGTGCGGACCTGGGGGGCGGCGTCGACCACCTCGATGACCTCCAGTGCGAAGGTGCTCATGCCAGCCCTGCGCGGGCGTCGACTGGCTGCTCCGCGTCATGTTTGACGCCCAGGAAGCCGCCCGCGAGCGGCGAGAGATGGTCCTGGACCACCAAGGTCTCCGAGCAGCCCCGACAGGTGAGCAGCTGAGTCGTCCGAGTGGCGGCCAGGGTCGTAGCCAGCGTCGTAGCCAGTGTCATGGCCCGGCAATGAGCGCAGACCACGGGGATCCGCTCCACCTCGGTGGTGCTCAGGATGATCTCCGCATTGAGCAGCCCGGCCTTCAGCGCCCGCGAACGGGCCCGCAGGACGTCGGCCAGCGGCCCCACGAGCATCAGCCGCCACCCGACGACGGCGCGCTGAAGCTCCTCGGTGAGCAGGCCCTGCTCCCGGGCCTGGTCTCCGGAGGTCAGCGTGATGACGCGGTGTCCGATGCCCAGGTCGGTCAGCTCGCTGCTCCACCCTGCGGCGAGCGACCTCGCCCCATAGCTGAGGATCGTGCAGCAGGCCGCTGCCGGATCCACCGGCTGCGCGCCAGGCACACGCGCCCAGGCGGGAACGCTCGTCGTGTCTGACACCGGCGCCATCGGTCCTCCCAGGTGAGAGAGAGTGTTTCCCGTAGCCGACACGATACCTCCCCCTCTAGGCTCTGCAGAGGCTTCGGAGGCGAGCGCCGGGCTCAGGCCACCTTCTCCCCGAGGAACTCCACTGCGCGGTCCCAGGCCAGCCGCGCCAGGTCTGGATCGTAGGTGCCCACAGCATTGGTGTCGTTGTGGAAGGCGTGGCCGGCGTCGTAGTAGAAGTAGGTGACCTCCGCGCCGGACTCGGCGCGGATCTGTTCCTCCTGCTCGCGGGCGCGCTCCACCGGGTAGCTCTCGTCGTGTTCCGCGTAGTGGCCCTGGACGGCTGCGGTGATCCCGGCGCAGCTCTCCGGGACACCTTGACCAACTCCGTAGAACGGCACGGCGGCGGAGACCTTCTCGCCCTGCTGAGCGGCCATGGCCAGCACGAACCCGCCGCCCATGCAGAAGCCGATGGTCCCGACCGTGGCCGAGGTGACCGCATCCAGCCCCAGCAGGTGATCGGTGGCGCCGGCGAGCAGCCGGGCGCCCTCCTCGGCGGGAAGCTTCGACATCATCTCTCCGGCCTCGTCCCCGTCGTGGGTGATCGAGCCGCCGTAGAGGTCCGGGGCCAGGGCGACGAAGCCGGCTCCGGCGAGCCGGTCGGTGACCTCCTTGATGTGGTCGGTGAGTCCCCACCACTCCTGGATCACGATCACCCCGGGCCCGGAGCCGCTCTCGGGCAGCGCCAGGTAGCCGTGACCGGTCTGATCACTGGCCTGATCCCCGGTCCGGTCACCGGTGCCGGCGCTGTTGAGGGAGAAGCTGGTGTTCTGGTGTGGGGTCTGTTCGCTCATGGTCTGACTCTAACGAATCCACAGAGACCGCCATCACACAGAGCCACCACACACAGCCGCCGCCCGACCCGACGGGTCGAGCGGCGGTGCTGTGTGATGCAGGTGCTGCGGTGATTACTCCAGCTCAGAGGCCAGATCGCGCTCGTAGAGCTCCTCCAGTGAGGACTGCACGGACTCCATCTCCTCGGCCACATCGACATCGTTGGTCAGGATGCCCTGCAGCGCCTGGGAAAGCTCCAGGTCACCGCCGGGCAGGAAGACCCGGGCGTTGTCCTGCGAGCGGGCGCGCTCCAGCTGCTCGACGGCGACCTGGAACTGCGGGGTCTCCTCGTAGACGGCGGACATGTCCGCGTCCTGCTGGACCGGCATGTACCCGGTGGCCTCGGAGAACATCGCAGTGTTCTCGGTGTTGGTCATGAAGCCGATGAACATCGCTGCGGCCAGCTGCTCCTCGGGCTCGGAGTCGGCCGAGATCATCAGACCGGCACCGCCGGTGGGGGTCTCACCCTCAGCCTCGGGACCGCCGGGGAGGAAGGCCACGCCGACCTCGAAGTCAGCGGTGTCCAGGATGCCTCCGAGCGAGCCGGTGGACTGCACGATCTGGCTGGTGGCGCCGGAGCCGAAGTCGTCGGCCGGGTCCCCGGAGGAGACCGAGGCCCAGTCACCGGTGGCGTCCTGCGCGAACTCGATGGCTTCCACGGTCTGCTCGGAGGCGACCGGGGAGAAGTCCCACTCGTCAGACCAGGATCCGCCATAGCCCCAGATCAGGTTCTGCATCCACCAGGCGGGGTACTCCTCCTGGGGCGGGAAGGAGAACGCGGAGCTCGCAGTCTCGGCCTCCATCAGCTGCTGGGAGACCTCGCCGACCTCTTCCCAGGTCTCGGGGGGAGCGTCGATGCCGGCCTCTTCGTAGTGGTCGGCGTTGTAGTAGAAGATCGGGGTGGACCGGGCATACGGCACGCCGTAGTGGGCGTCCTCGTAGACGTAGTCCTCGTAGAGGGCCTCCACATAGCCATCGGTGTCGACCTCAGCAGCCTCCAGCACCTCATCGACCGCCAGCAGCGAATCATTGAGGTAGTTGGGGAACCAGGTCGCGTCGGAGAGCACGACGACGTCGGGGGTGGCCCCGGTGCCCTGAGAGGTCTGGAACCCCTGGGAGGTCTCCTCATAGGTGGCGCCGGAGTTCTCCAGGGTGACCGAGATCCCCGACTCCTCCTCGAAGGCGGCGATCAGCTCCTCCTCCTGATCCACCGACCCACCGGGGTGGTTGGACCAGAAGACGATCTCCTCGGCCGGTTCCACCTCGGTCCAGTCCACGCCCTCTCCGGCCTCCTGTTCCTCACCGGAGGTGTCCGGGCCGCAGGCGCTCAGCGCGAGTACGGCGATGCTCAGGGCGGCCACGCCCGTCGTCGTCCTGCTGTTCAGCTTTTTCATCAGGTGCTCCTTGTGGTGCGGTGAATGATTCGGATCTGTGACAGGGAGGTCTAGGTGGCGCGCGGTCGAGCGAGGGCGCAGAGCAGTTCGAATGGGGTCATTTCACGGAGCCCTGGGTCAGTCCGGCGACGATGTACTTCTGCAGCGCGGCGAAGATGATGAGCATCGGGGCGATCACGATCACCGCGCCGGCCATCAGGATCCCGTAGCTGCCCGCCTGGGTCTCCACCGACTGCAGCAGGTTCAGGCCCACCGGCAGGGTCATCTTCTCGGCGCTGCCGGTGATGACCAGCGGCCACAGGAAGCTGTTCCACTCGTTGACCACGGTGACCAGCCCGACGGTGGCGATGGCCGGGATGGAGACCGGCGCCGCGATCTGGAAGAGCTTGCGGAAGTGTCCGGCGCGTCGAGCTCGGCGGCCTCAAACATCTCCTTGGGCAGGGCCATGAAGTGCTGACGCAGCAGGAACGTGCCGAAGGCGGTCCCCAGCCCCGGCAGGATGATCCCCCAGAGGGTGTCGCGGCCGCCGAGGCCGGTGATGGTGAGGTAGTTCGGCAGCATCGAGACCTCGGGCGGGACCATCAGGGCCACCAGGATGCCCAGGAAGATGAAGTTGCGTCCGGGCACCTTGATGAAGACCAGCGCGTAGGCGGTGGTCACGGCCAGCAGGACCTTGATGCTGGAGCCCACCACCGTGACGTAGATGCTGTTGCCGAACATGGTCAGCAGCGGCACTCGATCCACCACATTGCCGAAGTTGTCCAGGGTGGGGTCCTGCGGCAGCAGCGTCGGGTTCAGCGTGACGATCTCGGTCGGCGGCTTGAAGCTGGAGGAGACCATCCAGGCCAGCGGCAGCACGATCACGATCAGCGCCACGAAGATCGGCAGGTATCCGGTGAGGATGGTGTCGGCGAGGTTCTGCCGGCTGAACGCGTCCAGCCAGCTGCCCCGGCGCATCTGCTTGCGCTCGGCCTTGGTCAGCTTCTTCTTGTCCTCGGGGGCGATGCCGCGGCGCTGCGCATCATCTTTGGGGGTTCGCGATCGGGTCAGGCTCATGAGTAGTGCACCTTCCGCTCGACGAAGCGCAGCTGGACAGCGGTGATGAAGAACAGGGTGAAGAAGAGCACCACGGCGATGGCCGCGGAGTATCCGGCTCGCTGATAGGCGCCGAAGGACTGCAGGTAGATCTCAAAGATGATGGTGTTGGTGCCGTGACCGGTCGGGGTCATGGTGCGCAGGATGTCGAAGGCGTTGGTCATCGAGAACAGGATGTTGGTGACCAGCAGGAAGAACACCGTGGGGGTCAGCAGCGGCAGCGTGACCGAGACGAACCGGCGGATCGGGCCGGCCCGGTCGATGGTCGCCGCCTCGATCAGGTCCTTCGGGATGGACTGCAGTCCGGCCAGGAAGACCACGGCGCAGTAGCCAGGTTCTTCCACACATAGACGATGATCACCATGAACAGCGACCAGTCCTCGTTGAGGTACCACTCCGGGGAGCTGACCCCGAAGAATCCCAGGATGTGGGAGAGGCCACCGCGGGTGGGGTCGAAGATGAAGTTCCAGACCATCGCCACCCCGACCCCGGAGAGCACATAGGGAGAGAACACGGCGGTGCGGGCCGCGGTCTTGCCGGGGATCTTCTTGTTCAGCACCAGCGCGATCAACAGCCCCAGGATCATGGATCCCAGCACCGCTCCGGCGGTGAAGATGGCCGTGACCCGCCAGACCTCCAGTCCGGAGTCGGAGGTGAAGAAGGCGGCATAGTTCTCCAGCCCGATCTGGGTGGCGCTGGAGGAGCCCAGCCGCCAGTCCAGGGTGGAGTAGTACATGTTGGAGAACAGCGGGTAATAGATGAACGCGAGGATCAGCAGGATGTTCGGCCCAGCGAAGAGCAGGAACAGGGACCAGTTCTTCGATTGCCGTCGTCGGTGCGCGCGAACACGCGTCCGTTCCTGCTCAGTCTGCACAGCAGAGCTCATCCAGCTTCCTTCCAGTCTTTACTGCCCTCATGTTAGCCACACCACTGAAGTCAAGGATGACAGCACGTGAACTCCACATGAACCCGCCCCAATTGAGAGACAGGTCACAGAGGCACAGTGTATGTCCTGGCCGCCGGAATCAGATCGCTAGGCTGGTGGGGTCGGCTCGGCTGGTGCGGTCGGCGCGGCTGGTCGGCGCGGCTGGTCTGCCCGGCTGGTCTACGATCGGCACGGCCGGTGCCGCACCCCCGACCCCGGACACATTCCTGACATATGAGGAGCGGTGATGATCGACGTGGTGCTGCTGGGCGTCTTCGCAGTGCTGCTCGCCAACTACGTCCTGGCTCTGAGCGTGTTCGCCCGCCGCGGCCTGGCGGGGAACTGGCTGCTGGTGGTCCTGCTCACCGGCACCACCGGTGCCGCCCTGGCCGCGGTGCTCGCCGCCCTCTCCGAGGACGGCTCCCGGTACCTGGACGTGGCGCTGGTGCTCACCGGTACGGCTGCCGTCGCGGCCGCGGTGCGCGCCGGACTGCCCCGGCGCATCCCACCGCCCGGCGCGGAGGCGGCGGCATGAGCCAGCTGCCCGCGCTGCTTGCGCTGCTTGCGCTGACGCTGATCCTCGCCGGCGCCTTCTTCTTCACGGTGGGCACTCTGGGGCTGATCCGTTTCCCCGATCTGCGCAGCCGACTGCATGCCCTCACCAAGGCCGACAATCTGGGCCTCGGCCTGGTGCTCGCCGGGGTCGCGCTGCTGTTGGGCAGCTGGACCGGCGCCGCGGTGTTGGCGCTGGCCTGGGTGCTGGCCCTGGCCGCGGCATCGATCTCGGCGCATGTGCTGGGCGGACTGGACGCCGCCGAGCCTTCCCGCGAGCGCCAGGACGACCCGCGGACGCGACCGACTCGAGAATCCCCAGACTCCCCGGAGACTCCCTCGTGACCGGCGCGGTGCCCGCGGCCGACCTGGTCCTCGGCGTGGGGCTGCTCGCCTCGGTGCTGTGCACGGTGCTTCCCCATTCCCGTCTGGCCCAGTCCATGGGCCTGCTCGGCCTGGGCGCGCTGACCACGCTGGCCTGGCTGCGGCTGGGCAGCGTGGATGTGGCACTGGCGGAGGCCGGGATCGGTGGCGGAATCCTCGCCGCACTCCTGGTCTGGGTCTCCGTCCGCTCCCCCGCCCAGCCCTCCCCCGATGCCGGCACCGCCCCGCGGTGGCCATGGCTTCGACCGGCGGTGGGCACGCTCAGCGCCGTCACCCTGATCCTGATCACCGCAGCCGTCTGGCTGCGCGCCGAACAGTCGCTGCCCGCCTGGGATGCCGCAGTGACCGCCGCCATGGACCGCACGGGCGTGGAGCATGAGATCACCGGGGTGCTGCTGGTCTTCAGGTTCTATGACACCTTGCTCGAATCTGCGGTGCTGATGCTCACCGCCGTTGCGGTGCTCGCCCTGGGACGCGATGATGTCGGGCCTCGCGCTGGGCTCTCCGCCGCGCTGGGGGCTCAGCCCTCGATCCCATCGAGTCTGCACTGGTTGATCCGGGTGTTCGCCCCGGCGCTGTTCCTGGCCGGGCTGTGGCTCCTCTTCGCCGGCAGCACCGACTCCGGCGGCGCATTCCAGTCCGGAGCCGTGCTCTGCGCGGTCCTGATCCTGCTGCGCAGCGCCCATGTGCCGCTGGAGAAGCTCACGCTGCGCTGGCTGCGCCCGGTGCTGGTGGCCGGCGTCGTCGCCTTCATCCTCGCCGCCCTGGCGCATCTGAGCGCACCCTTCTCCTTCCCGGTGCTGCTGGGCATCGAGGTCCTGCTGACCCTGGGGATCGCGGCCGGGCTCTACGCCATCTACCTGTGCCTGGAGAATCCGGTACAGCGCGAGGTCAACGCATGATGCTCGCTTCTTCCACCGGGGCCCTGGGTGCGCTCGTCGAGGCTGGCCTCCTCGGGGTCGAGCTGACCCAGGTGCAGTGGTACCTGCTCCTGGGCACCGCGGTGGCCGTGATCGGGATGGTGCGGATGCTGCTCACCCGGGATCTGGTCGCCCGGCTGATCGCGCTCAACGTCACCGGGATCGGGTCGCTGATGATCATCCTCGCCCTGGCCGCGCGCTCCGCGGAATCCGTCGACCCCGCCGGCTCCGGGCCCGGGATCGACCCGGTGCTCTCGGCGCTGGTGATCACCGGGCTGGTGATCACGGTGGCCTTCACCGGGCTGGGTGCGGTGCTGATCCGCCGGATCGAAGGCGTCCCGGTCACCGAACGCCGAGATGACCCCGAGTCCGGCGGGCCCGCGCAGGACCCGGAGGCTGAGCAGTGAACGCCCCGATGAGTCTGACCCTGTTCTGCCTGGGCGCCGTGGTGCTGATTCCGCTGCTGGCCAGCGCGCTGAGCGTGCTGCTGGGCTCGGCAGCCCGCCGGGTCTTGGGCGTTCTCACCTCTGCGGCGGTGCTCGGCCTGAGCACCCCGATCCTGGTCCGGGTCACCTCCGGGGAGACGCTGGAGCTCGCCCTGGGCGGCTTCGAGTCTCCGCTGGGGATCACGCTGCGCGCCGACGGGCTCTCGGCGCTGTTCCTGGCGATGACCGCGATCGTCGGCGCCGTGGTCAGCTGCTACGCCGCCGCCCGTCCCGCCGCCACCGGCAAACGGCTGGTCGCTCAGACCGTTGAGCCCGCGACGGTGACCGACGGAGACCACCGGGCAGCCCTGCCCGAGGACTCCCCCGCAGCCTGGAGGACCGGCCACGCCGGGTTCTGGCCGCTGTGGCTGGGCTGCTGGTCCGGGCTCAACGCGGTCTTCGTCTCCGGGGACCTGTTCAACACCTACGTCGGCCTGGAGCTCGTGGGGCTCACCGCCGTGGCCCTGGTGGCCCTGGGCGGCCGCGAGGCCTGGGCCGCGGCGCTGCGCTACCTCTTCATCGCGGTGCTGGGCTCGCTGCTGTTCCTGATCGGGGTCGCGCTGATCTACTCGGTGACCGGGACCCTGGACATCATCGACTCAGGTGAGGCCATCACCCAGCTCGCCGCGCAGGGCGACGCCGACCTCGCCGCCGTCGTGCTGGCGCTGTGCCTGATCAGCCTCGGGCTCGCGCTGAAGGTCGCGCTGGTGCCGCTGCACGGATGGCTGATTCCGGCGCACTCCTCGGCCCCCAGCGCGGTCTCCCCGCTGCTCTCCGCGCTGGTCATCAAGGCCGCGCTGTTCGTGCTGCTGCGCGCCTGGCTGTGGGTCGCCGGTCCGCTGCCGGAGCTGGAGATCCTGGCCTGGGTGCTCGCCGGGATGGGCACCGCCGCGATCCTGCTGGGCTCGGTGATGGCGCTGCGGCAGAGCCGGCTCAAGCCGTTGATCGCCTATTCCACCGTGGCCCAGGTCGGGTACTGGTTCCTGCTGCTGCCGCTGCTGCTGGACCCGGAGACCAGCGCGTTGGAGGGCCAGCCCGGCACCACCCTGGAGGAGGGCGCCGTGCTGGCGGGTGCGCTGAGTGGGACCGTGGCACTCGCGCTGGGCCATGGGTTGGCCAAGGCCAGCCTGTTCCTCTCCGCCGGGCATCTGAAGGACCTCTACAGCACCGACGAGATCACGGAGCTGCGCGGCGCCGGCCGAGCACACCCGATGCTGGTGATGAGCATGGGTCTCAGTGCCGTGGGCCTGATCGGGCTGCCGCTGTCGCTGGGCTTCTCCGGGAAGTGGCTGCTGGCCACCTCCGCCGTCGCCGCTGGGCACTACTGGATCCTGGTCGTGCTGGTGGCCGGGACGCTGTTCAGCGCCGCCTACCTGCTCAAGGCCGTGGCCCCACTGCTGGTGATGAGCGAAGACGACCAGACCGCGCTGACCCTGCCGCAGGCACAGAACCATCCCGGCGCTTCAGACAGGACCCTGACCGGGAAGGCACAGCTGGCACCGTTCGTGCTCGGCCTGCTCACCGTGCTCACCGGCTTCCTCGGCGTCTGGCTCACCGGAGTCCTGGAGGTGGGCGCCCCGTGGTGACCTGGCTGGAACAGATTCCCGGAGAGCTCCTCCCCGCGATCCCGCTGGTGATGGTGCTGCTGTCGCTGACCGCCGCCGTCGCGATCTTCCCACTGCCTGAGAACAGCGTGAAGCTGCGCGCCGGAATCAACCTCACCGCCGCGGCGACCAAGGTGCTGCTGATCATCGCCCTGGTCCCGGCCGTGGTGGCCGACGGCGCCCGGCCCGAGTTCTCCGCCCCCTTCCTTCCGGGCATCGATCTGGTGCTGCGGGTGGATCCGCTGGCCCTGTTCTTCGCCGGGCTCTCTTCGCTGCTGTGGCTGCTGACCACCATCTACGCGCTGGGATATCTGCGCGGATCGAAGAACAAGAGCAGGTTCTTCGGGTTCTTCAGCCTCTGCGTCACCGCCACCGTGGGCATCTCCTTCTCCGGGAACCTGATCACGTTCCTGGTGTTCTATGAGCTGCTCACCGTGGTGACCTATCCACTGGTGGCGCACTGGGGCACCCCGGCTTCGCTGCGGGCGGCCCGGATCTACCTGCGCTACGCCCTGGGCGGCGGACTCGCGGTGCTCATCGGCGTGGTCTGGCTGAGCATGTACGTGGGCCCGGTGGACTTCGCCGAGGGCGGCGCCGAGGGTGTCACGGAGCTGGTCGCGTCGAACCCGGTCCCGGCGCTGCTGATCTTCGTGCTGCTGGTGGGCGGGCTCGGGGTCAAGGCTGCGCTGTTTCCGCTGCATGGCTGGCTGCCCCTGGCCATGGTGGCCCCGGCCCCGGTCTCGGCGCTGCTGCACGCCGTCGCGGTGGTCAAAGCCGGAGTGTTCGGGATCGTGCGGGTGCTCCACGACGTCTTCGGGGTCGAGGCCGCAGCCGAGCTGGGGGTGCTGACTCCGCTGCTGGTCCTCGCGGCCTTCACCATCCTCTACGGCTCGTACCAGGCGCTGCGCCAGCAGGAGATCAAGAAGCGACTCGCGTATTCCACGATCTCCCAGGTCAGCTACGTGGTGCTTGGGGTGGCGATGGTCAACGTGCTCGCCACCACCGGCGGCATCGTGCACCTGGTGCACCAGGGGATCATGAAGGTGACGCTGTTCTTCTGTGCGGGACTCTTCGCCGAGGTGATCCGTGCCCATACGGTGAGTCAGCTCCGCGGGGCGGGCCGGCGGATGCCGCTGACCTCGGCGGCGTTCACGGTGGGCGCCTTCGGCATGATCGGGCTCCCCCCGACTGCCGGGTTCATCTCCAAATGGCAGCTGGGCACCGGCGCGCTCGCCTCGGAGCACCCCTGGGTGCTGTGGGTGCTGGTGGGATCCTCACTGCTCAACGCCGCCTACTTCCTGCCCGTGGTCTACGCGCTGTGGTTCGCCGACCCTGAGGACGTGGACCCGGAGACGCTGGCCAGCGGCGACGCCGCCTCCGACGCCGCTGACCCTCTGCGTGTGCGCGAGCCCAAGAGCCTGCTGGTCCCGGCGCTGATCACCGCCGGGCTCACCCTGTTCGTCGGGATCGCCGCATCCCTGGCCTTCGCCCCGCTGCAGGTCGCCCGGTTCATCGCCGAGGGGGTGCTGGGCTGATGCTGATCGCGCTCTCGCTGCTGACCCCGCTGGCGCTCGTCTTGGCGCTCGGCCTGGCCGGGCTGCTGCGTCCGCTCACGAAGTTCACGATTCGACGCCGGCTGACCCTGTTCGCCCCGTTGGCCGTGGTCCCGGCCGTGCTGCTGGCACTGCTGGGGAACCCCGGTTCCGCCACGGCAGCCCTGGAGGTGCCGTGGATGCTGTTCGGCGCGCACTTCGCCGTGGACCTCTATGCCAGACCCCTGCTGCTGATCGCCGCGCCGCTCTACGGGGCCGCGCTGCTGGCGATCAGCTGGATCAAACTGCGCGACGCCGAGCGCGGCTCGAGCGCACTCTCGGCGTTCCTGCTGCTCAGCTTCACCGGCAACATCGGCACCTATCTCGCCGCCGACGCCGCCAGCTTCTATCTGGGCTTCGCGCTGATGAGCTTCTCCGCGGCCGGCCTGGTGATCCATTACCGGACTCCGGCCGCTCGGCGCGCCACCCGGGTCTACCTGGTGATGTCGGTGCTCTCCGAGACCGCGATCCTGGCCGCGCTGATCCTGGTGGCCTCCGGCGGCGGCTTCCTGCTCACCGACGCCCCCGCGGCGGCAGGCACCGCGCACACCGGCCTGATCCAGGGTCTGTTGTTCTTCGGGTTCGGGGTCAAGGCCGGCACCGTTCCGCTGCATGTCTGGCTTCCGCTGGCCCATCCGGCCGCTCCGCCGGCAGCCTCGGCGGTGCTCTCCGGGGCGATGGTCAAGGCCGGACTGATCGGCTGGCTGCGCTTCCTGCCCGAGGGTGAGACCGCAGGAGCTGTGCTGCTGACCTTGGCGCTGATCGGTGCCTTCGCTGCCGTCCTGGTCGGGGTCGTGCAGCACGATCCGAAGGTGATCCTGGCCTATTCGACCATCTCGCAGATGGGGTTCATCACCGCGCTGGTCGCGGTGGGGCTGCTGGTTCCGGAGCTGCGCGGCGCGACCTCGGCGGCGGCAGTCATCTATGCGGTCCACCATGGCCTCGCCAAGGGGGCGCTGTTCCTGGGGGTCCCGGTGGTCAAGCACTACGCCCGGGGCCGGACCGGGATCCTGGTGCTGCTCGGGATGCTCGGCGCGGGCCTGGCGGTGGCGGGAGCTCCACTGACCTCCGGGGCGTTCGGCAAATACGTGTCCAAAGAGGCCGTGAGCGGGATCGAGGTCCTCGGGGTGGGACTGGATCAGCTGCTGCCGCTGGTGGCCACCGGGTCCACGCTGCTGCTGCTGCGATTCGCCGCCGTGATCTCCTCGGCCGACCGTGACCCGCGTCGGCGTGCCGACGGCGAGCTTCTCTCCTGGCTGGGGGTCTGCGCCGCCGGGATCGTGGTGCCCTGGGTGATCGGCGCCCGGTGGATCACCGATCCGGTGCAGGATGAGGGCGTCGCGGTGCCCAGCTGGGATCCAGGCACCCTGTGGGATGCGACCTGGCCGATCCTGCTCGGGATCATCCTCGCGGCGATGGTCTGGGTCGCGGCCCGCCGCGGACTGCTTCCGGGACGCCTGACCAGCCAGGAGGCGCCCGTGGTGCAGCCCGGTGACCTGCTGCTGGCGGAGGAGTCGCTGCTGCGCCGGGTCGGATCGGGTGGAGGCGCGGCGCTCGATGCCGCGCACGGATTCACCGGCTCCGCCGCCGGGCGTGGAGCGATCGCTGGTCCGCCGCCGCGCAGCGCGGACGCCGAGGAGTCTCCTGGGCAGAGGCCCGTCTGGGCGGCTGGGAGTCCACCGGCCTGGTCCTGGTGGTGCTGCTGACCGGGGTCGTGCTGGCCACGATGCTTCTTCTCGGAGGGAACTCATGAGCAGCTGGATTCTGTCCGGGGTGCTGCGCGCGACGGTGTTGGGACTGCTCTGGTGGGCGCTCTCCGGTGCCGGCGCGGACTACCTGATCTACGGGCTGGTCTCGGTGGTGCTGGCCACGGCCATGAGTCTTGCGCTTCTGCCGCCCTCCGCGCAGATCTCGCCGCGGCGATGGCCTCGCCAAGTGGGGTCCTGGGTCGTGCTGCTGGGCTGGTTCCTGGGCCAGTCGGTGCGCGGTGGCCTCGACGTGGCGCGCCGGGTGCTCACGAGTCCGGTGGACATCGACCCCGAAGTGGTGGTGGCACCGTTCGAGCTGGAACCCGGCCATGCCCGCCAGCTCGCGCTGGCGATGATGAATCTGATGCCCGGCTCCATGGTGCAACAAGTGGTCAGCGCCGAGGGCGAGCCGGCGGACAACACCGCCGCGGGACCGGTGCGCCCACCTGCTGCGGTCCAGCTGCACACGCTCTCTGTGCAGCTGGACCCGGCAGAGCAGTGGGCTCGGCTGCAGCGCCGAGTCGGTGCCGCCTTCGGGGAGTGAGGTGCCGATGGCACGATCGAAGACGGAGCAGTGGGGCTGGCTCGGCCCTCACGCGGGCTGCTCTGCCGCGTGAGCGTGCGGAGTCTGGGCTGCCCGGCGGTTGTGCCGGATGCGCAACGCCCACGCCGGGAGGCATCCCAGCACAAGCAGCAACACGCTGACATAGCCCATCGACCTGCTCAGGCCGAAGACTGCGAGGAACAGCAGCCTGACGGCGGAACCGCGGGTCGCGTAGACCCTGCCCGGGTGATGCGTGGGGCGGCCCCAGAGCTGCGGAACACGCTCGGTGGGATTCGCCTGGCTGAGCATGCGGAACGACATGGTGAACACTATTGAGCCGATGATCAGCGCAGTGACGGGCGGAGACAGCTCCACGCCTCCATGAGATCGATTCACCATCTGTCCATCAAACCCTGACATGCGGTTTCCAGTGTGGTCCAGTGATTCTCTGCTTTCCGATAGCCTGGAGACCTGGATCACAATCCACCGCCGACGATCGGGTTGAACACATGGTAAGCCGCAAGAACGTCATCAGTGGGCTGTTGTTCTTCGCCCCGATCGGCATCGTGGCCTCCGCCATTCCGGGCGCACCGGACTACACGGCAAGCATCGGCTGGGGGCTGGCCCTGGCGATGCTGGGCACCGCCCTGGTCCTGGCGCTGCGCCGTGCCCAGACGCAGCGCAACGGCGCCCAGAGCGAGGAGCCGCGGGACCAGAGGAAGATGGAGCGCCCTGCGGAGCCAGGGGTGCGGTGATGAGCGCTCTCAACAAGTATCGGCCTGTTCTGCGGGGGCTTCGCCGCCCTGATGTTCGCCCTTGCAGCGTTTTTTCACACCCGAAGCGACCGTGACGACGATCTGACCTTCTGGTTGAACGTTCTGTGCTCAGCCGGCTGGGTCGGATGGTTGCTGCTCACCGCCGGTGAGCACAACAAGGAACTACGTGAGCAGAAGCTCGCAGAATCAGGAGCGCAATCTTGACCAGCCCGAACGCCACCTACGTCCTCGTGGGCATCGGATCTCTTCTCTCTTCCGCAGCTGCGATGTGGCAGTTCGTCAACATCTGGAACTCTCCGGAAACGAGCACATCCACCTATGTGCTCTTCGGACTGAGCGTGCTTGTGGCGGTCGCGCTGAACCTATGGCTCGTCGCCCTGGCGCGGCGGCGCCGATATGACCGGAGCTCCGTGTGAACGTGCTGACCGGCCTGAGCATCCTGATCGGCGGAGTGCTGATCATCGTGTTTCGGGAAAGCATCTACCACACGGGCCGTCGTATGGCTCAGAGTCGGCAGGATGAGCGCCAGCTGCGCTTCATCAACAAGGTCAGCAGCAAGTTCGTCACCTTCATCGGCATCGGCTGGCTCTTCGTCGGAGTCATCTTCATCATCGAACCGAGCCGCTGACGCCAGACTCCCCGACCATCAGTCTCAGCCGATCAGCCGATTCACATTCTCGATCGAGAGGCCGTGGCCGGTGACCATCGCGGAGCTGCCCAACACTCCGGCGCGCGCCCGGGTCTGAGTGCCCACGATGCGAAGATGCTGGGTGGCCAGCGGAAGCGAACGGGAGTAGACCGCCTCACGGATTCCGGCCAGGAAGTGCTCCCCCGCGGTGGAGACCACACCGCCGATCACGATGACCGAGGGGTTCAGCAGGTTCACGCAGCCCGCGAGCACCGATCCCACCTGGCGTCCGGCATGGCGCACCGTGCGCAGCGCCTCCGGATCCCCGGAGCGCACCAGTTCCAGCATCGCCGCAGGGTGGGGCACGTCGAAGCCGCGCTCGCGCAGCTGCGCCGCGATGGCCGGACCTGAGGCCACCGCTTCCAGGCAGCCGAAGTTCCCGCAGGTGCAGGGAGTGGCGTCCCCATCGGGCGTCGCGATGTGCCCGAGGTCCCCCGCCGCCCCCTGGGCGCCGTGCTGCAGCCTGCCGTCGCTGATGATCCCCGAGCCGATCCCGGTGGCGACCTTGACGAACATCATGTTGGCCACTCCGGGATAGGCCACCGCATGCTCCCCCAGGGCCATCGCGTTGACATCGTTGTCCACCAGGATCGGCACCGCGAACCACCGGCGCAGGTGCGCCGGGATGTCGAAGTGGTCCCAGCCGGGCATGATCGGGGGGCTCATCGGCCGACCTGTGGCGAACTCCACCGGACCAGGGACCCCCACCCCGACGCCGAGCAGATCCTTGGGGTTTCGACCCGCCTCTTGAAGCAGCTCCATCGCGACCGCGGCCACCGCGTCGAGCACCGCCACCGGACCGCGGGTGATGTCGAGCTCCTGCTCCTTCTCGGCCAGCACCCGGGTGGCCAGATCCGTCACGGCGATCCGCGCGTGGGTTCCACCGAGGTCAACGGCGAGCACGGAACGCGCCTCGGGGTTGAACGCGAAGGTGCTCGGCGGCCGACCCCCGGTGGAGGAGTTCTCCCCGGCGGGGCGGATCAGCGAGGAGTCCAGCAGCTCCTCCACCCGGGCGGAGATGGTGGAGCGGGCAAATCCGGTCATCGCCGTCAGGTCAGAGCGGGTGCGCGGGGTCCCGTCCCGCAGCAGCTGGAACAGCGCTCCCGCACTGTTGGGAAGGGCGTTGCCCGCCGGTGCGGAGGCCAAGCGGTTCTGCTCATCGATCACGGAGATGTAGACCATATCTCCAGTAAAGCACCCCTGCTTCGGTCGGCGTGAGATCGAAAGTTCCGAAACAGATACCCGACTTTTGATTGACAACCGACAGAAGTGGCCGCTAAATTCGTGATCATGGTCACACAAAAGAGTGGGTCCGAGCTTCTCCGAATGCGGGGAATCATCAAACACTTCCCCGGAGCGAAGGCGCTCGACGGGGTGGACCTCGATATTCGCGCCGGTGAGGTTCACTGCCTGCTGGGGCAGAACGGCGCCGGGAAGTCGACGCTGATCAAGGTGCTCTCCGGGGCTCACCAACCCACCGGCGGCGAGATCCTGTGGAAGGGCGAACAGGTCACCATCCCCACCACGATGGCGGCGCTGCGACTCGGGATCGCCACGATGTACCAGGAGCTCGACGTCGTCGATGGACTCACCGTCGCCGAGAACGTGTTTCTCGGCCATGAACTCAGCTCTGGGGGCGTGCTGCACCGGGCCACCGCCCTGGAACGCACCCGCGACCTGCTTCGGCGCCTTGGCCACCCTGAGATCCCGGCTCAGCGCGAGGTGGGACGCCTGCCGGCGGCGGGGAAGCAGATCGTCTCGATGGCCCGCGCACTCTCCCATGAAGCTCAGCTGATCATCATGGATGAGCCCTCCGCCGTTCTGGACCCCGAAGAGGTGGAGAACCTCTTCCGCGTCGTTCGGGCGCTGCGGGACCAGGGTGTGGCCGTCGTCTATATCTCCCATCGCCTCGAGGAGATCCGTCGGATCGGGGACCGGATCACGGTGCTCAAAGATGGGCGCACCGCCGCCACCAGCCTCGCGGTCCAGGACACCCCGACCAGACAACTGATCGCGCTGATGACCGGACATGAGGTGATCTCAGACTTCGGCGGCGCAGCAGTCGGGCCCATCAGCGATCAGCCGCTGCTCGAGGTCGACGGGCTCAGCCTGGAGGGTATCTTCGAGCCGGTCTCCTTCGACGTGCGCCCAGGCGAGGTCGTGGGGCTCGCCGGGCTGGTGGGCGCGGGCCGCTCCGAGATCCTGGAGACCATCTATGGAGCCCGTCGGGCCACCACCGGCGAGGTCCGGGTCAAGGGCAAGAAGCTGCGCCGCGGCTCCATCGCCGATGCGGTGAACCACGATGTGGGACTCGCCCCCGAGGAGCGCAAGAGCCAGGGCCTGCTCCTGGACGAGCCGATCTACCGCAACATCACCCTTTCCAGCTTCGCCCGCTTCGCTCGGTCCGGACTGCTCAACGAGCGCGCCGAACGCAGCGCAGCCCGCGAACAGGCTGAGGCGCTGCATCTCTCCCCCGCCGATGTCGCGCGCAATATCCGCACCCTCTCCGGCGGAAACCAGCAGAAGGCGATGCTCGCGCGCTGGCTCGTCCATGGCTGCGAGGTGCTGCTGCTCGATGAACCTACTCGCGGCGTCGACGTCGGTGCCCGCGCAGAGATCTACGGCCTGGTCAGAGAGCTCAGCCGGCGAGGCACGGCAGTGCTGATGGTCTCCAGCGAGATCGAGGAGGTCCTGGGACTCGCCGATCGAGTCCTCGTCGTGGCGGACGGCCACGTGGTCCACACCGGAGCGACCAAGGACATCGATGAACACCAGGTGCTTGATCTTGTGATGGAAGGAGCTCACGGATGAGTGAGACAACAGCAACAGGCTCGGTTCCCGGCGCGGACATTCCCGCGCAGGAGGAGCTCCCGCATCGGGACCTCAGCCCGGTCGAGGAGAAGGCCCCGAAGAAGGTCGCCGGATCGAACCTCAGCCTGGGACACAGCCTCGGCCTGGTCCTGGCCCTGGGGGCGCTGGTCGCCCTGGGCGTCATCACCGGTGGAGACCGTTTCCTCAGCCTCGCCAACCTGATGGTCATACTGCAGCAGGCGGCGGTGATCGGAGTGATCAGCATCGGCGTCACCTTCGTGATCACCTCCGGCGGCATAGACCTCTCGGTGGGCTCCGTGATGGGACTTGCCACGGTCTGGGCCACCACGCTGGGCACCCAGGCCATGGCCACGGACATCCACTGGTCCATCATGTTCTTCACCGCGCTGGCCGTCGGTGCCGCGGCAGGCCTGCTCAACGGCGTCATCATCGCCTACGGCAGAGTGGTCCCGTTCATCGCGACCCTGGCGATGCTCGTCGCCGCCCGCGGCTTCGCCGAGCTGATCTCCGGACGCCAAACCCAGATCATCACGGTGCAGGGCTTCACCAGCACCTTCCGGGGGGACCTGCTGGGCATCCCGATCATCGTGTGGATGTTCCTGATCGTCGCCCTCGCCGGATGGTTCCTGCTCAATCGCACCACATTCGGCCGCCGCACCATCGCGGTGGGCGGCAATCCCGAGGCCGCCCGGCTGGCCGGCATCAAGGTCAAGCGCCACCTGGTGATGATCTATACCCTCGCCGGGCTCTGCGCCGGGATCGGTGCAGTCATGATGCTCAGCCGGACCACCTCGGGCTCCTCCACCCACGGCTACCTCTACGAGCTCGACGCGATCGCCGCCGTGGTGGTCGGAGGCACTCTGCTGGCCGGCGGACGCGGCACCATCTTCGGCACCGTCCTGGGCGTCCTGGTCTTCGCGGTGCTGCGCAACGTCTTCGTGCAGAACAACCTCGACTCCTCCGTCCAGGCGGTCGTCACCGGCGCGATCATCGTCGGCGCCGTCCTGCTGCAGCAGCGCTTCTCCAGCCACAGCCGCACCTGACCCGAGACTCCATCTCTTCCCAGCAACCCCATCACTGAGCTGAATCCACTCTCATCAGGAGGAATCATGTCCCGCACCCCACGCCGATATCTCTCGGCCGCTGCGCTGATCTCAGCCACCCTGCTCGTCAGCGGCTGTCTCTCCAATGATCCCGAGGCGGTGGAGACCGAGGACGACGCCGCGGCGGCCGCGGCCGAACCGGCGGGCGACAACGCCGAGCCCGGTGACGATGTCGTCATCGGCTTCTCCGGCCCCGCCGCCGGACACGGCTGGATCGGCGCCATCACCGAAGGGGCGCAGAACCAGGGCGACGAGTTCGACGATGTCGAGCTGCGCGTCTCAGAGGGCACCGATGACGTGAACCAGCAGATCAGCCAGATCGAACAGTTCATCAACGACGACGTGGACGCGATCGTTGTGCTGCCCTTCGACGGCGCGGCGCTCACCGAGGTCGCGATCGAGGCGATGAACGCCGGCATACCGGTGGTCAACGTCGACCGAGAGTTCTCCAGCCCCTTCGCCGCGAGGACCACGATCCTCGGGGACAACTACGGCATGGGGGTCTCAGCCGGCACCTACATCTGTGAACAGCTCGGGGATCAGGACGACGCCGTTGTGGCAGAGATCGCGGGCATCGATTCGCTGCCTCTGACCCAGGACCGGAGTCAAGGCTTCGAGGACGCGCTGAGCGACTGCGGCATGGAGGTGGAGAACCGGGTCGCCGCCGACTTCACCGTCGCCGGTGGGGAGAGCGCCACGGCCAACCTGCTGCAGGCGGCGCCCGAGATCGATGCCATCTGGAACCACGACGACGACCAGGGCGTCGGCGTCCTGGCTGCGATCGAGAACGCCGGACGCGATGAGTTCTTCATGATCGGAGGAGCCGGCTCGGCCAACATGATGCGCGAGATCGAATCCGGAGACTCCGTGGTGGAGGCCACCGTGGTCTACCCCGCCTCACAGGCCGCCGACGGCGTTCGCCTCGCCCGGCTGCTCGCCCAGGAGCGCGCCATGTCAGACCTCGTGGAGAGTGACGTTCCGCGCGAGATCCAGCTCTATGCGCCGGTGGTCACTGCGGACAACGTGGACCAGTACCTGCCCTACGCCTTCGAGTCGTGAGCGGCAGCGATGGCTGAACGAGAGAAGCCTCGTCTGGGCGTGGCCATGATCGGTCACTCCTTCATGGGTCGGGTCCATTCTCAGGCCTGGAGGTCAGCCACCCGGTTCTTCGACCTTCCGATGGAACCGCGGATGCGGGTGGTGGTCGGTCGCGATGCGCAGCGCAGCAAGATCGCCGCCCAGCGGCTGGGCTGGGTCGAATCCGCCACGGACTGGCGGCGGGTGATCGAGCGCAAGGATGTGGATCTGATCGACATCTGCACCCCCGGTGACACCCACGCGGAGATCGCCGAGGCGGCGCTTCAGGCCGGCAAGCACGTGCTGGTCGAGAAGCCGATGGCCAATTCCGTGGCGGAGGCGCAGCGGATGAACGACGCGGCCCACCGGGCACGAGCTCGGGGCGTCCATGCCATGGTGGGCTTCACCTACCGGCGGGTCCCAGCGCTGAAGCTGGCCCAGGAGCTGATTGCGGAAGGCCGGATCGGCGAGGTGCGCCAGGTGCGGGCGCAGTATCTGCAGGACTGGCTCGGCGATGAGTCCGCGCCGCTGTCCTGGAGGCTGGACAAGACCCGCGCGGGGTCCGGGGCGCTGGGTGACATCGGCGCTCACATCGTGGATCTGACCTGTTTCCTCACCGGTCAGCGATTCGCCGGAGTCTCCGGAATGCTCGAGACCTTCGTGGCGGAACGTCCGCTGGCCGCTGCTGCTCCTGTGCCTGTCGCCGGGGGCGGGATCGGCGGCAGCCGGGGTGGTGGACTCGGTGGCGGGTTCGAAGCTTCCGGTGAGGCGCCAGGCCCTGCAGCGATGGGCCAGGTCACGGTGGACGACGCCGCCCTGGTCACCGCCCGCCTGATCTCGGGCGCGCCGGTGATCCTGGAGGCTTCCCGGTTCGCCTGGGGTCGAAAGAACGCGTTGCGCATCGAGATCTCCGGATCTCGCGGAGCGGTCAGCTTCGACTTCGAGGACATGAACGTCCTGCACTACTACGATGCGACACAGCCGGGGAGGACCGCCGGGTTCACCCGGATCCTCGCCACGGAACCGGAGCACCCATATCTCGAGGCCTGGTGGCCGCCCGGCCACGGACTGGGCTACGAGCATGGATTCACCCACCAGGTGGTGGATCTGGTGCGCGGGATCGCCGCCGGGGAGGATCCGCGGCCCTCGTTCGAGGACGGCCTCCACGTGCAGCGAGTGCTGGAGGCCATCGAGCACTCCAGCGGCACCGCGCAGCAATGGACCGAGATCCACGATCAGGAACGGAGATGAAGACCATGGCACGACCAGTCACGCTGTTCACCGGGCAATGGGCGGACCTGCCCTTCGAGGAGGTCGCCCGGCTTGCGGGGGAATGGGGCTACGACGGCCTGGAGATCGCCTGCTGGGGTGATCACCTCGACCCGCGACGGGCGGCCGAGGACGATGCCTACGTGAAGAACCGCTTGGATATCTTGGAGAAGAACGGGTTGAAGGTCTTCACCATCGCCAATCATCTGCGCGGCCAGGCCGTCTGCGACGACCCGATCGACTCCCGGCATCGCGACATCCTGCCCGATCACATCTGGGGCGACGGGGATCCCGAGGGGGTGCGGCAGCGGGCTGCCGAGGAGATGAAGTTCACCGCGCGGGCCGCGGCCCGGCTGGGAGTCAAGACGGTGACCGGGTTCACCGGGTCCTCCAGCTGGAAGTACGTGGCGATGTTCCCTCCGGTCTCCGAGGAGCTGGTCGAAGCGGGCTACCGGGATTTCGCCGACCGATGGAACCCGATCCTCGACGTCTTCGATGAGGTGGGTGTCCGGTTCGCCCACGAGGTCCATCCTTCGGAGATCGCCTATGACTACTGGACTACTCAGCGGGCACTGGAGGCCATCGGACACCGAGAGGCGTTCGGCCTGAACTGGGACCCATCCCATATGGTCTGGCAGGACCTTGATTCGGTGGCGTTCCTCTGGGACTACCAGGACCGGATCTATCACGTGCACTGCAAGGATACGAAGAAGCGGCTGAATGGACGCAACGGCCGGCTGTCCTCGCATCTGGCTTGGGCTGATCCACGGCGCGGCTGGGACTTCATCTCCACTGGCCGCGGAGATGTGCCTTGGGAGGATGCCTTCCGGATGCTCAACGCGATCGGTTATACCGGTCCGCTCTCGGTGGAGTGGGAGGACGCCGGCATGGACCGGCTGATCGGGGCACCCCAGGCCCTGGAGTTCGTCCGGGCCAATGCGTTCGAACCCTCAGATGCCTCCTTCGATGCGGCATTCTCCTCCTCGTCCTGAAACAGGCCTGAGGCGTCCACGCAGGACACGGAACATGCAGAAAGGCCCGACCCTGGCACCTGGTGATTGCATCCACCAGGATTCAGGATCGGGCCCTTCTGCTGTCTGGACCCTGCAACAGGCCCGGTCTTGCTAGTCGTTGGCGTGTGAGCGCTGGTGCCTGACGATCAGCAGCGCGACACCGCCGAGGACCATCAGCGCGCTCAGTCCGATCAGCAGACTGGTCATCGTGCCTAGACCGGTCGTGGCCAGATCCGACTCATCAGCCGCCGTCTGCGATTCCTCGGATGAGGAATCTGATGGAGCACTGGACTCCGTTGAATCGTCGTCCGTCACGTCAGATCCGGTGGGTGAATCCGATCCATCCGGGGAATCCGAGTCCTCTGGAGAACCTGATCCGCCGCGCAGCTCAGCAGACGTGGCCGTGGCCGTGGGGGACTCTGTTTCGGTCGGAGTCTCGGTCGGAGTCTCGGTCGGGGTCTCGGTCGGAGTCTCGGTCGGAGTCTCGGTCGGAGTCTCGGTCGGAGTCTCGGTCGGAGTCTCGGTCGGAGTCTCGGTCGGAGTGGGCGCACAGCTGGCATCGGTGAAGACATTCGAATCCAGCGTCACTGCCCCGTTGCGGGCAAGGGCTCGGCCCTGCACCGTGGCGAAGGTGTTGGCGGTGATCGAGGTCAGCGCCAGGATGGATCCCACGAATGTAGTACCTGTGTCCAGAGTGGCTGAGCTTCCCACCTGCCAGTACACGTTGCAGGCGTCAGCGCCGTTGATCAGGTTGACGGTGCTGTTGGGCGAAGTGATCAGAGTCGATCCCACCTGGAACATGAACACCGAGTCCGGGTCACCCTGACCGTCCAGGGTGAGCGTTCCGGTCAGGTCTAGAGGGCCCGTGGAGTTATAGACGCCGTCCACAAGTGTCAAGCCGCCGAGGTCACCCGCGACGCTCTGCGTGGGTGCCCGTGAGGCGACGTCGTTATAGGCGATGACGAGATCCGACTGCGCCTGGAGCGCCTCCGCGTTGCCCGCGTTGGTTGTCCCACCCACGATGCCGGGTGGGAATCCGGTGACGGCGGTGCCCGGGCTGACCCCGAGGTTTCCACTGAGCGTCGTGGTGCCGGTGTTGGTGACCGTCGAACCACCCAGAACGGAATAGGACTCGGTCGTGCCGAGGTTTGCCGGAGCCGTGGCGGCGTTCGCGGCCGAAGAGAACGACAGGGCCATCGCGATGGCGAGGAAGGCTACGAGCAAGGCACTAAGCCCCAGCCTCGCTTGAGCTGTGAAGTGAGGCCGCGGCACCGCTGCTGATGCAGAGCGCATTGAACCAGACGTAGTATTCATTTTCCCCCCAGAACGGAATGCCGTTTTAGCCGATCGGAACTAGTCGTTCACATATGGCCCAACAGATTATGCACCTATTTTCAGAATAGGAGATCTGGGTCACTTATCGCTGAGATTACGGTGCGATCCAGGTATCTTCAACTTCACTTTGCTCAACAGGTCCTGCGACGGGTGTGATGACGACCTGAGGTGCGGTGATACCAGTCTCCCACCTTCAACTGAGGGTTTAAGGTTATGGAAATTCATTCCTCGAGACAGAAGGAGCAAGTACGCCGGGCGGCCCCGGGAACATGGAAAAGACCCGATCCCGCATCGATGGAGATTCACTCCATCGATGCGGCACCGGGCCTCTTCTGCGCGGCAGGCATGAGCGTCGCCGCTGAATCACTGAGCGTCGGCTCAGCAGATGATCACTGGGCCAGGACGAAGGCTGCCTCAAGGTCGATCGAGACCTTGTCGCCGACCAGTACGCCGCCAGCTTCGAGGGCAGCGTTCCAGGTCAGGCCGAACTCCTTGCGGGAGATCACGGTGCTGGCGGAGAAGCCCGCGCGCGTCATGCCGAAGGGGTCCACGGCCTGGCCACCGAACTCCACCTCGAAGGTGACCGGCTTGGTGACGCCGCGGATGCTCAGGTCCCCGGAGATCTCAAACTCTTCGCCAGTGGCGGAGATGCTGTTCGCCACGAAGGACAGCTCGGGGTGGTTCTCGGAGTCCAGGAAGTCCTCGCCGCGGACGTGGCCGTCGCGGTCTGGGTTCTTGGAGTTGAAGGACACGGCCTTGACTCGGGCGTCAAGGGTTGCCACATCACCCTCGGAGACGACGAGGGTGGAATCCGCCTCTTCAAAGATGGCCCGCACCTTGGAGATGCCGGCGTGGCGCACGGTCATGCCGATCTCGGAGTGCGAAGAATCAAGGTTCCAGGTGCCGGTGGTCAGATGTGCCATGAAAGGGGACTCCTCTAAGGTTGTGACCCCGCGCCGAACGCGCAGGGTCTTCGGGGGTTGGTCAATGGAGACAACAGCAGTCTGCCTCAATTTATTTCAAAACTGAAGCATTTCACCTGAATGTCATCCCGATGTCCTCTTGACCATGGCCGTCTGCAGCACCACAGGCTCCACATGCTCCCCGTGCATCAGCTGCAGCAGCAGATCCACGGCGCGACCGGCGAGTTCGCCGACGGGGTTGATCACCGTGGTCAGCGGCGGTCGCGTCAGCTGTGCGGCGTGGGTGTCGTCGAAGCCCACCACCGCGATCTGCTCCGGCACGGCGATCCCTCGCGACTGGACCTCGTGCATCGCTGCCACCGCCATCAGGTCGGAGGCCACGAACACGGCGTCGAGGTCCGGGGCCCGCTCCAGGAGCCGCTCCATCGCTGCTGCACCTGAGGCGGAGGTGAAGTCACCGAACTCGACCAGGCCGGAGTCCAGTCCCGCGCGCTGCAGCGCTGCGGTCCAGCCGGCGAGCCGATCCGACCCGGCGGCCATGTCCTGCGGGCCGGCGATGGTTGCCAGCCGGCGGCGTCCCTGTCCGATCAGATGCTCTGCGGCGAGCGCGGCCCCGGACCTGTTGTCCACATCCACCCACGGGATGCCGACGTCGCCGGCATAGGGCCGGCCGACATACACCGCCGGCAGCTTCGTCTCATGGATCACATCGGAGAGGTCGTCGTCGCGGTGGTGCGAGACGATGATCGCGCCGTCGGTGTAGCCGCCACGCAGATACCGCTCGATCTTCTGCCGGCCCCCGGGCTGGCCCATGGCGAGCAGCACCTGTACCGGAGAATCGGCAAGCCGCTGGGTGATCGCCGCGAGCATCGAGGCGAAGAACGGATCTGCAAAGACCCGGTCCTCGGCCTCGGGCACCACGACGGCGATCGAGTCGACCTCCTGGTTCACCAGCGAGCGCGCGGCCCGGTTGGGGCGATAGCCCAGCTCGGTCACCGCCGCCTCCACCGCGATCCGGGACTGCGCGCGCACCCGTGGATCCAGATTCACCGCCCGCGAGGCGGTGGCGCGGGAAACACCTGCCCTGGCCGCCACATCCTCCAGAGTCGGCAGTCGCCGAGCGGGCATCGTTCCCTCCTTCTTCGGATGTGATCACCACGGCCTCATGGCCGCCCTCAGTCCACCACACCCGTGGCCGCGACCTGCGCGAACCAGTTCGCCGAGGCCTTGGGAGTACGCGTGAGCGTATCGTAATCGACCCGTACGATCCCGAAGCGCCGGTCATAGCCGAAGGCCCACTCGAAGTTGTCCAGCAGCGACCACACGAAGTACCCGCGCACGTCCGCGCCGGCCTCCATGGCCTGGTGCACCGCGTGCAGGTGCTTCCGGATATAGCTGAGCCGGTCGTCGTCCTGGACGAAGCCCGAAGCATCCGGTGCATCGGGATAGGCCGCGCCGTTCTCGGTGACATAGAGCGCCACACCGGCCGGACCGGTGTACTCCCGGTGCAGCCGCAGCAGCAGATCATGCAGCCCCTGCGGGAAGACCTCCCAGCCCATCGAGGTGGCCGGCAGCCCGCGCGGCACCGAACCGACGTGCTCGGACCCCACGTTCGGGTTCGGCTCCCCCTCTGTCCGCGCCGCGGCGGCCGCCTGCGCCGCCTGCGCCGGCTCCACGCCGGTGAGCAGCTCCCCGGTGTAGAAGTTCACCCCCAGCACATCGATGGGCGTTGAGATGATCTCCAGGTCTCCCGACTGGACCAGCCCCTCGCGCCAGAGCCCGGCCTGGTCGGCGAGCACGTCCGCCGGGTAGGCCCCCTCGAAGATCGCCTCGGCGAAGAACCGGTTGAAGCTGCCATCGAGCCGGCGCGCGGCGTCCACATCCCCGGGAGAATCCGGGTCTGCCGGGCGGTAGTCGGTGAAGTTCAGCGTCAGGCCCAGCTCCAGATCTGGATCACGGCGTCGCAGCTCCTGCACCGCGAGCCCGTGGCCGAGCAGCAGGTGATGTGCTGCGGCCAGCGCGTCCTCCGGTGAGGTTCGCCCCGGTGCATGGTGTCCGTTGGCGTAGCCCAGGAAGGCCGCACACCAGGGCTCGTTCAGCGTGGTCCAGTGCCGGACCCGGTCTCCCAGCGCCTCATGCAGCACCACGGCATAGTCGGCGAAGAGCTCGGCGGTCCTTCGGTTCGCCCAGCCGCCCTGATCCTCCAACGCCTGCGGCAGGTCCCAGTGATACTGCGTGAGCCAGGGCAGGATCCCCGCGTCCAGCAGCTCATCGACGAGGTCCGAGTAGAACTTCAGGCCCTCCGGGTTGACCGTCACCCCGTCGGGCATCACTCGGGACCAGCTGACCGAGAACCGATAGACCTTGAGGTTCAGCCGCTTCATCAGTGCCACATCCTCGCGGAAGCGGTGAAAATGGTCGCAGGCGACGTCCCCGGTCTCCCCGGCGTGGACCTTGCCCGGGGTGTGGGCGAAGGTGTCCCACACCGAGGGGGCGCGACCACCCTCTGCGGCGGCACCTTCGACCTGGTAGGCGGCGGTGGCTGAGCCGAAGAGGAAGTCTACGGGGAACGCAACGGCGCTCCGAGAGCTGGTGACTTCTGCGGTGACTGAGGAATTCATTGTTTGACGGCTCCTTGCATGATTCCGGATACGAGCTGACGGCCCGTGAAGATGAACAGGATGAGCAGCGGGACGGTGGCCATGGTGGCCCCGGCCAGCACGAGCGAATAATCCACGAAGTGCGCCGCCTGCAGCTGCTGCAGCGCCACAGGCAGGGTGGGATTCTGTGGGCCAAGCACGATGAAAGGCCAGAAGAAGTTCGTCCAGTTCAGGACGAAGGTGAACAGGAACAACATGGAGGCGGCCGGTTTCGCCGCGGGCAGCCCGACATGCCAGAAGGTGCGGATCATGGAACAGCCGTCCACTGTGGCCGCCTCGATGAGTTCATCGGGGATCGCCTGCCGCAGATACTGGGTCATCCAGAACACACCGAAGGCAGTGACCAGGCCCGGAACGATGACCGCCTGCAGTTCACCCGTCCAGCCCAGCCGCGCCATCACCTGATAGAGCGGAACCACGCCGAGCTGGGTCGGAATCGCCATCGTGGCGATCACGAAGACCAGCAGCGGCACGGCGCCCTTGAAGCGCAGCTTTGCGAAGGCGTAGCCGGCCAGGGTGGAGAAGAACACCACCGAGACCGCAGTGACGGTGGAGACGATGATCGAGTTCATCGTCGCCCGCCAGAAGGGCACGGTGTCGATCACCGTTGCGGCATTGGTGAAGAAGTTCCCACCCGGAAGCAGCGGGAAGGACTCCCGGGACAGGACGGTGGCATCGTGACTGCCGATCAGGAAGGACCACCAGAGCGGGAACATGCTGCCCAGGATCACAGCCGCCAGGCAGCCGTAGACGAGCCAGCCCGGTCCACGACCCGGACCGCGGGAGCCCCCGCGTCGGCGGCCGCGTCCCCGGGGCCGCGATCCTGCCCCGGAGCCGGACCCTCGGCGTCCGAAGGGGTCCTCGTCGTTCTTGGGTGCGGTTGCCGGTCCCGTGCGCGGGATGATCGGCAGCGGCTTCTCTTCGAGCGCGCTCATCGCTTGACCTCCGAGCTTGAGATGCGGCGGGTGATGACGAAGTTGACCAGGCCGATGGCGATGATCAGCAGGAACAGCAGCACCGCCACCGCGGAGGCCTGTCCGAAGTCCGAACGGGTCCAGCCCAGTTCGTAGAGATACATAGTCATGGTCTGCCACTGCCCGTCGGTGCCGCCGCGGCCGTACTGGTCGAACATCCGCGGCTCGTCGAAGATCTGGAGTCCGCCGATGGTGGAAGTGATGATCACGAAGATGATGGTGGGCCGAAGGTTGGGGATGGTCACGGAGATGAACTGACGGACCTTGCCAGCACCGTCGATCTCCGCAGCCTCATAGAGGTCCCGAGGCACGGCCTGCATCGCGGCGAGGAAGATCAGCGCGTTGTAGCCGATCCAGCGGAAGTTCACCATGGTGGCGATTGCCAGGTGACTCGGGAGAATCCCCGAGTGCCAGCCGATGGCGTCGATGCCCACGGCCTCCAGGATGGAGTTCACCAGTCCGAAGCGATCACCGAAGAGATTGGAGAAGATCAGCGCCACGGCCACCGGGGTGACCACGTAGGGGATCAGCACTCCCATTCGCCAGAAGGTCTTGGCGCGCAGGTTGTAGTCGAGCAGATACGCGATCAGGATCGCGGCCACCACCTGCGGAGCCGAGGAGAGGATGAAGATCGAGAGCGTATTGCGCAACGAGACCCAGAAGGCCCGCTCCCCCAGCACCGCCGCGAAGTTCTCGCCGCCGATGAACTCGCCCTGACCCATGATCAGATCCCAGTCGTGGGCAGCGACCCATCCGGTGTAGATCAGCGGAAAGAGCCCGACCACGGCGAAGAGGATGAAGAACGGACTGATGTAGAGGTACGGCGAGTACCGACGGTCCCAGGCCGAGGCCCGGTGCCGGAAGCTCATCTTCGGCTTCCGGCGACCGGTCCTCGCGTCTGGCGCGGGCCCGCCTTCGCGTGCGGTGGCGGTTGGTGCGTGCGCAGCAGGGACGGACATGATCAGCGCAGGGCTTCCATGTCGTTGACGAACTTCGCCCAGGAGGACTCGGGGTCATCGATCCCATCCACGTCCACCCGGTTGATCGCGTCCTGGATCGCCACGTTGATGGTGAGGTACTCGGTACCCTTCAGCGGCTGAGTCTCCACGGCCTCGGCCCGTTCGGCCAGGATCTCACCGGTGGGAGCGTCGTTGAAGTACTCCTCGGTGGCGGAGAGCAGCTCCTCGGACTCCAACGCCTCGGTGGTGGAGGGGAAAGCGCCCACGACGTCGAAGGCCTTGAGCTGCTGCTCCGGTGCGGTCAGCCATGCGGCAAGCTCCTTGGAGGCCTCGATGTTCTCACCCTGAGACGGCACGGTCAGGTAGGAGCCGCCCCAGTTTCCGCCGCCGCCCGGGAAGGTGTTGGCGATATCCCAACCCTCGACCTCTGAGGCGTTGCCCTCGATGATGCCCAGCATCCAGCCCGGGCACATCATCGTGGCGAAGGTCTCCTCACGCTGGAAGGCGTCGGACCAGTCCCCGCTCCACTGAGCCAGGCCCGCCGAGAGCTCGTCCTGAACCGAGGCCTCGAGCACCTGGTCATAGAGATCCCTGACCTCAGGGTTGGTATCGGCGATCACCTCGCCATCTTCGGTCTGGTAGGGGACCTCGACCTGGTTGATCATCCCCTGCCAGATGTTGTCGGAGCCGGAGTACCAGGCGGAATCGGACTCGGCCACAAACTCCCGGCCCGCCGCGAAGTAGTCCTCCCAGGTGTCACCGAGGAAATCAGCCACCTCTTCACGCTCGGTAGGCAGCCCGGCCTCCTCGAAGAGGTCAGCCCGGTAGCAGACCGCCTGTGGTCCGCTGTCGGTGCCGTAGCCGATCAGGCTTCCGTCCTCGAGGGTGGCGTCCTCGTACTTCCAGTCCAGCCAACGGTCCTCGAGCTCGGGATCGGTGAGATCTGCGAAGCGGTCGGGGTACTGCTGGAACTCAGCGAGCCAGTCCACCTCGATCGGTTCGATGTCTGAAGCTCCCTGTCCGGCGCCCAGACTGTTGCGCAGCGAATCGCGAGCGTTCTCGGCGGTGTCGATCTTGTTGTGCTCGATGGTGATGTTCTCGTTGAGCTCCTCGTACTCCTCGAAGAGCTCCTCGTAGCCGAACTCGTTGAAGGTGGTCACGCTAAGCGTGAGCGGTTCTCCCTCGGCGGCCCCGCCGCCGTCCTCACCTTCGGCTGAGCCTCCACAGGCCGTGAGCGTCAGCGTCAGGGCCGAGGTGAGCGCGATGCCGCGCAACAGTGCGGTCCGGCGGTGCACGCCTGGGCCCGGGGCGGGCTGCCGCCCCTGGCGGGCGGCTGCGGAGGTGTTCTCCTCCGCGTGATCAGTTGTCCTCATCACAGCTATCTCCTTCGATATGAGGTGCGAGCGAGTCCCCGGTGGTTTATGAGAGCGCTCTCACGGTGAGCAAAAGGTAGCACTCCTGATGCGAGTGTGGCAAGGGTCACAGCTGTGGCGCTCGCCTTGAATGCGCTCGGCGGGGCCCGGTGGGCGGCACGACGCAGGGGTGAGACAGTAGACTCTGGACTTATCGCCCAGCTCACCACGCAGCCGCCTCGACGCTGGGCACACATTCATCAGTAGAAGGAGGTGCCGGTGGGACTGCTAGACAACCTGGAACGCGGCATCGAAAAGGCCGTCCGCGGTGCCTTCTCAGGACGAGGAGGGAGTCTCGGACCCGTGGAGATCGCCACCGCCGTACGCCGCCACATGGACCGAGAGTCCAAGACCATCGCTGAGGGCCAGCACCTGGCACCGAACCTGTACAAGATCCGACTCGCCGGTGAGGACTTCAGCGAGGCCAAGAAGTACGGCGTCGCCCTTGCCGAGGAGCTCTGCGAGGAGATCCTGCGCCACGCCGAATCCCAGGGGTACACCCTGCTGGGCCCGGTGAAGGCGACCTTCGTGAAGAACACCGAGCTCAAGCGCGGTCAGCTCAGCATCGAGTCGCGCACCGACAAGGACCCGCAGTCCAGTCCCGTCGCTCCCCAGCAGTCCTCCCCCGCCGCCGGCCCCAGCGCAGCCGCGCCGCTGCCGGCCACCATGTCCCAGCCCACCGTCACCCCTCCGCCTGCTACGGCACCCGCTCCGGCCCTCCAGCCCACAGCGAGCCTGGAATATGAGGAGCAGACCTACCCGCTGCGACCGGACTCCACCGTGATCGGGCGCTCCACCTCGGCCGATGTCACCGTTCCGGACACCGGGGTCTCTCGCAAACACCTGGAGCTCTTTCGCTCCGGAGGCGCCTGGTACGCCCGGGACCTGGGCTCCACCAACGGCTCCTACGTGGACGGCGAGCAGCTCACCGGCGACGCGCCGAAGGTCCAGCTTGTCGACGGCGCCTTGATCTCGCTCGGCAACGCGCGCCTGCGCTTCCGCCAGAGCTGAGGGACCCCGACACATGAGTGAACTCGCTGTCACGGTGCTGCAGTTCGGACTGCTGCTGCTGCTCTGGATCCTGATCCTCTCGATCATCGGAGCGCAGGGCCGGGACATGACCATCTCCAAACGCTCCCGGGCCCGGGCCGCCGCCCCGCACGCGGCCCCGGCGCCACGCAGCGGGCCTCCCGCCCCGTCCGGAGCCAACCATTCGGGTCCCACCCCGCGACCGCGTCCGCGGCGGCTGCTGGTCAGCGAGGGTCCGCTGGCCGGAACCGAGATTCCGCTGGGCTCCGCCTCGATCATGATGGGACGGGCACAGGAATGCACCCTGGTGCTCGATGATGACTACGCCTCGGGCAAGCACGCCCGACTCTTTCCGCAGGGCTCGCGCTGGTTCCTCGAGGATCTGGGCTCCACCAACGGCACCTGGCTCGGGGAGGATCAGCTCACCCGCGCCTCCACGGTCGAGCCCGGGGACCGGATCCGCATCGGCAAGACCGTCCTGGAGCTGAGGACCTAGCCCGTGGCTCTGGTATTCCGCTTCTCAGCGCGCTCCGACACCGGGGCTGTGCGCTCCAAGAACGACGATTCCGGTTACGCGGGTCGTTACTTCGCCGTGGTCGCAGACGGCATGGGCGGCCACGCCGGCGGCGACGTCGCCTCGGCCTCCACGGTGCTGGATCTCGCGCACCTGGACACGCGCGGGTTCGCGGACCCCGAGACGGTGCTGCCAGATGAGATCCAGACCGCCAACTCCTTCCTGAACAAGCTGGTCAAGGCCAACCCGAAGCTCGCCGGGATGGGCACCACCATCACCTCGCTGCTGATCACCCAGGACCGGCTGCAGTTCGCCCACATCGGCGACTCTCGCGCCTACCGACTCAAGCGCGGACGGTTCCGCCAGGTCAGCAAGGACCATACCTTCGTCCAGCGGCTGGTGGACGAGGGCCGGCTGGACCCGGACCAGGCCGAGCATCACCCGCACAAGAACGTGCTGATGCGCGTGCTTGGCGACGTCGACGCCTCCCCCGAGCTCGACATCACCTCTTTCCCGCTGGAGGCCGGTGAGCGCTGGCTGCTCTGCTCCGACGGGCTCAACGCGGTGGTCTCCGAGCGGCTGATCGAGCAGAAGCTGCGTTCCACCCAGAGCCTCGAATCGATCGTCGATGACCTGGTCGAGCTGACCCTGGGCGGCGGCGCCCCGGACAATGTGACCGTGGTCTGCCTGGAGGTCGTCGAGGCCGACGAAGCCGACCTCGCGCCGAGCAAGAAGCTGCCGCTCAGCGAGGCCGCCGTGGCCGCGGCCACCTCCAACTATGGCGGAGCCGACGCCACCATAGAGCTCGATGTGGTCCCGGTGGTCAACTCCGAGGCCTTCTCCGACCATGACGACCACGACACGCTCTCCCCGCTCTCGGCCGCCATGGTTCGCAAGAAGCTGGGCGCGCGCCCGCACCTGCTGGTCGGGGCCGCCAACAAGGCCGCCGACACCGGCACGATCCCGGTGGTCGCACGCAATGTCGATGAGCACCCGATGGCCTCGCTGCTCACGGGTCAGCCGCTGCGTCCGGTGCGCCACACCTACTCCGAGCTGCTCGACGAGCAGCCGCGCGACTCTGCCCCGGCTGGTGGCACGGCAGATGAGACCCCTGCCGACTCCGACGGCGCGGCCCGATCAGGCGAGCCCGCTGGGGCTGTCGATGCCGCCGAGGCGGGATCCGGTCGGTCCTCTGCCGACGCGCCAGCTCCAGGTGATCCGGAGTCCTCCGCCGCGCGGCTCTCGAGCGATGCCGGGCCGCACCGCGCCGGCGCCGGACTTGCCGAAGAGCCCGAGAGCATCGAGGAGGAAGAGCTGGTCCTCGATGAGGAGGAGCTCGAGGCGCTGGAGACCGCGCGACGACGCAGCTCCTGGTTCCTGCCCACCTTCGTGGCCCTGTTGGCCGTGCTGGTCGCCGTCGTGACCTTCCTGGGATACGTCTGGACCCAGACCCAGTACTACGTCGGAGAGGACCAGGGCGAGGTCGCCATCTACAGCGGCGTCTCCCAGTCCCTGGGACCGGTCAGGCTCTCCGAGGTCGACGAGCATGCCGAGATCGCCCTCGAGGACCTCACCGCGTACCACCGCGACCGGGTCGAGCGAGGCATCGCCGCTGACGATCGTGACCACGCGGAACACATCGTCAGCCAGCTGCGCGCCATGGCCGTGGCCAATGCCGCCCAGGACGAGCCCAGCCCCGCCGAGGAGCCCGACGCGGAGGAGACCGGCGCGGAGCCGGACCAGGATCAGCCAGCACAGGATCCGCCAGCGCAGGATGAGACAGCCGAGAACCAGGGAGGTGACCAGTGAGCACAGTATCTCAGCAGGTGTACAAGCCCCGCCGCAATCTCGAGCTGGTGCTGCTTCTGATGGCCCTCACCGTGGCGATCGGTGCCCAGATGCTGGTCGCGCTCGCCCTGGACGAACCGATCACCACCGACTACTACGTCGAAGGGGCCGTCTTCGCCGGACTGGTCCTCGTCTTCCACGTGGTGCTGCGGCTGCGCGCGAAATACGCGGACCCCTTCATCCTGCCCATCGTGGTGACCCTCAACGGGCTCGGCATCGCGATGATCCACCGGCTGGACTTCACCCCCTCCTACTCCGGGGTCGCGGATCGCCAGCTGATGTGGACCGGCATATCGATCGTGGCCGCCGTCGCGCTGCTGTGGCTGCTCAAGGACCACCGTCGGCTCCGGCAGCTGACCTACATCTCGCTGGCGGCCAGCGTGGTGCTGCTCTTCCTGCCGATCGTGCCGGGCGTGGGCCAGGAGCTCAACGGCGCCAGGATCTGGGTGAACCTCGGCCCGCTGTCCTTCCAGCCCAGCGAGATCGCCAAGATCACGCTGGCGGTCTTCTTCGCGGGCTTCCTCGCCAACAACCGCGATCTGATCCTGCTGGCCGGCCGGAAGATCGGCCCCGTGACCTTCCCCCGGCTGCGTGACCTCGCTCCGATGTTCATCGCCTGGATCATCGCCATCGGCGTGCTGGTGGTGCAGAACGACCTCGGCAATGCACTGATGTTCTTCGGCCTGTTCGTCGCGGTGATCTACGTGGCTACCTCGAGGTTCTCCTGGATCGCGATCGGCGCGGTCTTCATGCTCATCGGCGCAGCCCTGGCCTATCAGTTCGTCTCCCACTTCCGCGACCGGGTCGACATCTGGCTCAACGCCTTCGATCAGGACATCTACGAGCGCGCCTTCGGCGGCTCACACCAGGTGGTGCAGGGGTTGTTCGGGATGGCGCACGGCGGCCTCGCCGGCACCGGCCTGGGCTCGGGCAACCCGAACATGGTCTCGCTGGCCAATTCCGACATGATCATCGCAGCCTTCGGCGAGGAGCTCGGCTTCATCGGGCTCTCCGCGATGCTGCTGCTCTACCTGCTGCTCTTCAGCCGGTACATGCGCGCCGGACTGGGCACCCGCGACACCTTCGGCAAGCTGCTCGCGGTGGGCCTCGCGGTCGTGCTGGTGCTGCAGGTCTTCGTCGTCGTCGGCGGTCTCACCCGGGTCATCCCGATGACCGGTCTGGCCACCCCCTTCCTCGCCGCCGGCGGCTCCGCGCTGCTGGCGAACTGGCTGATCGTGGCGCTGGTGCTGCTGATCTCCCACTCCGCCCGGCAGCCGGTCATCGTGGGACCGATGGTCAACGCGACCGGCGAGTCCTCCTCGGGCATCGAGTCCAGACTTCATTCCGAGGGCCCGGCGCCCGGGAGAGCGCGGTCCACCGGCACAGCGAGCACCGGCGGCACCCCGACCGGCAGGACGCCCGCGACGACGTAGACATCGACCATGCCCCGGCTGAGCAGGGAGGGACACAGTGAACAACGCCATCCGTCACACCTGGGTCGTCTCCGTCGGCCTGTTCATCACGCTCTTCGTCGCGCTCTCCATCATCCAGGTCGCCATGACCGATGAGCTCAACGCCAACCCCAACAACGTGCGTCAGGTCTATGAGGACCGCGGCGCCCCGCGCGGGGCGATCACGGTGGACGGCAGCGCCATCGCTGAATCCGTCCCCTCGGAGAACTCCAGCTTCGACTACCAGCGGGTCTACCGCGAGCCTGAGCTGTACTCCGGGATCACCGGCACCTATTCCATCGCCGCAAACCCCACCGGGCTGGAGGGCACGCTGAACGAGTACCTCTCCGGGCAGTCCGACAGCCAGTTCTTCGACCGGATCACCTCGGTGTTCACCGGGGACACGATGGACGGCGGCCAGGTCGAGCTGACCCTCGACGCCGAGCTGCAGCAGCTCGCCTACGACCAGATCCCCGAGGGCACCCGCGGAAGCATCATCGTCACCGAGATCGCCACCGGAGACATCAAGGCCATGGCCGCCAAGCCCAGCTACGACAACAACCTTCTCGCCGTGCAGGACTCCACCCAGCTGATCGAGAACCAGACGCAGCTGGAGACCGACCCGGACCTGCGCTACACCTCCCGCGCCATCTCCTCCACCCTGGCTCCCGGATCGACGTTCAAACTGGTGGACCTCGTCGCGATGCTGGAGTCCGGAGACTACGAACCGGACACGGTGCTGGAGAACCCCAACTCGATCACGCTGCCCGATTCCACCACCGAGCTGCGCAACTTCGACCGCGGCATCTGCGCCCAGCGCTCCCAGGCGGAGCTCTCCTGGATCGTGGCGCAGTCCTGCAACACCCCTTTCGCGGAGGCCGCCATGGACCTTGGTGAGGGCCCGATCCGGGACAGCGCCGAGGCCTTCGGATTCAACTCCGGGGACCTGAGCATCCCGCTGCGCCCGGAGACCTCGAACTTCCCCACCGACCTCTCCGACGCCGCCCTGGCCCAGTCCGCCATCGGGCAGTTCGACGTCACCTCCACCCCGCTGCAGATGAACATGGTCGCCGCCGCCATCGCCAATGACGGCACGCTGATGAAGCCCAACCTGGTCGACGCGATCCGCGGCTCGGACCTGCAGCTGCTCTCCACCTCCGAGCCGGAGACGTTCTCCGAGGTGACCTCGGAGCAGATCGCCGACGAGATCACCGAGATGATGGTCGAGGTCGTCGAGTCCGGCACGGGCACCCGCGCGCAGACCGAAAGCTTCCAGGTCGCAGCCAAGACCGGCACAGCGGACGTCGGCGAGACCGGAGAGGTGAACTCCTGGATCACCGGCTTCGCGCCCGCCGACGATCCGCAGTACGCGGTGACAGTGGCCTACGAGCGGATCGACTTCGACACCGGCTCCTCGCTGACCGGACCGCAGATGCTGACCATGCTCGAGGCGGCGATCGAATGAGGCCCGTGGTCGGCATCCTGATGGGTGAGCGGTATCAGCTCACCGAACGCATCGCCATCGGCGGCATGGGTGAGGTCTGGAAAGCCTCTGACCAGGTGCTCGGACGTACCGTAGCGATCAAGATCCTCAAGGAGGAGTACACCGGAGACGAGGCGTTCCTGCGTCGGTTCCGCGCCGAGGCGCGGCACACCGCCCTGCTGAACCACCCCGGCATCGCCGACATCTATGACTACGGCGAACAGTCCGGCTCCGGCTACCTGGTGATGGAACTCGTGCCCGGGCGCCCGCTCTCGGTCCTGCTCGAGACGGATAAGACGCTGTCCTGGGAGAAGACGCTCTCCATCCTCGCCCAGACCGGTCGTGCCCTGCAGGTCGCTCATGACCAGGGCCTGGTCCATCGCGACGTCAAGCCCGGCAACCTGCTGATCACCCCCACCCGGCGGGTGAAGATCACCGATTTCGGCATCGCCCGGCTCGCGGACCAGGTGCCGCTGACCGCCACCGGACAGGTGATGGGCACGGTGCAGTACCTCTCCCCGGAGCAGGCCACCGGTCAGCACGCCACCGGCTCCTCAGACATCTATGCGCTGGGCATCATCGGCTACGAGGCGCTGGTCGGGCACCGCCCGTTCACCGGCGAATCCCAGATCGCCATTGCGCTGAAGCAGGTCAACGAGCCGCCGCCGGCGCTTCCGGAGACCGTGCCGGAGCCGGTGCGTGCGCTGATCATGTCGATGCTGGAGAAGGACCCGGGCAAGCGACCCCTGACCGCGACCAAGCTCGCCGAGGCCGCCGACGCGCTGCTGCGCCACGACCCCGAGTCCGCGCTCAAGGCGGTCCCCGCCATGGCAGCGCATATGGATGGCGCCGAGTCCGACCAGGACGCCACCACCGCCATCCCCCGGGCCGACACCGCAGCGACCGCCGTGGTCCCGGCCGGCAGCCAAGCCCCCTCGGCGCGCACTCCGGAACAGCCCGCTGCCGCCGCGGCGCACACCTCCCAGTACGGGGCGGCTCCCGCTGCGACCGGATCCGCGCGCCCCGGCGCGGACACCGCCCGCTCCGAGGCCGAAACGGCCGCGGAGCAGCGACGACTCCATGGGGGTCGCCGGTGGTACTGGCCGCTCATCGCGCTGCTGGTGCTGGTCCTGCTGGCCCTCCTCGGCTCGTGGCTCTTCCCACAGTTCGGTGGCAGCGGCGGTGAGGATGAGCCGAGCCCGACGCCGACCGTGACCGAGACCTTCACCCCCGGCACCGAAATGGTCGAGATCACCGAGAGCGACTTCCTCGGCCTCTCCCTGGAGGAGGCCACTGCAGCGCTGCAGGAGGCGGGACTGCAGGTCCAGGCGGAGCCCGTGGCCTCCGGCCAGCCTGCGGGCGTGGTCACCGGGGTGGCCCCCACGGGCAGCGTCCCCGTGGGCTCCACCGTCACGGTGTTCTACTCCGCCGTGGCGAACGACACCCTGCCGCAGGACCAGGCTCCTGGCCAGGACGATCAGGACCAGCCGGGTGACACGGGGCAGCAGAACGGCGATGGGCAGCCCAGCGGTACGCAGTCCCCGACCGACGCCGGATCGCCGACCGGCACCGGCACTGGCACCGGGCAGCAGGATCAGCCGGAACCGGACACCTCCCCGACGCCCACCCCCACTCCCTCCCCGTCGCCCGAGACCCAGGACGAGGCGGAGGACCCCGCGGCCACCCAGCCGGAGCCGATCGAGCCCGAGGTGGTCGAGGACGAGGCGCCTCAGGATGGACAGGCCGGCGGCGAACCCGGTGCCGAGAGCACCGGGGATCCTGATCGGGCTGGCTTCTCAGCCGAGGATGGGTCAGGATCGGAGACAGGAACCGAGATATGACCGAGACTGCTGAGCGCGTCCTCAACAACCGCTACCGGATCACTTCACTGATCGGACGCGGCGGGATGGCCGATGTCTACCTCGGCCACGACCTCACCCTGGATCGCCAGGTCGCAGTCAAGATGCTGCGCCCGGACCTGGCACGTGACCCCCAGTTCCAGGGGCGCTTCCGCCGGGAGGGGCAGTCCTCGGCCTCGCTGAACCACCCCAATATCGTCGCGGTCTACGACTCCGGTCGCGCGCAGGTCGAGGATCAGGCCCATCACGAGATCAAGACACCCTTCATCGTCATGGAGTATGTCGATGGGGTCACGCTGCGACACATCCTGCATGGGACGCCGCGGGTCACCGACACCGCCGACGTCGACGATGAACAGACCCGAATCGCCGAGGAGTCGAACCACGCACAGCCTCCCGGGTCTCCCGGTGAGCCCGAGGAGGACGTCCTGGCCCTGGGTGACACCGGCCGGGTTCACGACGGTGAGGACCACCTGCCCGCCGCGCAGGTCGGCTCGCAGCTGCAGTCGAAGATCGATCAGGCGCTGAACAAGCCGCTCTCCGAGCGGGAGACGGCCGGCTATATGCATGGGATCCTCGGCGCGCTGGGCTACAGCCACGAGAAGGGCATCGTCCATCGCGACATCAAGCCCTCCAATGTGATGGTCTCCCAGACCGGCCAGATCAAGGTCATGGACTTCGGCATCGCCCGAGCCCTGGCCGACTCCGCCTCCACGATGACCCAGACCTCCGCCGTGGTCGGCACCGCCCAGTACCTCTCCCCCGAGCAGGCGCGCGGCGAAGTCGTGGACCACCGGTCGGATCTGTATTCGGCCGGCTGTGTGCTCTTCGAGCTGCTGACCAACCGGCCGCCCTTCCAAGGCGAGTCTCCGGTCTCGGTGGCCTACCAGCATGTGCGCGAGGCACCGCCGATGGTCAGCGACTTCAACCACCGGATCAGCCCGGCGATGGAATCCGTGGTCGGCAAGGCGCTGACCAAGGACCCTGCACTCCGATTCCAGACCGCCGAGGAGTTCGATCAAGCCATCCAGAAGGCGCTGATCGGCATCGGCGTGGACGACGAGGACCACCCCACCGCGGCGATGGCGGCCATCGGCGGCCGGCAGGACTTCAACCAGGTCCTTGCCGCAGGCGCGGTCCCGCTGAACGGCCAGCTCTCGGCGCGCACCCCAGAGGACCCAGACTTCTACAAGGACTCCGAACAGCCTCGTCAGCAGCCGCGGCGTCGCCGTGGCGGGCTGATCCTGATATGGACCCTGTTGATCCTTGCCCTGGCCGGCGGCGGCACCTGGGCGCTGATGAACATGCTCGACAATCCCGAGGTGTCCATCCCTGATGTGACTGGGATGACCGAGGAGGAGGCGCGCGAAGAGCTCACCGCACTGAACCTGAATCCCACAGTGGAGACCGAGGCCCATCCAGAGGTCGAGGCGGACCTGGCGATCCGTACGGACCCCGAGGCCGAGACCTCGGTGGATCCCAACAGCGCCGTGGTGCTCTACATCTCCACCGGTCCACAGAGCGTACGCGTCCCGGACGGCCTGCAGGGCTCCACCGAGGAGGAGGTTCGCGACGCCCTTGAGGAGGTGGGCCTGGAGGTGGGGGAGATCAGCGAGGAGAACCATCCCAGCATCGAAGAAGACCTTCTGATCACCACCGAACCGGAAGCAGGCTCCTCGGTCGAACCGGGATCCGAGGTGGACCTGGTGCTCTCCACCGGTCTGGTGGAGATGCCTGGAGTCTTCAACCGCACCCGCACCGAGGCGCAGACGATCCTGGAGAACCTGGGGCTCAGCGTGAGCACCGTGGAGGATGAGCGCACCGACTACGCCGAAGGCACCGTCGTGGGTCAGCGGGTGGGCGGCGCCTCCGTCGTCGCCGGAGACGCGATCCCGCAGGCTCCACCGTTACGCTGGTCGTCGCGGTCGCCCCGGACCCTGACCCGGAGCCCGCGCCCGCGCCTGCGCCGGAAGAGGAGGAGGCTCCCGAGCCGGACACCGGGGACGATACCGATCAAGGGTCCGAAGACGGCGATCAAGGGTCCCAAGACGGCGACGAGGAGTCCCCCAGCCCGTCTCCTAGCCCGTCCCCTAGCCCGGACGCCGAGGAGGAGAACAACGGCGGAACCGAGTCCGGCGATGGGGCCACAGACTCTGAGGAGGAAGCCTCAGAAGCACCGGAGGAGTCTCCCACCGCGGAGGAATCTCCGGAGGCCGAAGGCGGAGCGAACGGCGGCGTCGAGGAGTCCCCGAGCAGCCCGAGTGAGGCCCGCGGCAACTCCGGTGACAACAATGGGAACTCTGACGACAACAGCGGCAACGGCAACAACGAGGACTGAGCCGCCGTTCAGCTCCAGAAGCTCCTGCATGACCAGCTCCCAGACCCCCTCGTCGACCACCACGCGGCATCGATCTGCGCGGCACCCGAGAAATGAGATGAAATAATCAGCGCCATGTCGAGAATCTCCTCCGCACCGCGAACCCTTGGGACGGCTCTGGGCTCGGCCGGCTCAGTGCTCATCGGACGTGCTGCGCGCGCCGTGACGAAGCTGCGCGGCGGTGGCGGATCGGCCTTCCCGGGACTGGTCGTCGAGAAGCTGGACCCGAATTTCCTCGCCCGAACGCTGCACCGGCTCCCGCGCGGAGTCATCGTCGTCTCCGGGACCAACGGAAAGACCACAACCACCAAGATGGTGGTGGAGCTGCTCCAGGGACAGGGCCTGAGGGTCTTCACCAACCGCAGCGGGTCCAACTTCACCCGCGGCGTCGTCGCCTCCATCCTCGAAGATGTCAGGCTCACCGGCACCCTCGACGCCGACATCGCGGTGCTCGAGCTCGACGAGGCCCACGCAGTGCACTTCGTGAAGGCGGTCCGCCCGAACCACAGCCTGCTGCTCAACGTCATGCGCGATCAGCTGGATCGCTTCGGGGAGATCGACACCACCGCCGGGATGCTGCGCACCATTGCCCAACACACGGTCGAGGCGGTGGTGCTCAACCGTGAAGACCCCCGGGTTCGGGCCATCGCCGAGACCCTGGACACCCAGCGGGTCGACTACTTCGGTCTCAGCGAATCCCTGCGCGTCCACTTCCCCAGCGATGACGACTTCCACTCCGGGCCCGCCGACGCGGCGGATCACCCTCATGCCGATGTGGTCCTGGAGGAGCTCACCGAGGGTGGCGGCAGGTTCACCATTGACGGCGAGTCGGTGAGCACGTCATTGACCGTCAACGGCGCCTACAACACCTTCAACGCGGCGGCCGCGCTGGCGGTGGTCCGCCAGGCCCTGGGTGAGACCGTGGACCCCCGGGCCCTGATCGAGTCACTCTCGAAGGTCTCCCCCGCCTTCGGGCGAGGTGAGAGCCTCACCGTGCAGGGTCGTCCCCTGGACCTGGTGCTGGTGAAGAACCCCTCCGGCTTCCGGCTAGGCCTGAGCTCCTTCTCGGCCGAGGGCGTCGCCACGATGATCGCCATCAACGACAACTATGCCGACGGCCGGGACATGAGCTGGCTCTGGGACGTGGAGTTCGCCTCGCTCGCCGAGCAGGGCGTGCGGATGGTCTCCGGAGTTCGTGCCTACGACATGGCACTGCGGCTGAAGTACGACGACGTCGACTTCGACGCGGTGGAGCCTGACCTCTCGCTCGCGCTCACCCGCTTCCTGGATGAGAATCCCGACAGGCCGGCTCGGATCTTCTGCACCTACACCGCCATGCTCGCGCTGCGAAAGCGGCTGGGCGCCTATACCGAAGTGGAGGCCTTCTGATGGCTGAGCCCAAGCCGATCCACGTGCTCCAGCTCTATCCCCGGGATATGAACATCTACGGGGACTTCGGCAATGCGCTGGTGCTCCAGCGGCGCCTGCAGTGGCGCGGCTATGAGCCGATCCTGCACAGCTACGACCCGGAGGATGAGTTCCCGGAGCAGGTCGACCTCGTCATCGGCGGCGGCGGCCAGGACAGCGGCCAGGACAAGATCCAGCAGGACCTGCTGCGGATCGGGGACAGGCTGCACACGCTGGCGCAGAGCGGCACGCCCATGCTGATGATCTGCGGGCTCTATCAGCTCTTCGGGCATTCCTTCCGCACCCGCGAGGGCCGGGAGATCAAGGGAGTGGGCATCCTCGATCTGAGGACCGAGGGCACCGATACCCGGCTGATCGGCAATGTGGTCGCCGAGTCCACGGAGTTCGGCGAGATCCTGGGCTACGAGAACCACTCCGGCCAGACCTACCTCGGCCCAGGGGTCCAGCCGCTGGCCCGGGTCACCAAGGGCGAGGGGAACAACGCCAAGGACTCCTACGAGGGCGCGCGCTTCAAGAACATCGTGGGCAGCTACCTGCACGGCTCGCTGCTCCCGAAGAACCCCGCGATCGCGGACTTCCTGATCGCCACCGCGGTGCAGAACCGCTACGCCGAGGCGATCCAGCCACAGATCGACCCGGCCGGATCTGCCCAGCCGATCGATGAGCTGACCCGAAAGGCCCGGACGACGGCGACCCGCCGACCCCGCTAGGTCGGCAGCTTCGCCGGGCCCTGACCTGGGTCGCGCCAGCCGTCCGGCGGAGGTCAGGAACGGTCGCGGGGCCTACTTCCAGCGCATCGTCATGAAGAAGCCGACCATCGTGATGCCGAAGCCGATGATGACGTTCCAGCCGCCGGCCGCCTGCACCGGGGCCGCGCCCTGGGTGATGTACCAGACGATGAGCCAGAGCAGACCCAGGATCATCAGCCCGATCATGGTCGCCCGGTACCACATGGGCAGGGACTCATCCTCGAGGTCGAGGTCCTTGACGTTCTTGGGATCGGCGTCGTTCAGCGGAGACTTCTTCGTCTCCGTCTTGTCGCGCGTCCGGCGGTTCTTGCGGTGCTTGGACTCAGCCACGTCGGTTCGGTCCCCTCTGGATCTGGCGTGGATCCCGGTTCGGTATCCTGGTGTCACGGCCGTGCATATCTGAGGTCCCGGCCGTGGTCTGCGTGCCATTCTACCGTTTGCGTGTGATGCTCGCCCCACCCAGCTTTCGGAGGATTCATGTCGGGACACCGCGGCCGGGGCATCGGCGCCCGGATCCTCGGCGTCACCGGGGAGCTGCTGATCACCTTGGGCGTGCTCGGACTGCTCTTCGTGGTCTGGGAGATCTGGTGGACCGGACTCGACGCGAACCGTGAGGCCCAGGCCATCGAGAGCGAGTTCCACACCCGGATCGAACAGCTGGACACCGACCCTGCGCAGCAGCAACGTGCGGAGTCGCCGCAGAACTGTCAGCAGCTTCCCGACGGGGAGTATGCGGCATGTCCCGAGAACATGGCGGCCGTGGAGTCCGGCGCGATGGCCGTGATCTATGCGCCCGCGATCGGTGCCGACTGGTCAGCGCCGGTGCGCTCCGGCGTCGATGACGAGACGCTGAACACCGGCGGACTGGGACACTACCCGGACACCCAGCTGCCCGGTGAGGCAGGAAACTTCGCGGTGGCCGGACATCGGCTCACCTATGGTGACGTGCTGCGCGATCAGGACCGCCTCACCCCCGGGGATGAGATCTACGTCGAGTCGCCCGACGGCTACTACACCTATGAGGTCTATGAGACCCATGTGGTGCTGCCCCAGGACTCCGAGGTGATCCTGCCGGTCCCCGGCGAGCTCGAGGCCGAGGCTGACCGATCGCTGCTGACCCTGACCACCTGTCACCCGCTCTTCTCCAACCGCGAGCGGCTGATCACCCACGCCGAGCTGGTGGACTTCGCCCCCCGCACGGCCGAGGCTCCGGCCGCGCTGCGCCAGGGAGGGCCCTGAGATGTACGCCTGGCTCTTCCGCGCGCTCCCGGGCCCCCTGCTGGTCCAGATCCTGCTCGCCCTGGCCATCGTGGCCGGTATCGTGTTTCTCCTGATGCAGTTCGTCTTCCCGTGGCTGAGCCAGTACAGCCCGCTCAATGACTCCACGCTTGAATCGCTGACCTTCCCGGCACTGGGCCGGGTCGAAGGGACCCCCGCATGAGTGACACCCCCGCCCGCATCCTCGTCATCGACAACTACGACAGCTTCGTCTACACCCTGGTCGGTTACCTGCGCGAGCTCGGCGCCGAGGCCACCGTGATCCGCAATGACGATCTCTCCGTGGAGGCCGCGAAGCAGCTCGCGACCGAGCACGACGGCGTGTTGATCTCCCCCGGCCCCGGCACCCCCGGGGAGGCCGGGGTCTCCGTGGAGCTGATCCGATGGTGCGCGGAGGCCCAGGAACCGATGCTCGGGGTCTGCCTGGGACATCAGGGCCTGGGTGAGGCCTTCGGTGCGACGGTCACCCATGCCGAGCAGCTGATGCACGGCAAGACCTCCCCGGTCACCCATACCGGGCACGTCTCCTTCGCCGGGCTGCCGGAGACCTTCGTGGCGACCCGCTACCATTCCCTGACCGTGGCACCCGAGACCATACCGGCGGTGCTGGAGGTGACCGCGCGCACCGAGGACGGAGTCATCATGGGGCTGGCGCATCGCACGGCGCCGCTGTGGGGTATGCAGTATCACCCGGAGTCGGTGCTCACCGAGGGCGGCTACCGGATGCTGGGCAACTGGCTCGAGAGCATGGGGCAGACGGGAGCGGCGGAGAAGGCTGCGACGCTGAACCCGATCCGCTGACGCCACCGGACACACGCTGAGACCACCGCACACACAGAAGCGGACCTGGCATGATCGCCAGGTCCGCTTCTGCGTAGCTACGTTCTCAGTCGAGGCTCAGCTCAGGTGGCCGGCTTCGGTGAGGGAACGTTCTTGCCCTTGGCCTCGTCAGCGTTCTGCGCGTTGACGTTGGTGACTCCCGAGGGACCGGCCTTGGACTCCGGCGCACCGGAGCTCTTGGGGGCGTCGGGATTCGCCTTCGGCGCAGCGGCCGGAGTCCCTGCGACGGTGCTCGGCGCAGCCGAACCGCCCTGGGTCGCCGGCTTCGGAGCCGAGGCAGCAGGCTTCGGAGCCGAGGCAGCAGGCTTGGGGGCCGAGGTCACCGGCTTCGGAGCTGCCGTGGAGGAGGCGGCTGGCCGGGTGACCGGCGCAGGCTTCTTCCACGGGTCCTCCACCGGCTGGCTGGCGCGCCATGCGGCCACCCCTGCGGTCACCGCCGCGGCCACCAGTCCGAAGACCAGCAGACCCTTCTTGCGGCTGTTCGAACGCTGGGGCTTCTTCAGCGTCTTGGCAGCATCCTTGGCGTAGCGCTCGGAGCTCTTGCGCAGCTTCTTGACGATCTTCTTGTCACCGGTGGCCTTGATCAGCGCCTTCTCAACGCGGGGATCAAGCTCGGCGCGGTGGATCAGCTTCGCGGTCTTGTCCGCATAGCCGCCCAGCTTCGCCGAGGTGGCCGGGACGTACTCCGAGGTGAACTGCGTCTTGGCGGTGTCGTACTTCGCCAGGATCTTGGAGACCTCTGCCTTGGCCTGCGGAGGAAGCTTCTCGTACTGAGACGAGATGCCGCCGCCGGCGACCGAGGAGTATGCCTTGATCTTCTTGCCTGCCACCGAGGCGCTGTCATTGACCGCGGTCAATGCGCGGCCCGAGGCATCGTGCACCTTAGGGGCGCCCTTGCGGTAGGTGTCTTCGGCCCAGTCTGCCGCCGCACCCAGTTTCGGGGCGGTCCAATCGCGTGCGGACTCGACCCCCGCGAGCACCAGGTGCTCCCAGCTGTGGTTGCGCTTCTTCTTCTTGCCGAACATGCATGTCCTCCGAACTCGGATCGGTTGCTGGCTTCAGCTTACGTGGTCTCTGCGTGAGCTGCTATGGCCCTGCCGATCCCTTCATCATCCCTGCACCTGGCACTCCGCGCCACCAAGAGTGAGAGAATGGGATTCATGAGTGCTATCGCAACACATCAGGCAACTATCCGTACTTCCCAGGGCGAGATCCTCGTCGAGCTCTTCGGGAACCACGCTCCCAAGACCGTGGACAACTTCGTCGGGCTCGCCACCGGTGAGCGCGAGTGGACCCACCCGGAGTCCGGCGAGAAGATGGTCGACACCCCGCTCTACAGCGGCACCGTGTTCCATCGGATCATCTCCGACTTCATGATCCAGGGCGGGGATCCCCTGGGCCTCGGCGTCGGTGGTCCCGGCTACAAGTTCGGCGACGAGATCCACCCGGAGCTGGACTTCACCTCCGCCTACAAGCTGGCGATGGCGAACGCCGGTCCCGGCACCAACGGGTCCCAGTTCTTCATCACCTCCGTGGCCACCAACTGGCTGCAGGGCAAGCACACCATCTTCGGCGAGGTCTCCGATCTGGCCTCGCAGAAGATCGTGGATGCCCTGAACACGGTTCCCACCGATAACCGGGACCGCCCGAAGGAAGATGTCGTCATCGAGAAGATCGACATCAAGAAGCTCTGAGGATCTAGCACGATCGACGCAACATTCTGCACGAAGCACCCGGACAGGCCGGCCACCGTGGCGTGTCAACGCTGCGAGAGGCTGGCCTGTTCGGGGTGCCTGCGGGAGGCCCCGGTCGGGTTTCAATGCGTGGACTGCCTGAGCCGAGCTCAGGACGAGTTCCAACGACGTCGGCCCCCCGCGCGCTCCCAGTTCGGCGCCGTGCTGCGCCCGGACCGGCGCCCGATGGTCACCTTCACGCTCATCGGGCTGTGTGTCCTGCTCTTCGCTCTGCAGCTGCTCAGCGGCACGCTCACCGGGGCGAACCCCGATCCGGTCACCGGGGCCCTCTGGTACGCCCCGGTGCAGACCTCCGCCTGGTTCTTCGAGCCCTGGCGGATGCTCACCTCCGCACTGGTGCATTCTCCGACCAATGCGATGCATCTGCTCTTCAACATGTTCGCCCTCTGGTTCATCGGCCGTGCCATCGAACCGGCGCTCGGAGTGCTGCGCTACATCGCGCTGCTGACCCTCTCCGCTCTCGGCGGCTCGGTCGCGGTGCTCTTCCTGACCCCCGCCTGGACCCCCACACTCGGCGCCTCCGGGGCGGTGTTCGGACTGTTCGGGGCGCTGTTCATCCTGATGCGCGCCACCGGCTCGCAGACCGGCGGGATCCTCACCCTGATCGGAATCAACGTGGTGATCAGCTTCGTGATCCCCGGCATCTCCTGGCAGGGACACTTCGGTGGACTCGTGGTGGGCACGCTGTGCGCCCTGGTCATCTCGAAGACCCCGACCCGAACCTCCGGTGACCGGGGCCAGGATGCGCGCCGAGCAGCCCGCTGGCAGAGCATCGGACTGCTCGGCATCGCCGGGGTCCTGGTGCTGCTCACCGGGCTGGGCATGAATCTGGTCAATCCCTATTCATGAACCCCGGATGCACCCCGCCCACGGTCCACGCATGAACCACGCGTGGACCATCCGGCGTGATGGTCCCCAGGCTGTGCAGGACTAATCCACAGTTTTGTGCACAATGCACAGATTCCTGTGGATATCCCTCTGACCTGGGGAATCACAGCTGTGTAACTTATGCACACTGTGGATAACCTCTGTGGATAACTATAGATCTGGGCCATTCTGGGAGATACGAGGACGCCGGACCCACAGGCTGTGAGTCCGGCGTCGTCCTGCTGCTCCAGCAGCCCCGGAGCGGGGCGCCTGAGGCGGTCGGGCTAGCGTCGAGCGGAGCTGCCCTGCTGGCGGGATTCGGCAGCGGCCTCTGATTCGCTCCACTGCTCCTCCATCGTGGGCCACATCCGCTTGAGGATGTCGTTCCAGGTGATGGCTCCGGCCAGAGCACCGTCGGAATAGACCACCGCGAGCTGTTCGCCAGCCGCCCGCATGGTCTGGAACGCGTCGTAGACCGAGGCACCGGTGGAGACGACCAGCGCAGGTCGAGCCAGGTCGCTCACCGGGTGCTCCGGCCCGACCGTGAGGGTGTCCCGCACGTGGACCACCAGCGGGTTCGCCCCGGTCTCGGGGATGACCAGGATGCGCAGGTGCCCGGTGCGCTGGGCCGCGGCCTGGACATCGGCCGCGGTGGCCGTGACCGGTACCGTCGTGGTCTCCTGCCGGGTGCGTCCTGCGATGACATCGTCCACGGTGAGCGTCTCCAGGTCGATGACCCGGGAGATCTGGGTGGCCGAAGCCTCGTCCAGCGTGCCGGTCCTGGTGGAGTGTTCCACCAGGTGTCGGATCGTGTCGGAGTCGTAGCCACCTGCTGCTGCTCGGTCCACCGGTGTGATGCCGCTGGCCGCGACGAGACGGTTGGCGATCCCGTTGATCCAGAGCAGGAGCGGACGGAAGCCCCAGAGGACCACCTGGGCCGGGAGTGCGATGAGCTTCGCAGCCCGTTCCGGGTGCGCGATGGCCCAGGACTTCGGGGCCATCTCACCGACCACCAGATGCAGGAAGGTCATCAGGAACAGCGCCAGGGCGAAGGCGAGCACGTCCGCGGCCCACAGCGGCATGTTCCAGGACTCGAAGATCGGGGTCAGCGCGTAGTCCACGGCTGGCTTGCTCACCGCACCAAGCGCGAAGGTGCATGCGGTGATGCCGAGCTGGGCTCCGGCGAGCATCACAGTGAGCTCGTTGAGCCCGCGCAGCGCGGCCCTGGCCGAACGGCTGTGCTCGGCCTCTTCCTCCAGCCGGTGCCGGCGGGCGGCGAGCAGCGCGAACTCCAGAATCACGAAGAAGGCAGAGATGGCGATGATCGCAATGGTCGCCACGGTGGGGATCAGCCAGTCGCTCATCGTTCCTCCTCGAAATGTTCGGTCAGGCGCAGGTGCACCGACTCGGGAACGTGGCGGTCCACGCTGAGCACCGTGATGTCGACCCAGCGCTGTGGGGGCGAGGATTCGCCGTAGTCGGCGGGATCGGCCGGCAGGTTGATGCGGACCTCCTGGCCCTGGGTGAGCAGAGCGCCCTCCTGGGACATCAGAAGCCCCGAGAGCGTCTCGTAATCGCCTTCTGGGAAGTCCTGGCCGATGACGCGCTCCACCTCATCGAGGTGCAGATCACCGTCGATGCGCCAGTGGTTCTCCCCGACATTCTCGATGCCGGCGGGCTCCTCGTCGTCGTGCTCGTCGGTGATCTCGCCGAGGATCTCCTCGGCCAGGTCCTCCATGGTGACCACACCGGTGAAGCCGCCGTACTCGTCGATGACGCAGGCCAGCTTGGCATTGGCGTCGCGCAGCGTGCGCACGGCCTCGGGCAGCGGCATCAGCGTCGGAACGATCACCGGGGCGCGCATGATCTCGGTGGCAGGGGCTGCATCGGTGAACTTTGTGCCGAGCAGGTCCACCAGGTGCACGACGCCGACCGGTTCGTCATGGGTGTCGACCACCGGGTAGCGGGTGTGCTCCTGCGCCATGAGGGTGCGGATCTCACCCAGCGTGGTGTCCGGATGGATCAGACCGGTGCGTGATCGGGGGATCATGGCATGCTCGACATCGTGATCCGGGAAGTCCAGGATGCGGTCGAGGGTCAGATACATCTCCTCGGCGAGGTCCCCGCTCTCATGCGAGCTGGTCACGATGTGTTCGAGGTCCTTCGCCGTGGCGCTGGACTCCACGTCGTGCACCGGTTCGATGCGCAGCAGCTTCAGCAGCGCGTTCGCCGAGACGTCGAAGATCCAGATCAGCCAGCCGAATGCGGCGAGGTAGAACTTCGTGGAGCGTGCCAGGCCCAGCGACAGCGGGGTCGGATTGGCGATGGCGTAGTTCTTGGGGAAGAGCTCGCCGAAGATCATCTGCACGATGGTGGAGGCTGCCAGCGCGATGATGGTGCCCACCGTGATGCCGAGCGCGGCCGGGACGCCGACGCCGCCGAGCAGGGCACCCAGACTCTCTCCCACCAGGGGTTCGGCGACATAGCCGACGAGCAGGCCGGTGACCGTGATGCCCAGCTGTGCTCCGGAGAGCATGAAGGAGGTGCGTCCGGTGACGTCGAGCGCGCGTTTTGCGGATTTATTGCCATCCGCCGCCAGTGCCCGCAGCTTATTGCGGTCCACGGACATGTAGGCGAACTCTTGGGCCACGAAGTAGCCGTTGGCGGCAATGATCACCAGGATTGCCAGGATGCCCAGCAGAAGGAGCAGGATCTCGATCACCGGGTCACCACCCGGGTGTGTCCACGTCGATCAGCTGGCCCTGCATTCGCAGCACCCGCGGGACGATATCGTCGGCGGCGTGCTGCGCTTGGTAACTCGTACACCTGTGTCAGGCACCTCTTCAGTCTCTCGATTGATCTGTTAGCTCGAGACTATAGCGCACCCGAGCCCCGGAGCTAGATCGCATACGGCGGATGCCAGCATGGATGCGCGCCGATCCCTGAAATTGGCCGTGACACGAAGAAGCTCCCCGCACCTGAGGTGCGGGGAGCTTCTCGATCTATCCTCTGGTGGAGGCAAGGGGACTCGAACCCCTAACCCCCTGCTTGCAAAGCAGGTGCGCTACCAATTGCGCCATGCCCCCAAAGGTGTTCCTCAGGCTATCAGAGCGAATCTGTGGCCTGAGACCAGATCTGCCGGGTGTCCTCGGAGCGTCGCCATTGGCGATAGCCGAGGATTCCCGCCACAGAGAGAGCCATAAAGACGAGACGTTTCATGTTTCCCTCCTTGGAGTCCGGGGTGGGCGTAGGAGGACTTGAACCTCCGACCTCATCGTTATCAGCGATGCGCTCTAACCGCCTGAGCTATACGCCCGGACACCTTGTTTCTGATGCGTCACCCCCCGCGAGGGCGACCACTACACATTACCCTGCTCTCAGCGACCGGACCAAATCGCGGGCCCGAGAGCGCTCAGTCGTCGGTGAGCGTGACCCCGACGCCGCCCACCAGGGAGGCGGAGAGGTTGTACAGCACTGCTGCGAGCATCGAGAGCACGGTCAGCAGCACCACGTTGACCACCGCGATGATCGTGGCGAAGGCCGCGACCTGGGTGATGGTCACGAGCTCTTCAACCCGGAAGGATCCTCCGCCCCCTTCGGTGCCGAGGATCTGGCCCAGCAGATCGTTGACCCGGTTGAAGATCCCCGAGACGTCCATGACGGTCCACAGCGTGACCGCCGCGACCACGGTCATGATGCCACCGAGAGCAGGAAGCTCATCTTCAACACCGACCAGGGGTCGACCTTGGAGATCAGCAGCCGCGCTTTGCGGACCTTCGCCTTCGGCGTGGGCCGCACGAGCCCGGGCTGGGGACGAGTCCCGGTGGGACGCTGTCCCTGAGCCGGACGACCTGCCGGTGCGCTGGGGCGTGCCCCAGTGGGCCGGGGCTTGGCGCCGCCGGCCTGGGCACGCGGCCGGGGCGCGGGGAACCGTGTGGCCGGGCGCGCCGCGGAGGAGCCCGTCTGGCTCCCCGAATTACCTGCGCCGTTGCTTGCGCTCACTGAAGTCCTCCATCAGGCATCATCTCGGTCCGATTCATCCCGGTCCGCTTCATCAAGGACCAACGCTACTGCATCCTCGGTCTCGGAGCGCTCAGCTTCGCCGGCGACGGTCGCTGGTGTCCCGGCTTCGGAACCGGTGGTCTCACCGGCAGTCTCGGCTGCGGTGAGCTCTCCGACACCCTTCGCGGCCTCCGCGGCCGCACTGTCCTCGGCCGCAGCGTCCTCGCCGGTGGCGGCCAGGGCCACCCCGGAGTTCCGGGCCACCTTGAGGATGCGATCCTTCTTGCGCGGCTTCGCGAAGATCACACCCATCGTGTCGCGGCCCTTGGAGGGCACGCCCGAGACGGGAGATCGGACCACATTGCCAGATTCCATGACGACCAGGACCTCGTCGTCGTCCTCGACCACCATGGCTCCGACCAGATCACCGCGATCCTCGACCAGCTTGCCCACCTTGATGCCCAGACCGCCGCGGCCCTGCACCCGGTACTCGCTGACCTCGGACCGCTTGGCGTAGCCGGCCTCGGTGACCACGAACACATAGGAGTTCTCCGTGACCACGTCTGCGGCGAGCAGCTCATCCTCCTCGCGGAACTTCATGCCGGTGACCCCGGAGGTGGCGCGCCCCATGGGGCGCAGCGCCTCATCGGTGGCGGTGAAGCGCAGTGACTGGCCCTTGCGGGAGACCAACATCAGATCGTCGGTGGCGGAGATCAGCTTGGAGGAGACCAGCTCGTCGTCCTCACGCAGGTTGATCGCGATCACGCCTGCCTGACGGGGAGTGTCATAGTCCGTGAGCACCGTCTTCTTCACCAGGCCACGCTTGGTGGCCAGCACCAGGTAGGGGGCATCCTCATAGGTGCGCAGCGGCAGCACGCCTGCGATGTATTCATCAGGCTGGAAGGCCACGATGTTGGCCACGTGCTGACCCTTGGAGTCCCGGCCGGACTCGATCAGGTCGTAGCACTTGGTGCGGTAGACCCGGCCGAGGTTGGTGAAGAACAGGATCCAGTGGTGGGTGGTGGTGACGAAGAAGTGCTCGACGATGTCATCGGTGCGCAGCTGTGCCCCGCGGACCCCTCGACCACCACGGTGCTGAGCGCGGTAGCTGTCGATCTTGGTCCGCTTCACGTAGCCGTCACGGGTGATCGAGACCACCACATCTTCCTGGGGGATCAGATCCTCCATGGACATGTCACCGTCGTAGCCGAGCTGGATGTGGGTCCGACGGTCGTCGCCGTGCTTGTCCACGATGGTGTCCAACTCGGAGCTGATGATCCGGCGCTGACGATCTTCTGAGGCCAGGATGTCCAGGAAGTCCTCGATCATCTTCATCAGCTCGTCGTACTCGTCCTGCAGCCGCTGACGCTCCAGGGCGGCAAGCTTGCGCAGCTGCATGTCCAGGATGGCCTGGGCCTGATCGTCGTCGATCTCCAGCAGCGACTTCAAGTTCTGCCGGGCCTCCTCGACGGTGGAGGATGCGCGGATCGTAGCGATCACGCGGTCCAGGTCGTCCAGGGCCTTGAGCAGGCCGATCTTGATGTGGGCCTCGCGCTGGGCCTTGTCGAGTCGGAACTGGGTGCGCCGGACGATCACGTCGATCTGGTGGGTGACCCAGTGGTGCACGAAGGCGTCCAGGCTCAGCGTGCGCGGCACGCCGTCGACCAGGGCCAGCATGTTCGCGGAGAAGTTCTCCTGCAGCTGGGTGTGCTTGTACAGGTTGTTCAGCACCACCTTGGCCACGGCGTCGCGCTTGAGCACGACGACGAGGCGCTGGCCGGTGCGTCCGGAGGATTCGTCGCGCAGGTCTGCGATCCCGGAGACCTTGCCGTCCTTGACCAGCAGCGCGATCTTCCGCGCCAGGTTGTCGGGGTTCGCGTGATAGGGCAGCTCGGTGACCACCAGGCAGGTGCGTCCCTGCAGCTCCTCCACGCTGACCACCGCACGCATCGTGATCGATCCACGGCCGGTGCGGTAGGCGTCCTCGATCCCGCGGGTCCCCAGGATCTGCGCGCCGGTGGGGAAGTCGGGGCCCTTGATCCGCTGCAGCAGCGCCTCGAGCAGCTCTTCACGGCTGGCCTGCGGGTTCTGCAGGTACCACTTCACGCCGTCGGCGACCTCGCGCAGGTTGTGCGGCGGGATGTTGGTGGCCATGCCCACAGCGATGCCGGAGGAGCCGTTGACCAACAGGTTGGGGAACCTTGAGGGCAGCACGACGGGTTCCTGCTGCTTGCCGTCGTAGTTGTCCTGGAAGTCGACGGTGTTCTCGTTGATGTCCCGGACCATCTCCATGGCCAGCTGAGCCATCTTGGTCTCGGTGTAACGCGGGGCCGCGGGGCCGTCGTCGCCGGGGTTGCCGAAGTTGCCCTGGCCGGTGGCCAACGGGTAGCGCATGACCCAGTCCTGGATCAGCCGGGACAGGGCGTCGTAGATCGCCGAGTCACCATGCGGATGATAGTTGCCCATGACGTCGCCGACCACGCGGGCGCACTTGTTGAACGAGCGGTCCGGGCGGTAGCCGCCGTCGTACATGGCGTAGAGCACCCGGCGGTGCACCGGCTTGAGCCCGTCGCGCACATCGGGCAGCGCGCGGCCCACGATCACGGCCATCGCGTAGTCCAGGTAGGACCGCTTCATCTCGGTCTGCAGGTCGATCTGGCGGATCCGGTCGGTGGTCACGACGTCGTCGACGACGACGCCCTCCACGGCCTCGGCGGGTCCGCCCTGCGGGTCCTGGGGTTCTTCGGTGTTGTCACTCACGTGTGGTGTTCTCCCTTAGGCAAAGATCGGCGTCGTCTCGCGGCTGCGCCCTTCACGGGCTGGCAGCGGCTCAGATGTCGAGGAAGCGGACGTCCTTGGCGTTCTGCTGGATGAACCCGCGGCGGGACTCGACGTCTTCACCCATGAGGATGGAGAACACCTCGTCAGCGGCAGCGGCGTCCTCCATGGAGACCTGGAGCAGCGTGCGATGGTCTGGATCCATGGTGGTCTCCCACAGCTCCGAGTAGTCCATCTCACCGAGACCCTTATAGCGCTGAATCCCGAGCTCCTTGGGCAGCTTGCGCCCCTTGGCCCGGCCTTCAGAGAGCGCCACGTCCCGCTCGGCGTCGGTGTAGACGTAGTCCTGCGGGCCGGTCTGCCACTTGATCTTGTACAGCGGCGGCTGGGCCAGGAACACGTTGCCGTGCTCGATCAGCGGGCGCATATAGCGGAAGAGCAGGGTCAACATCAGCGTGGTGATGTGCTGACCGTCCACGTCGGCATCGGCCATGAGCACGATCTTGTGGTAGCGCAGCTTGGCCTGGTCGAAGTCCTCGCCGATGCCGGTGCCGAACGCGGTGATCATCGACTGGACCTCCTGGTTGCCCAGCGCCCGGTCCAGCCGGGCCCGCTCCACGTTGAGGATCTTTCCGCGCAGCGGCAGGATCGCCTGGGTGCGCGGGTCACGGCCGCGCTTGGCCGAACCACCGGCGGAGTCACCCTCGACCAGGTAGATCTCCGATTCCGAGGGGTCCTTGGAGGAGCAGTCGGCGAGCTTGCCGGGCATGCCCATGGTCTCCAGCGGGGACTTCCGGCGGGCGTTCTCACGGGCCTTGCGCGCCGCCACCCGGGCATGGGCGGCGGACTGGGCCTTGCGCACGATGTCTCGGGCCGGGCCGGGGTTGCGCTCCAGCCAGTCTCCGAGGTACTCGTTGACGACCTTCTGCACGAAGCCGCGGGCCTCGGTGTTGCCCAGCTTGGTCTTGGTCTGACCCTCGAACTGCGGCTCGCGCAGCTTGATCGAGATGACCGCGGTGAGGCCTTCGCGGATGTCCTCGCCGGTGAGGTTGTCATCCTTTTCGCGCAGGATCTGCTTATCCCTGGAATACCGGTTGATCAGCGTGGTCATCGCCGCGCGGAAGCCCTCTTCGTGCGTGCCGCCCTCATGGGTGTTGATCGTGTTGGCGTAGGTGTGCACCGACTCTGAATAGGACAGCGTCCACTGCATGGCGAGCTCAGCGGCCATGCCGCGCTCGGTGTCCTCGGCCTCGAAGGCGATGACGTCGTCGTGGACCACCTCGGCCCGCTTGGTGGCGTTGAGATGATTGACGTAGTCAAGCAGTCCTGCGTCGTACTGGTAGACGACGACGCGGCCGTTGGGGGTCTCGATGATGCCGTCGCTGCCGCCGCCCGCCTCGGTGGGCTCCAGCTCGGCTGGGGTGTCCTCGTGGTGTTCCTCGAGGATCTCGTCGTGGACCACCTCGTTGCCGGGGATCTTGCGCTCGTCGCGCAGGGTGATGCGCAGACCCTTGTTCAGGAAGGCCATCTGCTGGAACCTGGCGCGCAGCGTCTCGAAGTCGAACTCGATGCTCTCGAAGATCTCTGGGTCCGGGAAGAAGACCATCGTGGTGCCGGTCTCATCGGTCTCCCCGCCCTGAGACAGCGGCTGGGTGGTCTCGCCACCGTTGCCGAAGCCGATGCTCCACTCGTGGCCCTGCCGACGCACGGTGGTGCGCACCTTCCGGGAGAGGGCATTGACCACGGAGATCCCGACCCCGTGCAGGCCGCCGGAGACCGCGTAGCCACTGCCGCCGAACTTGCCGCCGGCGTGCAGAACGGTCATCACGACCTCGACCGTGGGCTTGCCCTCGGTGGGGTGCATGTCCACCGGAATGCCGCGACCGTCGTCTTCGACCCGGACGCCGCCGTCGTCCTGCATCGTGATCTGGATGTGCGAGCAGTAGCCGGCCAGCGCCTCATCGACCGAGTTGTCGACCACTTCGTAGACCAGGTGGTGCAGACCGCGCTCACCGGTGGAACCGATGTACATTCCGGGACGCTTTCGGACTGCTTCCAGGCCCTCCAGGACGGTGATGTCCGAGGCGCCGTAGTTGCCCTGATGCTGCTTGTTCTCGTTAGCCGAGGTCACGGGCTATGCCGTCTCCTTGAGTTGCCGGGAAGGTCGAGGATGCTGACCTTGTCATGACACAGACCAGCCCGAGTGGTGGATACGCTCGGGCCGTCCTCCCAGTCTACCGCGCCAGGGACGCAAAATCTCATTCCTAGAGCGCCGTGGGCGCACAGACTCTGCGATCAGCGGCCGAGGAACACCCCTGGAACCAACTCGGGGATGCCCGGGTGAGGTTGGGTTCCACTGTGAGGGCCCGAGCGCGGCATATCGCAGCCTGGCGTTTCAGCCGTAGGTGTCCCGGGGACCCCGCCCGCGGACCGAATACCGGCCCTTCTTCCAGCTGGGGGCCGCCGGACCCCGGATCGAGAGTCCGGTGACGATCCCCGGACCGAGCTGAGTGTTGAACACGTCCATGAGCTGCGGCTGCATGAGCTTGAGGTTCGTGGCCCAGGCGGTGGAGTCGCAGAGGACCTCCACCACCCCGTTCTCGAACTTCTCGGGTCTGCAGTGCGCAGCGATCGCGGAGCCGACGAGCTGTTCCCAGCGCGCTATCACCGAGCCCACGGCCACCGGGGAGCTCCACCCGCGGGTCTTGATCAGCCCGCCGACCACGCCGCCCAGCAGATTGGGGTCCCGCCGGTCGGCCCCGGACTTCGAGCCGCCGCTGCTCCTGGCCTGGGCCGGGGAGTCCTTGGAGGCGCTGCGCGGATCACCGGCCAGTGAGGAGCCGCGCGGGAGCCCACGCATCCGATGCTCGCCGCGGCCGCGTGCGGCGGCGCGCATCCGAGCCAGCAGGATCTTGGCGGCATCCTCATGGTCCTGGATCTGGTCGTCAATCGCGTTCATGGAGGGTCACCTGGCTGATCTGGTCCACCGACTCCACGCGCAGCGCGCTGCGCATGAGGCTGGCGGGGACGTCGTCGTCCACCGCCGCGGTCACGATGAGCTGCTCGGCCTCCCCGGCGAGCTCGGCAAGCCGACGACGCCGGCGGGCATCGAGCTCGGCGAACACGTCATCGAGGATCAGCACCGGCTGGGAACCTTCGCTGGTATCGTCGTCGATCATCACGCGATAGGCGGCCAGCCTCAGGGCCAGGGCGAAGGACCAGGTCTCGCCGTGGGAGGCGAAGCCCTTCACCGGCACCTCATCCAAGGTGAAGGCGATATCGTCGCGGTGCGGACCTACCAGGGTGATCGCTCGCTGCCGTTCTTCGCGCCGGGCACCGGCCAGCCCGGAGAGCATCAGCTCGGCCAGCTCCTGGCGAGAGGCGGACTCCAGCACCGAGGCATCGGCCGAGGGATCCACCGACCCGGCCCGGCTCGAGCTCCCACTCTCGGGCTCAGCCTCGGCGTCCAGCGGGGGTTCAGCCTCGGCGTCTCCACGCTCGTCGAGCTGCGCATCCTGGGGCCGGGAATCCTGGTCCGGTCCCGTTTCGACCTCGAGAGAGCTGAGGTACCGCAGCCGCGCCGTGCGGATGCTGCCCGAGAGCTGCTCATAGGCGGTGGCCGTATGGGGTCGAAGCGCGGTGAGCATCTCCAGTCGGGCCTTGAGCAGATGCGATCCCGCCTCAGCCAGCTGGTGGTCCCACACCGCCAGCGTGGACTCATGGGTGGCGGTGAACGACTCATGGCGCAGCGACTTGAGCAGGGCGTTGCGCTGCTTGAGCACCTTCTCGTAGTCCAGGCGCACCCTGCCCAGCGCCGGACGCAGCTGCACCGCGAGGTCATCCAGCAGCCGGCGCCGCACCGTGGGAGAACCCTTGATCAGGTCCAGATCCTCAGGTGCGAAGAGCACGGTGCGCAGGATTCCCAGCACGTCGGTGGCCCGCACCGGGTTGCCGCGGTTGATCCTGGCCCGGTTGCTGCGTCCCGGATTGATCTCGACCTCGAGCCGAGCCTGCCGAGATCCCCGGTGCGCCTCGGCGCGGATGAAGGCCTGCTTCTGTCCGTGTCGGACCAGGGGCCCGTCCTGGCTCACCCGGTGCGAGCTCAAGGTGGAGAGGTAGCCGATGGCCTCGGCGATGTTGGTCTTGCCCACCCCGTTGAAGCCCAGCAGCACATTGGGGCCAGGCTGCAGCTCCAGCTGCGCCTGGGCGTAGCTGCGAAAATCCGTGAGCGTGAGCTGTGAGAGCCGCATGGTCTCCTAGGCTGCCAGCCGCTACGGGTTGATCAGGCGCACCGGCATCAGCAGATACCGGAAGTCGATCGCCTTCTCACCCTCGGCCTCGGCCTGTCCGGTGATCATGGCCGGCTTGGGCGCCGAGACGAAGGAGAACCGCAGGAAGTCAGTGTCGATGACGTTGAGTCCCTCGTTGAGGTAGGCCGGGTTGAATCCGACGGTGATCGCTTCACCGGTCAGGGTCGCGGGGATGACCTCCGAGGCGGAGGCCGCGTCGTCGACCCCGGCGTCCAGGATGACCTCGTCGTCCTGGGTGAACTGCAGCCGGACATGACCGTTGCGTTCCGAGACCAGGGAGACGCGGCGCGCGGCCTCGATGAACTCAGCCGTGTTCACCACCGCGTGGATCGGAGTCTCTTCCGGGAAGAGCTGACGGATCTTCGGGTAATCCCCGTCCACCAGCACCGAGGTGGTGCGGCGTCCCCCGGAGGAGAAGCCGACAAGCTCGGCCGTCTCGGAGAGCGCGATCTGCAGCGAGCCGGCTCCGGCCAGGGACTTCGCCACGTCATTGAGCGTTTTGGCCTTGATCAGCACCGAGGTGGAGATGTCCGGGTCAGCGGGAGACCAGTTGATCTCGCGCATCGCCAGTCGATAGCGGTCAGTGGCGAGGAAGGTGATGGTGTCTCCCTCGATCTCGACCTTGACGCCGGTGAGGATCGGCAGCGTGTCGTCCTTCGATGCGGCCGTGATCACTTGGGAGACCGCCCGGGCGAAGACGGCGCCGTCCACGGTTCCGGCGAGTTCTGGCATGCCTGGAAGTTCCGGGTACTCATCCACCGGCATGGTCGAGAGCGTGAACTTCGAGGAGCGGCAGGTCAGTTGAACGCGAGAGTCCTGCAGGTGAACCGTGACCGGGGCGTTGGGCAGGGACTTCACGATGTCGTTGAGTAGCCGTCCCGAGACCAGGATCGTGCCCTCCTGCTTGACCTCAGCCTCGATGTGCAGCTGCGCCGAGATCTCGTGGTCGAAGCTGGAGATCGTGACGGTCTGATCTGCCGCAGTGATGTGCAGTCCGGCCAGGACAGGAGCGGGCGGTCGGGGGGACAGCGACCGGGCAGCCCATGAGACTGCTTCGGAAAGAACGTCCCGCTCAACAGTGAACTCCACTGATCCCTGCCCTTCTTGTGGCTCTCGGACAGCTCCGCGATGAATGTCAAGCATCTGGTGGCTGTGTCGAGTGTCGAGCTTACCTGCAAGAGCGAGTCAGAAGCCAGCAAAGAAGTTAGCGACCACCATATGAGCCGCAGCATTGTTCAGGAGCCACAAGATCTGGGATCAGGGCAGCTTCTGAGGCGTCGCAGCGAGGGAGGAACTGGAGGGAGTCTCCGGCCTCGGGGCGTTGTTCTTGATCGTTGGTCCTTCCTCGTTGGGACCGGCCAGGTGATTGTTCTTTGTCATATAAGGGGTTAAGGGTCAGAAGTGTTAACAGGTGCTGTGGAATCTGTGGATAACCCACTCGATCTCTGGGTCTGCCTGATATTTCCTGTGCACTCCGTGGTGGACCGACACCGCTTGGGCTGTGCATCACCAGGGGAGATTCTTCGGCGTGCAGATTGCCCGCTCCCCAACGCTGGCGTGGTTATCCACAGAAATCGAGGGTTCTGCACCGGTGGATGCACCGATTTATCCACAGCTGTTAACAAGAATCGGGAAAACTCCACCGCTGCTTGTGGATATGTGGGAAAACCTGTGGAGATCGCCGCTGTCAACCGCGCTGAATCCCAACCGGGAGAGGAAATGACAACGGTGTGAGTTGTGGAGCAGGAGTCTCTCCACAGGTGTCAGCCATGGGCTTGACTTAACTGCGGCCGATCTGCCGCAGGTCAGCGTTGCTGTTTGATCTTGTTCGTCAGTTCCGTGACCTGGTTGAACACGGCCCGCCGCTCCGCCATCAGCTCTCGGATCTTGCGTTCGGCATACATCACAGTGGTGTGATCGCGTCCGCCCAAGGCCTGCCCGATCTTCGGAAGTGACATCTCCGTGAGCTCGCGCAGCAGATACATGGCGATCTGGCGTGCCGTCACCAAGGTGCGGTTGCGCGACTTCGAGGTCAGCTCCTCGACCGTGAAGTTGTAGTAGTCCGCGGTGGCGTTGATGATCTGCTCGGAGGTGATCTCCTGGGCATGGTCATCGGAGATCAGATCCCGCATCACCTGTTCGGCCAGCGAGAGGTCCACCGCCTGCTTGTTGAGCGCAGCGTAGGCGGTGACCCGGATCAGCGCGCCTTCGAGCTCGCGGATGTTGGTGGAGATCTTGGAACCGATGTACTCCAAGACGTCGTCCGGGCAGGAGAAGTTCTCCGCGGTGGCCTTCTTGCGCAGGATCGCGATGCGCGTCTCCAGCTCAGGCGGCTGGATGTCGGTGATCAGGCCCCATTCGAACCGCGACCGGAGCCGCTCTTCGAACCCGGAGAGCTGTTTCGGCGGCAGATCAGAGGTGATGACGACCTGCTTGTTGTTGTTGTAGAGGGTGTTGAAGGTATGGAAGAACTCCTCCACTGTGCGTTCCTTGTCCGCGAGGAACTGGATGTCGTCGAGCAGCAGGATGTCGACATTGCGATAGAGATGCTTGAAGCTGGCGCCCTCGTCGTCGCGAATGGAGTTGATGAAGTCGTTCGTGAACTCCTCCGAGTTCACGTAGCGCACGCGGATGCCGGAATAGAGCCGCTGCGCGTAGTGCCCGATGGCATGGAGCAGGTGAGTCTTGCCCAGACCGGAGTCGCCATAGATGAACAGCGGGTTGTACGCCTTCGCAGGAGCCTCCGCCACGGCGTTCGCGGCGGCATGGGCGAACCTGTTCGAGGAACCGATGACGAAGGTGTCGAACGTGTAGCGCGGGTTCAACCGGGAGGTCTCATAGGACTCACCACCGCCGCTGGCGGTGAAGGACTCCGAGGGAGCCGGACGGCTGGGAGGGCGGCGCTCGACCATGCGTGGGTCCCGCTGCGCCGGCTCGGGCCGTTCGTACTGTGAATAATCGGTGGGTGCGAAGCTGGGCTGCCCGAACTCGTCACGCTCGCGACCCGAACCGATGCCCCGGCGTTGAGGGGACCGCTCGTCCCGGGCATATGGATTGGTCTCGGCCACCGGGCCCCGGCGCGGAGGCTCGACCACGGTCTCGCTGGGGTAGAGGTCATCCACCGCCGTGGAGGAGGCCGATGCGGCTGAGGGCGCCGAGGGCGCCGAGTGTTCGCTGGCTTTCTCCCGCTGGCGCTGGGACATCCCGAGGTCAACCACGTAGGCGCAGAGCACCTCCCTGCCGAACACCGCGCGCAGCGCCTCGCTGAGCTGCACGGCCAGAGTCGCCTGCATCAGTTCCCGCACCCGCTCATGGGGCACCGCCACTGTCAGCAGCAGCGTCTCACCGAGGAGCTGCTCCCCTTGGGGCACGGCGCGTCCCACATCGGTCAGGTTCAGCGCCCCGATGCCATGGTTCTCCCGGAGCTCTGCGAGCACCTGCTGCCACTGGCGCGGCACATCGATCTCTGACTCAGCAGGCACGCTGCTCCCCTCATGTACATCGGCGAAATTCTGCCCATAGTATTCCACAGCTTCTGTGGACAGCCCTGTGGAACAACTCGGTTCTTCCGCGTCATGGCAGGTCAGCCGCTGTTGATGACACGGCGCCGCCATCCTGTGAATCCCAGGAGGATCCCGGCCGTGCCGATGCCGCTGAGCCAGAGCACCGGACTCCATCGGACGGCCTCGACCGGGTATTGCGCGAGGTGCCCGAACACATTGAGCTCGGAGAAGACCGTCGGCAGATCCAGGAGCGGACCGAAGTTCGTCATCACTGCCGCATAGCCGAGCAGCAGCCACCCCAGCAGTCCGGCGAACCGCGGCACCCAGCCGTAGGCGGCGAGAGTGAGTCCCACTACGGCCAGGACAGCAGGTCCCTGATGCAGACTGGCCCACAGGATGTCGTTGAAGTATGCGGAGGGATCGTCCTGGAGCACGGCCACCGCCGCAGCGGCGGTGGCCAGCCCGGTGAACGAGAGCATGATGCCGAGTCCACCGAGGAGCACGGTGAGGTGCGCGCCCAGCCAGCGGGTGCGGCTCAGCGGAGCGCTGAGCAGCAGCTCGGCCCGCCCATGCTTCTCCTCGCCGCGCAGCTGTTGGATGCCGCCGACTCCCGCGGCCGCGACGAAGAGCGCCAGGAACATCGCCATATAGGCCAGGTATCCCAGCAGCACCGTCTCTCCGGCGAAGAAGCTGCGGAACTCTTCGGGGAGGCTCGCGGCGGTATCGACCATCGATTGGGCGTAGCTGCCGAAGAGCGCGCCGCAGAGGATGACGGCAGCGCCCCAGCCGCGCAGGCCTCCGCGCAGGGTGTGAGTCGCCACGCCGAGCGGGGTGGTCAGCCGGGGGCGTGCCTGCGCCCGCCCCAGCCGAGAAGGGAGCAGTCCGGCCCCGAGGTCACGCCGGGTGCTCAGCCCGAAGGCCCCGAGCACCGCCGCCGCGGCCAGTGCCAGGCAGAGCAGCAGGGGCCACCAGCGGTCCTCGACATAGGGCGCGGTCTGCTGGGACCAGCCGAGCGGGGAGAACCAGGAGAGCGCAGTGCCCTGAACGGCGGCCATGTCCCCGACCATCCGGATCAGATATGCGAGTCCCAGCAGTGCACCGGTCAACCCAGAGGCCGCGCGGGAGGTCTCGGTCAGCTGGGCGGCGAGGGCCGCCACGGTGGCGAAGAGCAGTCCGATGGCGGCCCCGGATCCTGCCACCAGCAGCGATCCCTCCTGCGCGAACCCGCCCGAGAGCGCACCGAGCAGCACCAGCATCGCAGCCGCTGCATTGGCCAGCAGCACCAGAAGCAGCGCAGCGGTGAGCGTGGCGTGCCGACCCAGCACGTCGGCGCGCAGAAGTTCGGCCCTGCCGGAGGCTTCTTCGGCACGCGTATGCCGGACCACGGTGAAGATGCTCATCAGGGCGGTGAGGATGTAGATGAACAGCACATACCCCGCCGCGTAGAAGCGTTCGAAGGTGGGCGACTCCATGCCATAGGCCGGACCTGTCATCAGGCGGCCCACCGGATCCGCGAAGAGCCCCGCCATCTGGGCCAGCTCCGCCTCGTCGGTGACCAGCGCCTGCACGGCGTTGGCCACATAGAAGCTCATCAGCCCGATGCCCAGCACCCAGAGGCTCAGCCGCACCCGGTCCTGGCGCAGCATGAATCGCAACAGGACTCCGGTGCCGGCCATGCCTGTCCGGGCTGAGTCGGTGGTGTCGGTCTTGTTGAGGGACCGGTTCTGCATGGTCGTCATGGTGCGCAGGGGTCGGGGGCTGGCGTGCGCGAGGTTGGAGAGTCAGCCGCGCCTTCGGTGGCCGGGGTAGTTGCGGCGGGGGTGGTGGATTCCGGAATCACACCGTAGTGCCTGATCAGCAGTTGTTCGAGGGTCGGAGGGTGGGCGACCAGGGACTGAACGCCCAGAGCTGCCAGGTGCGCAGTGATCGTAGCCAGCCGATCGCTGTCGACCTCCAGAACCGTCCGGCTGGCACCAGCTGTGTGTGTGATGCGCAGATCATGGACCCCCTCGAGATGCTGGAGCACGGCGGCGGATCGTGTGGTCTCGACCTCGATCGTGGTGCGTGTCATGTGGCGCATCTCAGAGAGGCTGCCGGATTCCACGGTGCGACCTTCGCGAATGATCGAGACCCGGTCTGCAAGTGCCTCGACCTGCGCGAGGATGTGGCTGGAGAGCAGCACGGAGCGGCCCTGCAGCCGGGTCTCGGCGATGACCTGCTGGAAGACCACTTCCATGAGCGGGTCCAGGCCTGAGGTGGGCTCATCGAGCAGCAGCAGGTCGACGTCGGCGGCCAGGGCCGCGATCAGCGCCACCTTCTGCCGATTACCCTTGGAGTAGGTGCGGGTCTTCTTGCGAGGATTCAGCGCGAAGCGTTCGATCAGCTCATCACGTCGCTGAGTCACATGCCTGGTCCCGGCGGCGCGGCTGCGCAGCCGCAGGAACACGTCGATGACCTCCCCGCCCGTGAGGTTGGGCCAGAGCTCCACCTCCCCGGGGACGTAGGCCAGGCGCCGGTGCAGCGCCACGGCGTCTCGCCACGGGTCTCCGCCGAAGACCCTGACCGTGCCGGAGTCGCGATGGAGCACACCCAGCAGCACGCGCAGCGTCGTAGACTTTCCGGACCCGTTGGGTCCCAGGAAGCCGTGCACCTCGGCCTCGTTGACCTGCAGGGAGAGCTTGTCCAGGGCGCGGACATCACCGAATGACTTCGTGAGGTCAGCCACCTGGATCACGGGATCATGACCAGCCATGTCCAGTCCCTTCTCGACCCCGACCAGCGCCGGGACATCCACGATGGAACAGCCCGGTCCCCGGTCCAATGGGTCACTGCCCGGTCTATCCACAGTGCTCTGCACAACTGTTGATAGTCGGATCCGCCTCGACTTGACGGCGCAGGGAAAGAACCCCTAGTGTTGGCAGGTCGCCCCAGAGTACTGCCGTGCCTGCACGCAGATCCTTTCCGGGGCCCGAATGACTTCAAACCATCCAAGTGGGAGTACACAGTGAGCAAGCGGACTTTCCAGCCGAGCAACCGCCGTCGCAGCCGTAAGCACGGCTTCCGTTCCCGTATGCGCACCCGTGCCGGCCGATCCATCATCTCGACCCGCCGCGCCAAGGGCCGCAAGGAACTCTCGGCCTGATCCAGAGCAATTCACGCTGACCACCTGGTCAGCAGGTCCCGGCGCAGTGCGCCAGGACCGACACCGCGGCCCGTCCCATCATCAGGGACCGGGCCGTTCGTGCATCCCGTGCCCCAGTCGTGGGCGCAGGTCCGAGACCCGGCACCGCACCCTGGCGGTCGCCTCGAAGGGAGTTCACACGCTGTGCTTCCCAAGGAACACCGCCTGACCTCCTCGGGCGATCACCGCGCCACCATGCGACATGGTTCGCGCGCCGGAGGCGACGGGCTGATGGTCTCGGTTCTGCTGCGGACCGAGGCTCCCGCCGCAGGTGGATCATCTTGGCGGTGCGGGCTCGTCGTGTCCAAAGCCGTGGGCAATGCCGTGGTCCGGCATCGGGTGCAGCGGCGACTGCGCCATATCGTGATGGATCTGATGCGCCATGAGGCGCTCGCGACCGATCCCGGGCACACCATGGACCTTGTGATCCGTGCCTTCCCCGAGATCACGAGGATGGACCACGCACAGCTGCGCGAGGAGGTTCTCCGGGCGGCTCAGCGCGCGCACCGGAAGTCCCTCCGCCGGGCGGTCCGCACGTGAACCAGCCTCCAGAGCCGGACCTGACGCCACCGCCCGGGCAGGCTCAGGGCCACGGACCGGAGAACGCGATCTGGGTCCGGCATCGAGACTTCTATGTCGAGCAGGGGATGGCCCCCGGGGTCCCCACCGTGGAGGTCACCGAGGCCGAGCTTCGGCGCGGCCACTGGGGATGGATCCGCTCCATGGCATCGATCCTGCTCTCCTGGCTCCTGCGGGCATACCGCAAAGTCATCTCGCCCCTGTACGGTCAGGTATGCAGCTTCTATCCGAGCTGCTCTGCCTACGGGCTGGAAGCGGTGACCGCTCACGGGGTCATCCGCGGCATCCCACTGACGCTGTGGCGAATTCTTCGCTGCAATCCCTTCACCGGTGGTGGAGTCGACCCGGTGCCACCGACGGCGAGGATTTGGCCGCAGGGTGGAGTACCGACGATCATAGAGACAAACCACCCACCGATACCCCGCGGCGATGATGACTGACGCCATCAACTCCCCCGAGCCGGCAGGCTGCTTCCGCATGACGCCTGGCCACGACATCTGAGAGATTCATGGGCTTTTTCGACACAATCATGTGGCCCTTCACCTGGGCCGTCTCCTTCATCCTGAGCACCTTCCACGGCGTCCTGACCGCGGTGGGGCTTCCGTTCGACTCTGGGTGGAACTGGGTGGTGTCCATCGTTCTGCTGGTGCTTGTCATCCGCATCATCTTGATCCCGCTGTTCGTCAAGCAGATCAAGTCTCAGCGCGGCATGCAGATCATCCAGCCCGAGGTGCAGAAGCTGCAGGCCAAGTACAAGGGCAAGAAGGACCCTGTCTCGCGGCAGCAGATGGCACAGGAGCAGCAGGCGCTGTTCAAGAAGCACAATGTGAACCCGTTCATGACGTGCCTTCCGCTGCTGGCCCAGATGCCGATCTTCTTCGCGCTGTTCTGGATGCTCAACCGGATGCGCGAACCACAGAACCAGGCCGAGGGCTACGGAGCGCTGAGCGCCGCGGAGGTGCAGAGCTTCGACGGCTCAGAGATCTTTGGTGTGGGGATGTCAGACATCTTCCTGCCCTCCTTCAGCGAGGATCCCACCCGGTGGGACGTGGTCATCCTGACCTCGATCATGATCGTGGCCATGGTTGCCACCCAGTTCTTCACGCAGAAGCAGCTGATGAGCAAGAACATGTCCGAAGCGGCCCTGACGGGTCAGTTCGCGCAGACCCAGAAGATGATGCTCTACGTGCTGCCCCTGGTCTTCGTGGTCGGCGGCGTGAACTTCCCAGTCGGCGTGCTCGTCTACTGGACCGCGACAAACTTCTGGACCATGGGCCAGCAGTGGTGGGTCATCCGCAACAACCCGACTCCCGGGTCCCTGGCGGAGAAGGAACTCAACCTGCGTCGTGCCGCGCGCGGACTGGCGCCGTTCAATGAGGCGCCCAAGCCCGTCGTCGAGGAGCCCAAGCCGACCGGAAAGCATCTGGGTCAGACTTCCCAGCCCGCGAAGAAGAAGAAGAAGAGGAAGTAGCAGCAGCTATGAGCGAGAACGTGACCCAGCGCAGCGAGACCGACACCCATGGCCAGGCAGCAGAGACAGAGCGCGACGCGCCGTCGGAGCAGCTGCTCAGCGCCTCAGCGTCGGGCGAACCTGCCCGGGAGGGCCAGGAGAGCGCCGAGGCCGGGAGCAGCGATGCTGAGGCCGGTCAGGGCGATCAGGCCGCCGTTGGAGGTGCCACGGATGAGGGTGACATCGCCGCTGACTATCTCGAAGAGCTGCTGGACATCGTTGACCTCGACGGCGACATCGACATCGAGGTCCGCGGGGGCCGCACCTACGTCTCGATCGTGACGGAAGAGGGCGGTGAGGAGCTGGATGATCTCGTCGGGGACGGGGGCGAAGTCCTCGATGCGCTGCAGGAGCTGACCCGGCTCGCCGTGCTCACCGCCACCGGGGAGCGGACCCGGCTGATCCTGGACATCGCGGGCCATCGCGACCAGCGACAGGACGAGCTCAAGGACCAGGCCGAGAAGGCGATCGCCAGGGTCAAGGATCGTGGTGAAGACGAACACCTGGAGCCTATGAGCGCCTACGAGCGCAAGATCGTGCATGACTTCGTCGCCGAATCCGGTCTCCTCAGCGAGTCCGAGGGTGAAGGCAAGCGTCGCCACGTGGTCATCTCACCGGCCTGAGCGCCGCCACGCGCCGCGGAGTCCGATACACCGAGGCCGGGGCTCAGCGCAGCTGAGGATCCGGTCCTGCAGCCAAGGAGCAAGACATGAGTGAGCCCCAGGACGACCGCGAAGCAGCCACCCACGAGGCGGTCAATGACGCCCAACTGGGTGAGCCGGAGCTCCCCGGGCAGGGGCCCTCGCTGGAGGCGCCGGAGCTGAGCGAGCAGGAGCAGCGGGCTGCCGAGTTGCTCTTCGGTGACCGGCTGGACCTGGCCAAGCAATATGTCGCGCATCTGTGCTCCACCGGTATCGAGCATGGACTGCTCGGGCCCCGTGAGGTGCCCATCATGTGGTCCCGCCATGTGCTCAACTGCGCCGTGCTCGGCCCTGAGCTGAGCGCAGGCACCACGGTGGCAGACGTCGGCTCAGGTGCCGGTCTCCCGGGACTTGCCCTGGCGATCGCACGTCCTGATGTGGAGTTCATCCTGATCGAGCCGATGGAGCGCCGCGTCGAGTGGCTCAGCACGGTGGTCCAGGACCTGCAGCTGGACAATGTCCAACTCATCCGCGCCCGCGCTGAGGAGGTCACCGACGAGGTCATGGCCGATGTGGTGACCGCCCGCGCCGTGACAGGTCTCAAGAAGCTTTTGCCACTGACAGTTCCGCTGCTGGACGACGACGGCGAGCTGATGCTCATCAAGGGGCGCAGCGCCCGTGGTGAGATCGCCGCGGCGGGCAAGTCCTTCAGCAAGCACAAGCTGACAAACCCCACGGTCGAGCTTCTCGGCGAAGACCTTCTGGAGGAGCCCAGCACCGTCGTGCGCTGCCGGCGACGCTCCGCCGGGCCGCGGTAGCCTCGCAGGCCTCCCGATCTCGCAGCGGGCCTGCAATCGTCTTCAGACGCGTTGCTACGGGTGTCCGGGTCACCCCCGTGGCCTAGACTCTTAGCTGTGCCCACCCCCGCTTGTCGGGGTGGTCTGCCCGACACAAGTGGTCCAGTCATGACAAAGGAAGGGTGGCTCGTGCAGGAGAAGCGCGTTTCACGTGAAACCAGTGGCGCCGCCAGGGCCGCAGAGGCGGCAGCGAGCACGGCGGAGGGTTCCTCGATCCTGGAGTCCCTGGCCGCGTCCTCTCCCCTGGCCGCCGAGCTCGCAGACGAGAATCGTCGCCGCAAGAAGCTCACGACCACCGAACTGAACCGACCCAGCCAGACTCGGGCGATCACCGTGTCGAACCAGAAGGGTGGAGTGGGCAAGACCACCAGCACCGTGAACCTCTCGGCCGCGCTGGCCGATCAGGGCTTCAACGTTCTGGTGATCGATATCGACCCGCAGGGGAATGCCTCCACAGCCCTAGGCGTGGACCACTCTGCAGATGCCGACTCGGTCTACGACGTGTTGATCGAGGACTTCGCGCTGGCCGATGTGGTCGCCGACTGCCCGGATGTGCCCCGGCTTCAGGTGGTGCCGGCCACGATCCATCTCGCCGGAGCCGAGATCGAACTGGTCTCCCTGGTGGCCCGAGAGCAGCGGCTGGCCCGGGCGCTGGCGGAGTACTATCGATACCGAGAGGACAACGGACTCGAGCGGCTGGACTTCGTATTCATCGACTGTCCGCCCAGCCTTGGCCTGCTCACCGTCAATGCCTTCGTCGCCGCCCAAGAGGTTCTGATACCTATCCAGTGCGAGTACTACGCCCTGGAAGGCCTGAGTCAGCTGCTCAACAACATCGGCATGATCCAGAAGCATCTGAACCCTCCGCTGAAGGTCTCGACGATCCTGCTGACCATGTACGACGGACGCACCAACCTTGCCTCCCAGGTGGCCGGAGAAGTGCGCGAACACTTCCCGGAATCGGTGCTGCAGTCGGTCATTCCACGCAGCGTGCGCATTTCCGAGGCTCCGTCCTATCAGCAGACCGTCATCACCTATGACCGGTCCTCTACCGGTGCCCTGGCGTACCTGGAAGCTGCCGCTGAGCTGGTCCAGCGCTCCTGACCAGGGACGATAGTCCTTTCTGAGCTCGTTCGGCGCCTGCACCCGGGGTGGCCCGACTCTGAAGCACGGGACGCTGAATTCGGTTCCACGTGAAACCCCGCTCCCCTGTGACGGAGCCTGCGACGGCGCGACGTGGTGTTCGCGCGCTCCCGGACCAGGGCATCTTTGCCACAATACGAGCGAGTCGAGGATATGCGGCGGGTTTCACGTGAAACCATCCCGTCGACCGCCATCATCGACTGGCCGTCCCGGACGGGGGTCTGTTTCACGTGAAACCAGCACCACGTACTTCCGGGCTCCCTGGGCCGGAGGACCTGGAGACAGCATGGGGTCTGGAGCGAGTGCGGTCCCACGGACGGAGGCTGCAGGACCCGCGATCACAGGAGCTGGGGTTTTCGCACCGAACGCCGCAGTCCGCGCGTTTCACGTGAAACCTGCGATGGACTCGAATACCCAGCTCGGCGCACCAGGTGGGACGTGGTTCCACGTGAAACCGACCTCAGATACTTGGGTTCCTGGAACGGACGGTCCTGCACGCCGCACGGGGTCTGGATCAGCGGGAATCCCGCGGGGCTGTTGATTCCAGGATCCGTGGTGTGAGCGCTGACCACCGGTATGTGCAAGTTTCATGTGAAACCCGTAGTGACATGCAAGTGATGAACCAGGCGCATCCTTCGGGTTCGGGTTTCACGTGGAACCAACACATGGCGCACGAAAGCATTGTCTCATACAAGTTGCACGCGGTCGGGATTCTGCATCGTCAGCATCATGCGCGTGAACTCGCTGCGGCACACTCTTCGAGAATGGTCACATCTGGGCGCGGTCGCCGGCCGTCCACGAGTTTCACGTGAAGCAACGGGTCAGCAAGCTGGAACCAGCAGCAGGAACGTAGGAGAGAAGTCCAGAGTCACGGTTTCACGTGAAACACGCCGAAGTGACATCTATCAGTGACAGCCAAGACCAGGATAGGGGCTCTCAAGTCGCCACCCGCCCCGTGGTGTCCCCCTGAGCTGGGGCTTTACCGCGCCATTCAGTCCCGAGGCAGAGATCACCTGCGGTGACACGCTGTTCCACGTGAAACCTTCCTGGTTGGGCGCCCGCCTACAGGGGTCTGACCGGTTGGCTCCGTAGAATAGATCGAGTTGCCGTTCCCACCGTGCGGCTCTAGTTCTATCCCCTAGGAGGCTGCCGAATGGCAGAACGAAAGCGGCGTGGTCTCGGTCGAGGCCTGGGCGCATTGATCAACAGCGATGCCCAGGACGCGGAAGCCGCAGAGGCCCTCCGTGCCGCTGAGGCGGCCGAGGCGGTCGAATCGGCTCAGGCCGCCCGGGTCGAGGATGGCCGCCCCGAGCCTGCTGGCGCCGCTCCGGCGGAGGCATCCGACTCTGCCACCCGTGAAGCGGCACCAGAACCAAGCGCGTCCCGCGAGGCGGAAACACGGTCGAACACCCGAGAGGCAGGGGCCCCAGCCACTCGTCAATCCGCTTCCCAGTCAACCCACGCCGTTCCACGTGAAACACGCGAAGCGCGTCCGAGTGCTCCTCGCCCCATCGATGTGTTCTTCTCCGCCAAAGCTGACCTCGACAGACAGGTCATTGCTCGGGAATCTGCCACCATCTCCAGGCCGAACACCACATCACGCCGCGCAGGCAGCGGCCAGCGGGCTCCGATGCCCGATGTATTGTCTCGAGGTGGAGCGAAGTCGACGTCCTCCAAGCGTTCGGCGGCTGAGGAGGACCTGCCGGAGGCACCGGTGGGGCCCGCGGTCGAGGGAGAGACGACTGCGCCGACCTCGGAGCGAGTTGCTTCCGTGCCGGAGAGCGCGTGGACCAGCTCCGTTTCACGTGAAACCTCCGGAATGGTGGATGGCGCCGAGTTCCGTTCCATACCGGTGGCCTCGATCGTGCCGAACCCGCGCCAGCCGCGCCAGGAGTTCGATGAAGAGCACATGGACGAGCTCGTCCACTCGATCCGTGAGATCGGTGTTCTGCAGCCCATCGTGGTGCGTCCCGCGGGTCCGGACCAGTTCGAGCTGGTGATGGGTGAGCGGCGTTGGCGGGCGTCCAAGGCCGCAGAGCGCGAGACGGTCCCGGCGATCGTTCGCATGACTGCGGATGATGACCTGCTGCGAGACGCACTTTTGGAGAATATCCACAGGTCACAGCTCAATCCGTTGGAGGAAGCAGCTGCATATCGCCAGCTTCTGGACGATTTCAACTGCACACAGGATGAGCTTTCCGAGCGGATCGGTCGGTCTCGGCCTCAGATCAGCAACACCCTGCGTCTGATGAAGCTGCCCCCCGCGGTGCAGCGCCGGGTGGCCGCCGGGGTCCTGTCCGCGGGACATGCCCGTGCCCTGCTGGGGCTGAAGTCTCTGGAGCAGATGGAGCAGCTCGCCGGACGCATCGTGGCCGAGGGCCTTTCGGTGCGTGCGACGGAGGAGGCCGTGACGCTGGCGCAACGAGATCAGGGCACCGGGGATCTCGGCCGTGAACGGGCAAAGAGTCCGCGGGTGCGACAGCTCGAGGAGTTCTCCGACGCCTTGACCGATCGGTTGGACACCCAGGTCAAGATCACTCTGGGAGCCAAGAAGGGTCGGATCGCCATCGATTTCGGGTCCATCGACGATCTGCACCGGCTGATGGAGATGATCGGGTCGCGGTCGTGATCCTGCGCTCTGGCCGAGCCAGACGTTTCATGTGAAACAAGTGGGGCCCGGGACGCAGATGCGTCCCGGGCCCTAACTGTGCGGCCTCATGTGTTGAGGCCCGTGCTTACTTCAGCAGGTCAGCGAACTCCTGTTCCAGCGCCTGCTTCGGCTTCGCGCCGATGGAGGACTGGACATGCTCGCCACCCTTGAAGGCGTAGACGGCGGGGATCGAGGTGATGCCGAACTTGGCGGCGGTGCCGGGATTCTCATCCACGTTGACCTTCACGACCTCGATCTTCTCGGGGTTCTCAGCGGCCAGCTCCTCGAGGATGGGAGTCAGCATGCGGCAGGGGCCGCACCATTCGGCCCAGAAGTCCACGAGGACCGGCTTGTCGGCCTGCAGGACATCCTGCTCGAAGCTTGCATCGGTGACGTTCTTGAGATCTGACATGTAGATCTCCTTTCTTAGGACGGGACGGGGGCAGTGTTGGTCGGCGGGGTCGGGACTTTCGCGGCCTCAGAGTTCAGCGTGTCGGCCAGCCAGTGTTCGACGTCGAGTGCTGCGACGCACCCGGAGCCTGCGGCGGTGATCGCCTGGCGATAGGTGGGGTCCAGCACGTCTCCGGCTGCGAAGACTCCCGGCAGCGAGGTCCTGGAGGTGCGACCCTCGACCCAGGCGGTGCCCTCTTCGGTCAGGGTGATCTGATCCTTGAAGAGCTCGGTGCGCGGGTCATGACCAATCGCGACGAACAGTCCTGTCACGTCCAGCGTGGAGGGCTCGCCGGTGGTGGTGTCCCGCAGGATCAGGCGGCTCACCTTGCCTTCACCCTGCACCTCGGTCACCTCGGTGTTCCAGATGAATTCGATCTTCTCGTTGGCCTTGGCCCGGTCGATCATGATCTGCGAGGCGCGCAGCTCCTGACGGCGGTGCAGGACCGTGACCTTGGAGGCGAACTTGGTCAGGAACAGCGCCTCTTCCATGGCGGAGTCGCCGCCGCCGACCACGGCGATGTTCTGTTCCCGGAAGAAGAAGCCATCACAGGTGGCGCACCAGCTCACCCCGTGTCCTGAGAGGGCCTTCTCGCCGGGAACGCCGAGCTCACGGTAGGCCGAGCCTGTGGCAAGCACCACTGCGCGGGCATGGAGGACGTCTCCGGCTCCGGTGGTGATCTGCTTGATCGGGCGGTCCAGGACCAGCGTGGTGGCGTCCTCGTGGCGGATGTCGGTTCCGAAGCGTCGAGCCTGCTGTTCCATGTTCATCATGAGATCAGGCCCCATGATGCCGTCTGGGAAGCCGGGGAAGTTCTCCACATCGGTGGTGTTCATCAGCTCACCTCCGGCGGTCACAGAGCCGGTGAGCATGACGGGTTTGAGGTTCGCGCGCGCCATGTAGACGGCAGCGGTGTAGCCAGCAGGGCCTGAGCCGATGATGACCACGTCGTGAACCTGGTCAGGGGTCTGTTCAGTCACAATCACATGTCCTTAGCAACGGTCGTGGTGTCTGGAATATTGAACATCATCGATGTTCAACATATTCCGTCACCCGCCAGCCTACTGGAGCGGTGCGTGCGGCCCCACTGCGGCGCCGAGGGTCAGTCGAGGCTGATCTCGGCCAGTTCGGTGCTGAACGGCAGGCCGTCGGCATTCGGGGTGGCCTGACTGGGCAGCTCGGTGATGTTGAGGATCACGTAGCCGACCTCGCCCTCCGACTCGACCTCCACGGTGGTCTCGTTCCAGTTCAGCGTGCCGCTTCCGACCTGCTCGGCGCCCTCGAAGCTAGGGGTGTCATTGACCAGGATCTCGAAGGATCCGCCCGAGGACTCACCCTCCTGGGTGACGGTGACCGCGGACAGCTCGGCGGGCTCCTGGAGTTCTGCCACCAGTCCGACGCCGGAGCTGAAGCCGCCGAAGTCAGCGGTCGCGAAGGACAGCGTGACCCACGTGGTGGCGGGGTCCCCGTCCAGGAGGTTGGCGAGCTGGCCGTCCCGGTCCGAGATCAGGTCTGGGGAGTCGGGGACCACTCGGTTGATGTTCGCGATCTCCGGTTCCGCAGCGTCGGCCTCGGTCGGGGTGGACTCCTCTGCGCCTGGCTCCTGATCGCCCTCGTCACCGCCCTCCTCCGCGCCGGTGTCCTCTGCGCCGGTGTCCTCTGCGCCGGCGTCCCCGGTGTCCTGCTCCGGGTCCTGGCCCTGGTCCTGCTCGTCGGAGACGTCCTCCGTCTCACCGCCGCGCAGGTTCATGAACATCACCAGGGCCGCGACCAGCAACACCGCGGCGAGCACCGCGGCGGTGATCCATCGGCCGATGCTGGGCCTCTCGTCCTGGAAGTCCTTGTCGGCGGGCTCGGCCGCCGGTGGTTCTGCGCCGGCCCCGGAGAAGCCCGCAGCGAGCGGGCCCTCGGAGCCGGAGTGCTCGGTGTGGGCCGGGCTGGAGCCCTGCAGCTCAGCCGCGGGGGCGGAGGTGGGGGCCCGCAGGGCCGCGTCATCCTCGATGCGTGGCACTGGCCGGATCAGCCCGGTGAAGGAGACCGCGTCACTGAGTCCTCGAGAGCGCGGGGGACCGGGAAGCGGGGCCAGCGGCGCAGCGGCGGGCGCCAGGGGGAGATCCTCGTCCTCCACGAAGGAGTCTGGCGGGTCGTCTATGACCTCGTCACCGTCGAGCCGCTCGGCGTCCTGGGCGGGCTCTGGCTGGGCGGGGTCAGAGTCCTGGGGCGCGAACCCTTCCGAGTCACCGGATGCGGCGTCCGCGCCGGCCTCGGTGGGCGCAGAGGAGCGGTCCTCGTCGGGGGCTGTGGGCTGGAGGCCCTCGGAGGGTTCGCTCGAAGCGGTCGTGGAGGCGTCCCGGGTGCCGGAGAAGTCCTCTGCGGTGTCCGCCGCAGGGTCTGCGCTGGTGACCTCCATGTCGCTGCGCAGATAGGCCGCGGCGGCCGCACGGCCCTGTTCTGCCTGGCCTGCCGCAACGGCGGCGGCGTCGCTCTCGGTGTTCAGCCGGCGGTTCAGCGAGTCGGAGACCTTGTCCAGGAAGGCGGGACGGCGTCGGCGGAAGCGACGGGCGGGATCCTCGGAGCGGTCCTCGGCGGAGCCGGCATGGAGTCCGGCGTAGTACTCGTCGTCGTCCTCGTAGGTCTCGGGCTCCATGATGCGGGACTGTCCGAAGAGCTCGGAGCCCAGCGAGTCGGTGAAGAACGGCTCCACGTAGGGCGCGGTGTCCGGCACCACCAGATCCAGCAGGGTGTTGGGATCGACCAGCGAGGAGATCAGGTAGGTCCGTTCCTCGGCGAGGCCGAGATCAAGCACCTGGACGTCGGAGTCGCGAGAGCCCATCGCGAGTTCCCGCGCGGAGGTGGCCACCTGTTTGGCGTTCGAGCGTGAGGCCAGCAGGATGCTCACGTCCCGGTCGAGGACCTCGTCGCTCGCCTGGAAGACGATGTCCTGATCAGCTGACGTCACCACGTGGTGGGTGATGCGGTACCGCCCGCCCACCACATCGCCGACGCCGAAAGGCTGCGCCACAAGTCCTCCTCGGTCCGGTAAACATCCTGGCCGCCTATCGCAGACAGCCAGGTCAGATCAGGTCAAGCCTACCGGGCCAGGCGGGACAGTGCTGGCACGCGCCTCGCCAGCGGTGCGATCGCCGCGGTGAACTCCTTGACCCGCAGCGCGCGCAGCATCAGCACGAAGACCACCGCCATCACCACACCGACGACGGCGCAGCTGATCACCGCGGTGAAGATCGAGTTCCAGGCGAAGCCCCAGTGATAACCGCCGAGCAGCCACAGCGCGGCTGCGCCGGCGAGTCCTGCGACGCCTGCGCAGGCCCCGGAGCGCAGATACGCGCTGAGCACGGAGGCGAAGTCGAAGCCGCCCCAGCGCCGGACCACGAGCAGGTGAGCGATCAGGTACTGCAGCATGTGCAGCGCGCTGAAGAGCCCGATCACCAGATAGGGGATCTGCTCCTCCGGGATGACCCCGGCAAGACCATAGGCGGTGCTCAGCCCGACCACGGCGATGATCGCGTAGATCAGCATCGGGGTCTTGGCGTCCTCGGCGGAGTAGAAGACCCGCATCAGGTAGAAGCTGGCGGAGCGGAACGGCATCCCCAGGGCGAGCAGCACCAGCAGCTGCCCGATGGCCGCGCCGGCCAGGTTGGCATCGGCTGCGGCGCCGCCGAAGATCCGGCCCAGTGGGCCGGCGAGCACCAGCACCGCCACCATGGCGAACATCACCGGGATGGCGAAGATCCGCAGCCCTTCGTTGATGATCTCCCGAGCCCTGCCATAGCGGCCGAGGTCCATCGCGCGGGCCAGCTGGTTGAACAGCACCGTGGCGATGGAGAGCACGAACACCGAATGCGGCAGGATCGCGATCAGCTCCGCGACGTTGGCCGCGTACTCCCCGGGCACCCCGGCGCCGAGCGCGCCCATCTCCTCACGCACCGCGGTGGCACCGGAGATCAGCCGCATGTAGAGCAGGTTGGCGATATTGCCGATGAGCATGGTCAACAGGGTCCAGCCTGCGATCCGGCCGGTGGAGGCCAGGCCCATGCCCTTGAGTCCGAACTTCGGGCGCAGCTTCAACCCGAGCCGGGACAGCGGCCACAGCAGCAGCAGCGCCTGGGCGATGATGCCCACGGTGTGACCGGCCGCGAGCCAGATGGTCTGCTGGGTGGTCCACTCGGTGAGCTGATCGTCACTCGCGGCGTATTGGCCGAAGGTGACGATGAAGCTGAGGATGACCCCGATGGCGATCACGTTGTTGAGCACCGGCGCCCACATGTACCAGCCGAAGCGGGCGTTGGCGTTGAGCACCTGTCCGGTGACCGCGTAGAGGCCGTAGAAGAAGATCTGCGGCAGGGTCCAGATCGCGAAGGCGGTGCCCAGCGCGAGCATCGGTTCGGTCCAGTTGCGGGTCAGCGTGAGGATGATCGGGTAGGCCGCGAGGGTGAGCAGCACGGTGAACGCGGCCAGCACCGTGATGGTCAGTGTGAGCAGCCGGGAGGTGTAGTCCGCGCCCCGATCGGAGCGCCGCGCGGCCTTGATCAGCTGCGGGACCAGCACCACGTTGAACATCCCGCCGGCGAGCAGCAGGTAGACCACGTTGGGAACCGTATTGGCCTTCTCAAAGACGTCGCCCACCAGGGTGGTCGAGCCGATCGCCACCGCCAGCAGCGCCGTGCGCACGATGCCGAGCACCCGGGACACCAGGGTGCCGGCGGCCATGATCGCACTGGCGCGGGCCAGGCCCTTCGCGGGGAGGTGGCTCTGGTCATTCGAGGCGTCAGGGGCCGTTGGGTCCGGGGTCGAGGGAGTCGAGGGCGGAGTTGGCGGTGGACCGGTCTCGGTCTGTCCGGGAGAAGCAGCAGTCATCGTCAGTGGACTATAGCCGGATCAGCTGGACTGGACCGACTCATCGATCACCGCACGGGCGAGATTCACGATCCGACGCTCGTTGGGGAAGGAGAGCGTGCGTTCCAGCGCATCCAGGTCCACCCAGGCGACGTCGACGGCCTCATGGTCGGGATCGTTCTCGATGCTGAGCTCCCCGCCCACGGCCTCCATCAGATAGTGGTGCACGGTCTTGTGGATCCGATGCGAGGGGACGGTGAACCAGTACTCGATGCTGCCCAGAGAAGTCAGGACAGCACCCTCGATCCCGGTCTCCTCGGCGACCTCGCGCAGCGCGGCCTCCTCGAAGGTCTCGTTGCCCTCCGGGTGGCCCTTGGGCAGGCACCATTCCAGGCGTCCACCGCGGTTGTACCGAGCGATGATCGCGACCTCGAACCCGGCGGCGGCCGGGCGGATGATCACCCCGCCGGCGCTGACCTCCTCCACCGTGGGGAGGCTGCCCTGCTGCCGCGTGGACTGCCGGGCCGGCATGCGCCGGGCACCCATTGACACCGTCAATGGGGTGCGCCGTTCATCGCCGGTCTCCGGTCTGTTCATACCCGACACTCTAATAGGAGTGCCGTGCAGATCACGGCGTCCCGCACGCACCGCAGCGCGCATGCCGGTGCTGGCGCGGATCCGGGCCTCCCCGGGCGCGGCATATGGGACACTGTTTGCGCTATGCCTTACCTTCCCTCTGGTTTCCCCGACGGCGCCTGGCTGCCCGAGGTCGTCGTCGAACTCGGCGAACGCTTCGCCGCCCGCGGCTTCGAACTCTCCCTGGTGGGCGGTCCCGTCCGGGACCTCTTCCTGGGCCGGACCTCCCCGGATCTGGACTTCACCACTGCCGCCACCCCGGATCAGATCATCGAGACGGTCTCCGGCTGGGCTGAGGCGCACTGGGACATCGGCCGGGACTTCGGCACCATCGGGATCCGCAAGGGTGCCGACACCATCGAGATCACCACCTACCGGGCTGAGGCCTACGACCCGGGCTCGCGCAAGCCCCAGGTCAACTTCGGCACCGACCTGGGCGAGGACCTCGTCCGGCGTGACTTCACGGTCAACGCGATGGCGCTGAAGCTGCCCAGCTTCGAACTGGTGGACCCGCACGGCGGGGTCAAGGACCTGCACCTTCGACTGCTGCGCACCCCCGCCACCCCCGAAGAGTCCTTCTCCGATGACCCGCTGCGCATGATGCGCGCGGCCCGCTTCGCCTCCCAGCTGCGCATGGAGGTCGCCCCCGAGGTGCGCGCGGCGATGACCGAGATGTCCCAGCGACTGAGCATCGTCTCGGCGGAGCGGATCCGCGAGGAGCTGGTCAAGCTGATCTGCGGTGCCGACCCGCGCGCCGGGATCGACCTGCTGGTGGACTCCGGCCTGGCCGAGATCATGCTCCCGGAGGTGCCCGCGCTGAAGCTCACCGACGATGAGCACCACAGGCACAAGGACGTCTACCAGCACTCCCTGCAGGTGCTGGAACAGGCCTGCGCCCTGGAGACCGACGACGAGGGCCCGGTGCCCGGCCCGGACTTCGTGCTGCGCTTCGCGGCCCTGATGCACGACGTCGGCAAGGCCAAGACCCGGCGCTTCGAACCCGGCGGCGGGGTCAGCTTCCGGCATCACGACGTGGTCGGCGCCAAACAGACCCGCCGGCGGATGCAGGAGCTGCGCTTCGACAAGGCCACCATCGCCGCGGTGAGCCTGCTCGTGGAGCTGCACATGCGCTTCTACGGCTACGGCGACCAGGGCTGGAGCGACTCGGCGGTGCGCCGCTACGTCACCGACGCCGGTGACCAGCTGCAGCGGCTGCACCGGCTCACCCGGTCGGATGTGACCACCAGGAACAAGAAGAAGGCCGCCCGGCTCGATCACGCCTACGACGACCTCGAAGCACGGATCGCCGAGCTGGCCGAGCGCGAGCAGCTGGACCGGATCCGGCCGCACCTCGACGGGGAAGCGATCATGGCCGTCCTGGAGATCCCCCCGGGCCCTGAGGTGGGCCGGGCGTATAAGTTCCTGCTCGAACACCGCATGGAGCACGGGCCGGTGTCCCGCGAGGACGCCGTGCAGATCCTCAAGGAATGGGCCTCAGCCCAGCTCTGAGCTCGGCACCGGTTCCTGCCGGCCACCCGGGGCTGGATCCGGGATCGCGCGTCGCACGGGATCGCGCTCCGGGCGCAGGATGTCGAGCACCACCTGGACCATCAGATAGATCGTGGCGCCGATGTGGCCCAGCACCGCGGCGATGTAGAGCGCGGTGTCGAAGGAATGCTGCGGATCCTGGTCCCCCACGATGCCTGCCAGGTACATCCACACCGCCCAGAAGTGCAGCAGCTGGAACCCCTGCCAGATCAGCGCGTCGCGCCAACGCGGTGCCGCCAGCGCGATGAGCGGGATCAGCCAGATCATGAACTGCGGCGAATAGACCTTGTTCAGCAGCAGGAACCCCGTCACGATCAGGAACAGCAGCTGCACCATCCGGGGTGGATGCTTCGCCAGCAGTCCCAGCACCAGCACTCCGGCGCAGGCCGCCACGAAGAGCCCGAGCGCGAGGCCCGAGATCATCTCGGGACTCGGGCCGCCGCGATCCCCGGCGAGCAGCTGCCAGAGGTGCCAGGGTGAGGAGTATCCGGCCCCGCGCTCGGCGGAGAGCTCGAAGAACTGGGACCAGGAGGTGAAGCTCAGCGCCATCGCCGGGATGTTGAGCACCAACCAGCTGGCCGCCGTGCCGCCGAGCACGCGCAGGAAGACCTGAAACCCCAGCCGGGTGTCGCGGCGCAGCACCAGGACCAGCACGGCGCCGAGCATGAACAGCGGGAACAGCTTGAAGGACACGCCGACGCCGATCATCACCCCGGCGCTGACATGGGCCCCACGCTGGAAGGCCAGGATCGCCAGGGCCAGCGCGGTCACGGCCCAGATGTCCCAGTTGATCCCGATGCCGAAGATGATCGCCGGAGAGAGTGCCACGATCGCGGCGTCCCAGGGACGCGCACCGGCGGCCTTCATCACCACCAGCACCAGCACCAGCCACACGGCCGCGGCCGCGGCGAAGCTGAGGTCCCAGTAGAGCAGCGAGGCGCGCTCGGCGGACCAGCCCAGCGCCACGGTCACCTCCTGGGTGAGCAGGAACCGGGTCGAGGCCGCCAGCAGCGCCGCGACCAGGCTGGTGAGCACCGGGTACTCGAAGTAGCTCGGGCCGATCAGCGGACCCCACGGCGCCTGGCCGAGTTCACGCTGGGTGAAGAGCGCGCTGATGTCTGAATAGCAGCCCGCGTGGTAGACCCCCACCCCGCCCCAGCCATTGATCCGACAGTACTGGCTGGTCAGCGCCGAGAGCAGGATTCCCAGCACGGTCAGGCCCAACAGCACCCGGGTCGGGGTGCCCCGAGGGCGCAACCGAGCCCCTGCGGGTCCGCCGAAGCGTTCCGAGAGGTGCCGCAGCAGCGGGTCATCCCGGGTCGGAGCGACCGGGGGTCCGTCCTTCGGGGGCTTGGTCATCGGGTCCACGATAACCTCCGAGGTCGACTCGCTATAGGCTTCTGACTCAGAGACACCAATATGACTGAGATCACCTTCCAGCTGGCGGCGGGACCCCCGCCGCGCTGGGAGACAGAGCTGCAAGACCCCAAGGAGAGCACTTTTGGCAGATCATCCCATCCGAGTCGCCGTGGTCGGCGTCGGAAACTGTGCGGCATCACTGGTCCAGGGCGTGGAGTACTACAAGGACGCCCCCGATGATCAGCGAGTTCCCGGGCTGATGCATGTCCGATTCGGGGACTACCACGTGAGCGACGTCGGGTTCGTCGCGGCCTTCGATGTGGACGCGAAGAAGGTCGGGCTGGACCTGGCCGAGGCGATCACCGCCTCGCAGAACAACACCATCACCATCGCAGAGGTCCCTGCCACCGGGATCACCGTGCAGCGCGGCCCGACCCTGGACGGACTCGGGAAGTACTACCGGGAGACCATCGAGGAGTCCGCGGCCGAGCCGGTGGACGTGGTGGCCATGCTGAAGCAGGCCCAGGCCGATGTGCTGGTCTGCTACCTGCCGGTGGGCTCCGAGGAAGCCGCCCGGTTCTACGCCCAGGCCGCGATCGACGCGGGCGTGGCCTTCGTCAACGCGCTTCCGGTGTTCATCGCCGGCACCCCGGAATGGGCGAGCAAATTCACCGACGCCGGGGTCCCGATCGTCGGGGACGACATCAAGTCGCAGATCGGGGCAACGATCACGCACCGCGAGCTGGCCCACCTGTTCGAAGACCGCGGGGTCCACCTCGACCGGACCTACCAGCTCAACGTGGGCGGGAACATGGACTTCAAGAACATGCTCGAGCGCGATCGGCTGGAGTCCAAGAAGATCTCCAAGACCCAGGCGGTGACCTCGAACACCTCCGCGCCGCTGGCCGACCGAGATGTCCATATCGGACCCAGCGACTACATCCAGTGGCTCGATGATCGGAAGTGGGCGTTCATCCGGCTGGAGGGTCGCAATTTCGGGGACGCTCCGGTCTCCATCGAGCTCAAGCTCGAGGTCTGGGACTCGCCGAACTCAGCCGGGGTGATCATCGATGCGATCCGGGCGGCGAAGATCGGGCTGGACCGCGGCATCGGCGGACCGCTGCTCTCGGCGTCGAGCTACTTCATGAAGTCCCCGCCGGAGCAGTTCCACGACGATGTCGCCCACGAGAAGGTCGAGGCCTTCATCCGCGGCGAGATCGACCGGTAGGAACTTCCCAGCTCGCGTCTCGGCAAGCCGCTGGAGGGTTCAGCGGGAGCTGGAGTGGTCTGCGGCATAGGCCGCGAAGATCTCATCCAGGTCCCGGCCCGAGACGAAGCTCGGGCTCAGCGTGGAGCCCAGGTGGTCCAGCAGCGACCCGAGCCTCGCGGCGCTGATCCGCACCTCCGGCGCGCTGCTGTCTGCTGCGGCTCGACGCAGCGCCAGGGCATGGTGCAGGTGCTGCGAGAGCGCGACGGCGTCCGCGTCGACTCGGAAGTAGTAGGTCTCGCTGTGCTGGGTGAAGTCCACACAGATCTGCGCGATCTGCTCCGAGAGCCGGTCAACCTCGGTCTGGACCGAAGCCGGGTCCAGTTCGGAGAGCTGCTTCAGGAATCCGGATTCCTGAAGCGCGTTGAGCATCAGCGCGGCAGAGCGCCGGCGGAACAGCGGCGGATAGATCTGCATGAACCAGGTGAGCGCTCCGGTGAGCAGCGCGAAGCCGGTCAGTCCCTGGACCGGAGCCACCAGCCTCAGCCCCGGCTCCACCGCGACCACATCGCCGAAGCCGAGCGTCGCCAGCGAGACCAATGAGACGTAGAGAGCCTCGGCGAAGACCGGGTAGTCGCCGGGGTTGACACCGTCGGCATAGAGGAGGCCCTCAGGGACATGTGGGTAGTAGATCAGTGCCCAACCCACCGCTTGGATCATCACCCACATCATGATGACGGCAACCATCGTGGCGGGACCGAGCGCGTAGCTCAGCCGATGCTTCGTGGTCCTGGAGAGCTTCCACACCGCTGAGAAGACCAGGCCGCTCAGCGGACCTGACCCGCGCGGGTGCAGTAGGTGGTGGAACATGTCCCAAAGGCCCACCAGGATGACGGCGATTCCGGCGATGGTCAGTACGGTGCCCAAAGAAGACTCCTGAGACTCGAAGGTGTCCTGCGACCTTAGCGCCACAGGGCCAGCCCAGATCCAGCCTGTGCCCCCTGAAGGGATCGTGTCCGGCAAGTCCCGGTATTTTGAGGGGATGGAACGACTTCACGCCGTGGACGCGCTGCGCGCGCTGGCCCTGTTGGGCATCTTGTCCGTGAACATCTGGTACTTCGCCTTTCCGGAGAACCTCGTCGGCGGCGGGCGCTCCGCCGGACTGAGCGAGACGGGCTCCGGAGACGACGGCGGGGCCTTCGCCGCTGCTGATCAGTGGGTGGCCTTCGCCGCGACAGCGGTCTTCGAGGGCAAGTCCTATGTGATCTTCTCCTTCCTCTTCGGTCTGGCCTTCGTGCTGCAGTGGAGCTCCGCGCACCGCGCCGGGGTCAGCGAGGTCTCCCGCTCACAGCGTCGCTTCACCGGACTGGTGGTCCTCGGGCTGCTGCATGGGGTCTTCCTCTTCGTGGGCGACATCCTGCTCGCCTACGCCGTCCTGGGCTTCGCACTGCTGGGGCTGCGCCGGATCAGCACCCGGGCCGCGCTGCTGCTCGCCGCCGGGCTCTGGGTCGTGGTGGCGCTGGCGCTCCTCGGACTGGGCGCACTGACCTGGTGGCTGGAGTCCGCTCCGCTGATGGACGGCGCGGCGATGAGCCCGGAGTCCATGGAGAGCTCCGGGCTGATCATGGCCAGCGAGGAGGCCCGGGCGGCCTATACCGGGAGCCTCGGCAGCTACCTGGCCTTCCAGCTGGACGCCTACGCGCTCGTGGCCCCCTCGATGCTGCTGGTGCAGGGGCCCATCGCGTTCGCGGCCTTCCTGCTGGGGCTGGTGCTCGGACGCCTGCGGATGCTGGAGCGGATCCTCGCCGGAGAGATCGCCACGGCGCGGCTGGTCTCGGTCATGCTGCCCGCCCTCGCGGTGGGAGGCGGGCTCAGCGTGACCGCCGCCTGGATGGTCTGGGGCGGCGAGCCGGGAGCCGGTGGACTGGGCGCTGGGACGCTCAGCGCCGGACTGATCTTCCTCGCAGGACCGGTACAGGCCACCGGCTATGTCCTGGCGGCACTGCTGGTCACGCGCCACCGCGGGTTCAGCTGGCTGGTGCGCCTCCTGGCCCCGGCCGGGCGGATGTCGCTGAGCAACTACCTGGGCCAGTCCCTGGTGCTCGCCCTGATCTTCTCCGCGCTGGGCGCCCCGCTGGGCCTGGGACTGGCCGGGCAGCTGAGCTCGAGCCAGGTGGGCGGCGTCGTCGTCGTGCTCTGGCTGGGCCAGCTCGGGCTCTCGCACCTGTGGCTGCGCTTCTTCGACCGCGGCCCGATGGAGGCGCCGCTGCGCGCCTGGACCTACGCGGTGAAGCCGCTTCACGTGAAACCGGCCCAGGATCATCCTTCAGCGTGATGCGCACCGCACCGGTGCGGACCTAGCGTGGAGCCATGATCACAGCCAGCGGCCTGCGCAAGACCTACGGGGAGCGAACCGCGGTGGACGGGATCAGCTTCGCGCTGGAGCCGGGCCGGGTCACCGGCTTCCTGGGTCCCAACGGGGCGGGGAAGTCCACCACGATGCGGCTGGCCATGGGGCTGGACCGGCCCAGCGCCGGGCAGATCACGATCAACGGCAGGCCCTACGCCGAACACCGCGCCCCGCTGCGCGAGGTCGGGGCGGTGCTCGACGCCGGGGCGTGGCATCCGGGATGGACCGGGGAGCAGCAGCTGCGCATCCTGGCCGCCACCCACGCCATCCCCAAGGCTCGGGTCCAGGAGGTCATCGAGATGACCGGACTCAGCTCCGTGGCCACCCGACGGATCAAGAGCTACTCCCTGGGGATGACTCAGCGGCTTGGGATCGCCGCTGCGATGCTGGGTGACCCCGGGGTGCTGATCTTCGACGAGCCCATCAACGGGCTGGACCCTGAGGGCGTGCGCTGGGTCCGCCAGCTGGTCCGCCGACTCGCCGCCCAGGGACGGACCGTGTTCATCTCCTCTCATCTGATGTCGGAGATGGCGCAGACCGCCGATCATCTCATCGTGCTCGGACAGGGGCGGATCATCGCCGATCAGCCGCTGGGCGATTTCATCGACCCGGCGGGAGAGACCCGGGTGCTGGTGCGCACCGAGGACGCGCAGGCGCTCATGACCGCGCTCGCCGGAGCCCAGATCACCCTGGTCTGCCAGGACGCCGAGACCTTCGAGGCGCGCGGCATCGACGCCCGCAGCATCGGCCGCCGGGCACTGGAGATCGGCGTGGTGATCCACGAGCTGACCCCGCTGCACTCCTCCCTGGAGGAGTCCTACCTCAGGCTGACCGGGAACTATGTCGAACACCGCTCCGGAGGACTGCTATGAACCCCAACACCTCCCGCGCCCCGGGAAGCACCCAACCCGGCGCCGTTGATCATCCGGCGGGCAACGCCGCGGCCTCGGCGTTCGGTCCCGCCGAGGTCAGCTTCACCCGTGCGCTGCGCGCGGAGTGGCTGAAGCTGACCAGCCTTCGGCTGAACTGGTGGCTGAGCCTGGCCGCACTTGCGGTGATGATCCTCACGCTGACCGCCACCGTGTTCAGCACCCGCTACCTGTTCTCCGAACCTCCGGTCCAGGGCCTGGACACTGAGCTGACCGGGCTCGGCCTCTTCGAGAGCGTCTACTTCAGCTTCACCCTGGTCACGCTGCTGATGGGGGCGCTCGCGGCGGTCGCGATCACCACCGAGCACACCTCGGGCTCGATCCGGTCCTCGCTGGCCGCGGTGCCGAACCGCAGCATGTTCTTCACCGCGAAGCTGCTGGCGGTCTGCGGCTTCATCGCAGCGCTCACCGCGGCGCTGATGCTGCTCTGCTTCCTTGTCCTGCTGCCGCTGGCCGGGTTCTACGACGTGATGCCCCCGCTGGGGGAGCCCGAGCTCTGGTGGATGACGCTGAGCAACGCGGCGGTGGTGATCATCACCGCCTCACTCGGGTTCGGGCTCGGAGCGCTGCTGCGCAGCACTGCCGGAGCGGTGGTCACCTACTGCCTGCTGCTCTTCAGCGGACCCATCGCGCTGGGTCTGCTGCAGGCGCTCACCGACTTCGCCCCATGGGTCGAGGAGCTGGCCCGCTTCGAGATCTTCGCGCTGCAGCGCCAGTTCACCGCCGGCAGCGCCTCCCTGGCCACAGACCTGCCGGTGCCGCTTGCCGGTGGGCTGCTGCTGGCCTGGGCCGGCGTCGTGCTGATCCCGGGGTGGCTGCTGTTCACTCGACGCGATGCCTGAGCCGGGTGCCGCGCCACTGGGTAGAGTCGGTGCCGTGATCACCCAGGCGCCCTCCGAATCCCCCACCGGACAGGTCATGCCGGCCGGCTTCGAGGATCTCGCGATCGTGCGTCGGCGCGGCCTGCGCGGCTGGTTCCGCAGGCATCCGAGGTCGATGGACGCGGTGGTCATCGGGGTCTATGTGCTGCTGACCCTCTGGGTCTACCCCTACGCCTTCTACGATCTGGGCAGCGGCGCGCTGTGGCTGCTGATCGGCTATGGCGTGATCATCGCTGCGCTGTGCTTCCGTCGCTCGCATCCGCTGAGCGTGCTTGCCCTGGTGGCCCTGGCCGAGGCGGTGCTGCTGCTGTTCTACCCCTGGCAGGGCGTGCAGATGATGGGACTGTGCTTCGCCGCCTACGCCGTGGCGCTGCAGCGCGGACTGCTGGTGGGGCTGATCACCGGTCTTCCTGCCTGTGTGCTGGGGTATCTGACCTTTCTGCGCACCGAGATCTGGGCGGATCGGAACCAGCCCAGCTGGTGGATGGAGAACTACTACGATCCGATGGGGCTCAGCGAGTTCGAGTCGCTGAGCATCCTGGCGGTGATGATGTTCTTCAGCGTCGGGATCTCCGCCGGCATCGGTGCCGCCGTGCGCCGCGGCCGCAGCCATGAACAGGAGGTCCTGGAGTGGGCCCGGCGCAGCCAGCAGCTGGCCCAGGTCGCCGAGCGCAACCGGATCGCCCGAGAGATGCACGACGTGATCGCCCATTCGCTCTCGGTGATGATCTCGCTGGCCGACGGCGCCCGGATCGTGGCGCGCAAGGATCCGCACCGCGCCGGCGAGGTCCTCGAAGAGCTCTCCGGCACCGGCCGCACCGCACTGGGAGACATGCGGCGCGTGATCGGGGTGCTGCGCGAGGGCCAGGACGTCGGCGCCGCCCGGCGCCCGGTCGGGGAATCCCTCGAGGACCTCTATGAGAACTTCCGACAAGCGGGCCTGCCGCTGACCGTGAGCCTCACCGGGCCCTCGCTGCCCGAGGACGCCGGCTTCGGTCTCACGGTGCACCGGATCATCCAGGAATCGCTGACCAACGTGCTGCGCTACGGGCGCCAGGTCACCGAGGTGGCGGTCCACATCGAACACCGCCCCGGTCCGAGCCTGGAAGAGTCGCGACGGCTGCGCTCTGAAGGCCTCAGCGCGGCGGACCAGGCCGCGCTGGGAATGCCGGCCACCGGTCAGGTGGTGCTCACGATCACCGACGACGGCGTGCACCCGGCCCATGGTGAGCGCCGCGAATCGGTGGGCAGCGGCCTGGGGATCCATGGCATGGAGGAGCGCGCAGGCTTCTACAGCGGTTCGGTCTACGCAGGCCCGGCACCGCGCCGGGGCTGGATGGTGCGCGCGGTGCTGGAACCGCCGCAGAAGGGATGACCAGGTGAACAACCACCACCACGACGACGCGGCACACCCCGCACGCCTCGAGGCCGCCGTGCCCGGGGACGAGCCGCGCACCGGCCCGTTGAAGGTGATGCTGGTCGATGATCAGCACCTGCTCCGGATGGGCTTCCGGCTGATCCTCGAGGGCGAGGAGGACCTGGAGGTCGTGGCGGAGGCCGCCGACGGGATCGAGGCGCTGCAGACGCTCAACGCGCTCCCCCCTGGCCAGCGCCCAGAGGTGGTGCTGATGGATGTGCGGATGCCTCGGATGGACGGGATCGAGGCCACCACGAAGGTGGTCGAGCAGTTCCCGCAGACCCGCGTGATCATCCTGACCACCTTCGACCTGGACGAATACGCCTTCTCAGGACTCCAGGCCGGCGCGAGCGCCTTCCTGCTCAAGGACGTCACCCCGGAGGACCTGGTCCACGCGGTGCGCGTGGTGGCAGAGGGCGACGCCGTGGTGGCCCCGCGGATCACCCAGCGGCTGCTGGAGGTCTACCTGCGCGGTGGAGCCCGGATCGAACCCTCAGCAGCGCAGAGCCCCAGCGGCGGGGCAGCTCGCCGCGCTCGCGGAGCTGCAGGCGGCGCGGGGACCGGCACTACCGACGCGACCGGCGCCGGGACCGGCACGGGGCGGCCGCTGCCCGATGGTCGGGAGATCGCCGAGGCCATGGACGATGGAGTCCCGCGCGAACCCCTGACCCAGCGCGAGACCGAGATGCTCTTCGCCGTGGCCGAGGGTCTCTCCAATGCGGAGATCGCCGCGAAGTTCTTCCTCTCCGAGGCCACGGTGAAGACCCATGTGCGTCGGATCCTGACCAAGCTGCAGCTGCGGGACCGGGTGCAGGCCGTGGTCTATGTGTTCCAGACCGGGCTTATCGGTCCGCTCTAGCCCGTAGGGTGCGCGGCGGGTCAGGTCTCGGACTGGCTGCGGATCCGATCTGCGGCCTGAGCCTGGGCATGGGCATGGGCCTGGGTCTGGGCCTGCTCCTCGCGGTAGGCGTCGTGGTCGCGCAGCGCATTGCGCACCGCGGATCGTGGCGTGCAGCACGAACATCACGATCAGCAGCAGCGCCACCAAGAGCAGGAGATTGATGAGAAGGCCGGCCCACATTGCTGACATGCGGCCACGCTGGCAGCGGGCCCCGCAGGAATCGAGGCCTCTGATTAGGATGGCGAGCATGACATCCGAAGAGCTGATCGAAGACCTCGCCGACTATGTGACCGCCTCGCCCTCCTCCTACCATGCGGCGACCGTGGCGGCGCAGCGGCTGGTCAGCGCCGGATTCACCCAGCTGGGTGAGCATCAGGACTGGCCCGCCGAGCCCGGACGCTACGTCGTGGTCCGCGATGGAGCCGTGCTGGCCTGGGTGGTGCCTGCCGGGGCGTCCCCGATGACCCCGCTGCGCATTCTCGGGGCACATACCGATTCCCCCGGGTTCAAGCTCAAGCCCAAGTCCACGATGATCAGTCAGGGCTGGCTGCAGGCCGGCGTCGAGGTCTACGGCGGACCGCTGCTGAACTCCTGGCTGGATCGGGAGCTGCGCCTGGCCGGGCGCCTGGTCACCCGCGACGGAGCCACACACCTGGCCTCCACCGGGCCCGTGGCTCGCATCCCGCAGCTGGCCATCCATCTGGACCGTCAGGTCAACGAGGGCCTCAAGCTGGGCAAGCAGGCGCACACCGCTCCGATCCTGGGACTTGCCGGCTCCGCGGAGCAGGCGGCTGCCGCCGACGTGCTGGGCCTGCTGGCCGCATCCGCCGGGGTGGACCCCGCCCAGGTCGACGGCTATGACGTGGTCCTCGCCGACGCCCAGGCCCCGGCGACCTTCGGTGCGGCGCAGGAGTTCCTCGCCTCGAGCCGGCTCGACAACCTCTCCTCGGTCCACGCCGGACTCAGCGCCCTGATCGGCACCGCGGAGGCGGCCGAGGCGGGCACGGTCATTCCGATGCTGGCCGCCTTCGACCACGAGGAGCTGGGCTCGGCCTCGCGCTCCGGCGCGGCCGGGCCGTTCCTGGAAGAGGTGCTGGGCCGGATCTATGAAGGCCTCGGCCGAGCCGCAGGTCAGCCCGATGCCACCACCACCCAGCGGGCTCAGGCGCTGGCGGCCTCCTGGCACCTCTCCAGCGATGCCGGGCACGCGGTCCACCCGAACTACTCCGAACGCCATGACCCGGCGAACCGGCCGCTGCCCAACGGGGGTCCGCTGCTGAAGATCAACGCCAACCAGCGCTACACCACCGACGCTCCTGGGGCGGCGATGTGGGCCCAGGTCTGCCGCGCCGCCGGAGTGCCCACCCAGGAGTTCGTCTCCAACAACGACCTCCCCTGCGGCTCCACCATCGGGCCGATCACCGCCACCCGGCTGGGCATCCGCACCGTCGACGTCGGCATCGCGCTGCTCTCGATGCATTCGGCCCGGGAGATGTGCGGGGTCCAGGACATCGCTCATCTCCGGGACGCCGTAGCGAGCTTCTTCACCACCTCGCTCAACAGCTGAGCGGGCGCGTTCGTCGCCCTGGCGCAAAGCCGGTAGGATGGTGCAGGTTGTCTGACCTTGATCCTTCCTGCCCTCATGCCGAGGGCGGAGGAAAAGGCCCAGATGCAGATGCAGATAGACCCTCCTGTTACGGAAATCCCGTGACCGCAAGGCCAAAGGAGGTGGGTTAACACAATGCGTCACTATGAACTGATGGTGCTCGTCGACCCCGAGGTTGACGAGCGCACCGTGGAACCGACTCTCGGCAAGTACATGGAGGTCGTCAAGAAGGACGGCGGCACCGTGGACAACGTCGATGTCTGGGGCCGTCGCCGCCTGGCTTACGAGATCCAGAAGAAGACGGAAGCGGTCTACGCCGTCGTCAACTTCCACTCGACTCCTGACGCCGCCGCCGAGCTCGACCGACTGCTGCGCCTGAACGAGACGATCATGCGCACCAAGATCACCCGCCCCGAGGAACAGAAGATCGATTAATCCTCCAGGTGGTCTATTCCACCTGTCAGGGCGAACCAGCAACCAAGGAGCATTTCCATGGCCGGCGAGACCATCATCACCGTTGTAGGCAACCTGACGGCAGATCCAGAGCTCCGCTTCACCCCCTCGGGTGCAGCGGTCTCCAACTTCGCCATCGCGTCTACGCCGCGGTTCTTCGACCGTCAAGCCAACGAATGGAAGGACGGAGAGACTCTCTTCGTCCGTTGTTCGCTGTGGCGTGAAGCCGCAGAGAACGCCGCCGAGTCCCTCACCAAGGGCACCCGCGTGATCGCGCAGGGTCGCCTGAAGGCTCGGTCGTTCCAGACCAAGGAGGGGGAGAACCGCACCTCCTGGGAGCTCGACGTCGATGAGATCGGTCCCTCGCTGCGCTTCGCCACGGCAAGCGTCCAGCGCTCGAGCGGCGGCCAAGGCGGCCGTCCGAGCGGCGGAGGCGGCTTCGGCGGCGGCAACGCCGGCGGCGCGGCCTCCGGCGGCGGCTTCGGCGGTGGGAACTCCGGCGGCGGCTCGTCATCCGGCGGCTCCGGCGGGTGGAACAACGATTCCGCACCGCAGGATCCGTGGGGCGGCCAGCCCTCCGGCGGCGGAAGCTGGGGCACCCCTGACAACAACGAGCCACCGTTCTGAGCTTGAGCAGCGCCTCGCGCTCCTCGAGCCCACGAACAGCGGCTTGAACACACACACTATCCACCATCCCGCATCCCACAGGTGCGGGCTCCGAGAATGAGAAGGAGCACCACGATGGCAAAGGCTGAACTCAAGAAGCCAAAGCCCAAGGCGAACCCGCTGAAGGCTGCTGACATCACGGTCATTGACTACAAGGACACCGCCCTGCTGCGGAAGTTCATTTCCGACCGAGGCAAGATCCGCGCACGCCGGGTGACCGGCGTGACTGTCCAGGAGCAGCGAAAGATCGCCCAGGCGATCAAGAACGCTCGCGAAGTCGCACTGTTGCCGTACGCCGGCGCAGGCCGCGGCTGATCCAGGACTGACTGGGAAGGAAAGGAACAACCATGGCAAAGCTCATCCTGACTCAGGAAGTGACCGGTCTCGGCGCCTCCGGAGATGTGGTCGACGTCAGAAGCGGCTACGCACGCAACTACCTGTTGCCGCGTGGCTTCGCACTGGCCTGGACCAAGGGCGGCGAAAAGGATGTGGAGCGCCTGCGCTCCGCTCGCAAGGCTCGCGAGATCGCAACGGTCGAGGAAGCACAGGCAGTGGCCACCAAGCTGCAGTCTGCCCCCGTGAAGATCACCGTGAAGACCGGCGACTCCGGTCGCCTGTTCGGAACCGTCGGTTCCGCACAGATCGCCGATGCGGTCGAGGCCTCCGGCCTGGGCTCCATCGACAAGCGCACCGTCGAGATCCCCGCACGTATCAAGGCAGTCGGCAGCTACAAGGCCACCGTTCGCCTGCACGCTGATGTCTCAGCGACCCTCGACCTGCAGGTCGTCGGCTCGAAGTAGGCAGCACGCAGCATCCCAGCCGAACCCGGCTGAAACACGAGAGAGCCTCGGACTCCTGCGGGAGGCCGGGGCTCTCTTGTGCCCTGGAGGAAGCCCCGGCCGACCCGCGATCAGGGGCGTCTGTGGGGAATGACCTCGGGCAGGCGCCGGTTATGCTGAACGTGCTTCAAATTTGAATCAGTGACCGGGGTGGACCGGGTCACCCGTGACGGCGCAGGGAGCAGCTATGCAGTTCGGCATATTCAGCATCGGCGACATGACCCCGGACCCGAGAACTGGACGGGTGCCCACCGAGCACGAGCGCATCCAGTCGATGGTGACGATCGCGAAACGGGCGGAAGAGGCAGGGCTCGACGTCTTCGCGGTCGGGCAGCACCACAACCCGCCCTTCGTGGCTCCGGCCAACCCGCCGATCCTCATGGCCTACCTGGCGGCGCAGACGAGTCGGATCCAGCTCTCCACGGCGACCACCCTGATCACCACCACGGACCCGGTGCGGATCGCGGAGGACTACGCCTTCGCGCAGCACCTGGCCCAGGGCCGGATAGATCTCACCCTGGGTCGGGGGAACACCGGTCCGGTCTACCCCTGGTTCGGGAAGGACATCCGCAGCGGGATCCCACTGGCCCTGGAGAACTACGCGCTGCTGCACCGGCTCTGGCGCGAGACCGAAGTCGACTTCTCCGGGCGCTTCCGCACCCCGCTGCAGGGATTCACCTCCACCCCTCGCCCGCTCGATGGCATCCCGCCCTTCGTCTGGCACGGCTCGATCCGCTCACCGGAGATCGCTGAACAGGCCGCCTACTACGGCGACGGGTTCTTCCACAACAACATCTTCTGGAACAAGGAACACACGGGGCGGATGATCGAGCTCTACCGCTCTCGCTACGCGCACTACGGCCACGGGCCGGCCGAGCAGGCCATCGTGGGCCTCGGCGGCCAGGTGTTCATGCGCAGGAACTCGCAGAACGCGATCCGGGAGTTCCGGCCCTACTTCGACCGGGCGCCGGTCTACGGCAACGGACCCTCGCTCGAGGACTTCAGTGCGCAGACCCCGTTGACCGTGGGCACGCCCGATCAGGTCATCGAGCGGACGCTGAGCTTCCGAGACTACGCCGGGGACTATCAGCGTCAGCTCTTCCTGATCGACCACGCCGGACTGCCGCTGAAGACCGTGCTGGAGCAGATCGACCTGCTGGGGGAGGAGGTCGTGCCGGTGCTGCGACGAGAGGTGGCCGCACGCGCCCCGCAGAGCACCCCTGAACCGCCTACCCATCAGGTCCTTGCCCGTCGCCGCGCCGAGGGTCGCGACCCCGTCCCAGGGGGCGGCACGGCGGCGGCCGCCTGAGGCTGCGCCGCGCGCGTGGGCTCGGTCTAGGCTCAGGCCCCGCCTGAAGCCGGGGGTCCGGCTCAGCCGCGGCGTTCCAGCTCCTCGATCACGTTGATCCGTTCACTGCTCATCAGGTGCAGCGAGAGCTCGTTCGAGAGGTGCTGGAACATCGCCACGCCCTGGACGCTGCTGCCTTCCTCGTTGAGCCGCGGCGCGAAGGAGGCGATGCCGACCTGGCCGGGAAGCACCCCGATGATGCCTCCGGAGATGCCCGACTTCGCCGGGATCCCGATCTGGGTCAGCCAGCGCCCGGAGGCGTCATACATCCCGCAGGTCGCCATGATGCCCAGCGTGGTGCGGGCCGACTCGGCGGAGACCACGCGCAGACCGTTCTCCGGATTGATCCCGTTGTTCGCCAGCGTGGCCGCCATCCGGGCGATGTCTTTGACCGTGACCAGGATCGAGCACTGATCGATGTAACCGCGCACGGCCTCATCGGGCTCGGTCTCCAGGGAGCCGTGAGACTTCAGCATGTGGGCGATCGCCATATTGCGGTAGGCGGTGGAGTACTCCTCCTCGGCCGCGTCCCAATCGATCTCGAGCGGACGCCCGGCGAAGGCCGACATGCCATCAAGGATCCGGGTGGTCCTGCTGCGGACCTCGGAGGTGCGAGATTCGCTCTGCCGGCCACCGGGATGCTCCTCGTGGCTGGTGTGGTCCACCAGGTGGTGCGTGGCGATGGCGCCGGCGTTGATCATCGGGTTCAGCGGCCGCCCGGTGCCCCCCTCCAGGGAGAGCTCGTTGAACGCCTCACCGGAGGGTTCCATCCCGACCATCTCGCGGACTCGGTCCAGACCGATGTCGTCCAGCGCCAGCGCGTAGACGAACGGCTTGGAGATGGACTGGATGGTGAACAGGTGCTCGTCGTCCCCGGCGGAGCATTCCTGTCCGTCCGCAGTGGCCATCGCGAGCGCCTGCAGCTTCTCATCGGCGTCTCGCAACCGCGGGATGTAGGCCGCAAGCTTGCCGCTGACATCCGCGCTGGATTCCTTGAGCACCTCACGGAGGTATGTGTTGATCGACTCGTGCACCGGATGTCTCCTCGGGGGTTGGTCCTCCCACGCTACCCGCTGGGATCCGCGGATCCGCCGGACAGGTTCTCACCAGGGTGTGGACAACTTGTGGAAAACCAGGGGTCGAAGGGTGCATACACCTAACGAGGGGGTTACGGCAACACGACGCAATGATGGAAAAACTGGTATCCGTCATGGGCGGTGCACAGACGAGTCGGCATAAAACTCCTTGTCAGCAGCGTAATGGGGGTGTTACTGGGATGTTATCCACAGCTTGCTGCACATGTTGTGCACAAGACACGCCGCGTAGTCCACATTTACTCCACAGGCAGGGGCATTTCGTCCTATTGCCCCTGCTGGGCTCGGGACCTAAAGTGTGGAAAGTCCCTCGGACGTGAATATTGGCTGGGCCCCGCCCAGCGCGCATTCACGCGGCGCCGCAGTCTGCGGCGGGAGCGGAGACACGGGGCCGGCAGGCATGTTTTCAGGCTGGCCCGTGGTCGACGTGTCTGAGGCCTCGGAGAAACAGAGGAGATCCTGCTCACCGCGTCCCCGCGCACACACAGCGTGGGAGGCCCAGCGGCGGGATCTGGGGCACATCGGGTCGCCGGGAGACCGGCCAAGGGAAGGGGATCACGCGCTCACTGTCCGTGATCCTGCTGGGTCTTCCGGCGATCCGATCTCCGCCCCCTCAGCGCACCCCCGTCTGGGGGCGCTCAGCAGGGGTGTGCAGCGATGAAGCGCGCCACCCGGCGCGGCCAGGTGTCCAGCTCCTCGGGTGTCTCTGCGATCTGCAGCCGTGAGTTCGGGATCAGCTGGTGCAGCTTCTCGGCGGTGGAGACCGGGTGGGCATAGTCATCCACCCAGGCAAGGATCAGTGTGGGCACCTCGAGCTCGCGGATCTTCTCCGCACTGGGAAGATCGCTGACTCCGGCCCCGCGGAAGATCGAGGGCAGCAGCTCTTGGCTGACCGCCGGGACGCGCTCCTTCGGCCGGTCAGCCAGGGCGGGCGGCGGCAGCACCTGGCGCCCCACCCGGACGAAGGCGCCGATCCCGTGGTCCTCGATCAGCTCGGCGGACCTCTGGTAGGTCTCGGCCTGGCCCGCGCGGGTCGCCCAGGCCGTGGGTGGAACCATCAGGGTCAGCGTGGCGAAGCGGTCGGGATCGCGCAGTGCGGCATAGAGCAGGGTCGCGGCGCCCATCGAGGGGCCCGCGGCGTGGACCTTCGCTCCGGGTGCGAGCTCGTCGAGCAGCTCGAGCAGGTCCTCGGCGAGCCGGGGCCACAGGTAGTCCTCCGGCACGGCACGGCCGGTGGAGGAGCCGTGTCCGCGGGCGTCGTAGCGCAGGACCCGGCAGTCAGCGAGGCTGAGCGTCATGTCCAGCCCGGCGCGCTGCTCGCGTGAGGCGCAGGAGGTCAGTCCGTGCAGCTGGACGAAGGTCGGACCCTCACCGGCGACCTCGTAGGCGAGTTTCGCCCCTGCCGTCTGGAAAAGCCCCACGGTCTTCGACTCCTCCATCTCAGGTGAACAACAAGTTGTGCCGGAAGCATGCCAGCGAAGTGAACGCCACCTAGACTACGCCGTATGCGGTTGACCAATGTGGCGCAGATGCACGCCAGGCCAGGACGTCTGTCCAGCTATTCGGTGGTGGCCCAGCCTGCCGCCGCCGTCGCACCGGACCGGGGCGTCGGAGCCGGATTCAGTGCCGAGCCTCAGCAGAACGGTGCCCAGGCCTCTGCCCCACCGGGCGGACTTCCGGTCTCTTTCGACCAGAACCGCCATGTCAGCTTCGGGTCTCGGCCAGGATCGTGGATGGCAGTGTCTTTCCAGCTCGACGGGCCCGCCTCGCTGGACGAGATCGCCGCCGTCTGGCAGGTGGTGATCCAGCGCCACGGCACGCTGCGCACGGTCTTCGAGTGGCGACCCGAGCATCTTCCGCGCCGCAGTGACACACATCACGCCAATTCCGGTCCAGGGGGAGACTCCGGCGGACCGATCAGCGACCTGTTGCTGCAGGAGGTCGCGATGCTGCCCGGCACCTGGGAGCAGCTCTCGGACCCCGAGTCGCCCCGGGCCCCCATAGGATTCAGCACAGGCTCGCGGGCGGGGCTGCAGACTGCGCACCTGGCAGCGCCGAGGGAGCAGCTCAACGCGGCCGAGGTCAAGGCCGCCCTGCGCGCCCATTTCGACACCGTCTGTGACCCCTTCGGCATGCCCTCGCATCGGCTCTGCGTGATCGACGACGGTGAATCCGCTGCGGTGCGCGAGACCGCGGGGTCGCCGCAGATCGTCATCGGCTCCGACCACTCCCACGTGGACGCCTGGTCCCTGCTGGTGCTGGTCCGAGACTTCAACGCGGTGCTGAACAACCTGCGCGCCGGTCATCCCGCAGCCCATGGGCTTCCGGCGCCGGAGTCCTTCGCGGCCCATACCAGGGCGATGGAGGCCAAGCCGTTTCCACCCGAGGCGGTCGTCACCCGCTGGCGGGAGATCCTGGAGGCAGGAGGCGGGGTGATGCCGACCTTCCCGCTGCCGCTGGGTGATATCTCACTGCCGGTCAGTGAGAAGGTCGAGGTCCGCGACGTGCTGGACTCCGCAGAGCTGAACAAGCTGGAGGCCCACGCCAAGGCGGAGGGGGTCCGACTGATCGCCGTCGCCGTCTCGGTGATGACCCGGCTCTTCCGCGAACTGGGTGACCAGCCGCTGCGCACGGTCTTCCCGGTGCACAGCCGAGACGAGCCGCGCTGGTTCGACTCGGTGGGCTGGTTCATCACCAACGCGGTGCTGGAGAACGACGACGACAGCCTGCGCGGCAGCTACCAAGCGGTGAAGGAGGCGATCCGGCTGGGCTCGCATCCGCTGGCCCCGATCATGCGCCCCTACGGCGGGATGCCCGCTGAGCCGGGGATGTTCGCGATGAGCTGGCTCGATCACCGCAGGCTCCCGGTCAACGTGGACGAGGCGCTCAACGCCCAGCACATCTCTGCCGTGGTCCAGACCGACGGGGTGATGATCTGGTTCGTGGTCAACGAGACCGGACTGCACCTGCGCTGCCGCTATCCCGATACTCCCCAGGCCCGAGAGACGATGCACACCTGGCTGGAGGCAGTGGTCGAAGGACTGCGTGCACCGAGTATCGTGGAGGGGTGACTACCGAGCTCTACGACACCGGATCGCCCGCAGGGGTGGACTCCCGCACGCCCCCGCAGGACATGGTGGCGGAGCAGTCCGTGCTCGGCGGCATGATGCTCTCCAAGGATGCCATCGCCGATGTCGTGGAGGTGCTGCGCGGCTCAGACTTCTACCGGCCCGCGCATGAGCTGATCTACGACGCGATCATCGACCTCTACGGGCGCGGCGAGCCCGCCGACGTGGTCACCATCTCGGATCACCTGACCAAGCGCGGCGAGCTGCAGCGCATCGGCGGCCCGGCCTACCTGCACAACCTGGCCCAGTCGGTGCCCACCGCCGCGAATGCCGGGTTCTACGCCGAGATCGTGCGCGAGCGCGCGATCCTGCGCCGACTGGTCGACGCCGGGACCAAGATCGTGCAGCTCGGACATACCGCCGACGGCGAGGTCGAGGGCATCGTCAACCAGGCGCAGTCCGAGATCTACAACGTGGCCGAGAACCGGCAGAGCGAGGACTATGTCGCGCTCTCCGAGATCCTGGGCCCCACGATCGATGAGATCGAGACCAACTCCGCCCACGACGGCGGACTCACCGGCATTCCCACCGGGTTCCGCGAGCTCGATGACCTGACCCACGGCTTCCACGGCGGACAGATGATCATCATCGCCGCCCGCCCCGCCATGGGTAAGTCCACCCTGGCGCTGGACTTCGCCCGCGCCGCCGCGGTGAACAACAAGATGACCGCCGCCTTCTTCTCCCTGGAGATGGGTCGCAACGAGATCGCCATGCGTCTGCTCTCCGCAGAGTCCCGGATCCTGTTCTCCGACCTGCGCAAGGGCAATATCCGTGATGAGGACTGGGAGAAGATGTCCGAGGCGGTGGACCGGCTCAACGATGTGCCGCTGTTCATCGACGACTCCCCGAACATGTCGCTGATGGAGATTCGGGCCAAGTGCCGCCGGCTCAAGCAGCGTCATAACCTCAAGCTCGTGGTGCTGGACTACCTGCAGCTGCTCTCCTCGGGCAAGCGGGTGGAGTCCCGTCAGCAGGAGGTCAGCGAGTTCTCCCGTACCTTGAAGCTGCTGGCCAAGGAGCTCGACGTCCCGATCATCGCGCTCTCCCAGCTCAACCGTGGCTCCGAGTCTCGCCCGGACAAGAAGCCGCAGGTCTCGGACCTGCGTGAATCCGGTTCGATCGAGCAGGACGCGGACATGGTCATGCTGCTGCACCGGCCCGAGGTCTATGACAAGGAGACCGAGCGCGCCGGGGAGGCCGACATCATCGTCGCGAAGAACCGTAACGGCCCCACCCGCGACATCACCGTGGCGTTCCAGGGCCACTACGCCCGCTTTCAGGACATGGCCCGCGACTTCTAGCCGGGTCCGTGGTGTGCTCTGCCGGGCGGGGGACCCAGGCTCACCGGTAGTCCGAGGCCTCCAGCGTCGCGGCGTCGGTGGTCTCCAGATCCGTGATGAAGCGCCACGCATCGGGCCGGGATCCATCGACGTCGGTGAGGCCGTAGTGCTGAGCCAGCTCGAAGGAGCTCATCGAGAGGGTGTTCCATGCCGTCCGCTGCGGATCCGCCGCGAGCGCGGTGATCCCGCGCGCAAGCATCGCCGGGGTCTCCGAGATGACGAACTCGTAGGGCGGGACCACCTCGGTCTTTCCGCGGTTGGCCTCGGCAGCGGTGCGCCAGGTCTGTTCGGTCACCCCGAAGCCGTCGAGCATCATCTCTGAACGCAGCCAGCCGGGGAAGACCGAGACGGCGGTCCCGCCGTGAGGGGCCAGCTCATGGCCCTGGGCGAAGGCCAGCCGGTCCACCGCCGTCTTGGTCAGGTCGTGGAAGACGTTCTCGCGGAAGTGAGACGCGTTATAGCCGCGGGTGCCGTCGGTCACCTCCACCACCAGGCCCCCGGAGCTGCGGATGAGCAGCGGAAGTGCGGCGTGGCTGGTGTTCAGATGCGTGGAGAATCCGGTGTCGAAGAGCTTCCTTCCGGCTGCGAGGTCGGAATCCCACAGCGTCTTGCCGAACTCCACATAGGCCTCTCCGCCGATGTCATTGATCAAGATGTCCAGCCGACCCTGCTCGGTGTCGATCCGCTGGATCAGCGCCCGGACCTCCTCGACCTGGAGGTGGTCCACGATCACCGGATGCGCGGTACCCCCGGCGGCACGGATCAGCTGCGCGGTCTCTTCGACGGTCTCGGTTCGGCCGTAGTCAGAGGGAGCCTGGGCCGTGGAGCGCCCGGTGCAGTACACCACGGCCCCGGACGCCGCGAGCTCGCGGGCGATCGCGCGGCCCGCTCCGCGGGTGGCCCCGGTGACCAGGGCGATCCGCCCGGAGAGTCCGGTGGGGGTCAGCGGTGCGCTCGCGGGGGATGCCGGGCCAGGTGCGGACCGTGCAGACATGAGGTGCCTCCCGGAGAGATGATCGGTGATCTTCAGGGTCCCACGGCGCGGGCTGGGGATGTGGGTTCAGAGGGTGCCGAGGATGACGTCGAGGAACGTGAACCCCAGGGTGCCGTAGAGCAGCCCGATCCAGAGCGAGTGGGTCAGGGACTTCCAGAACTGGCCGGTGGCGATGAGCAGCCCGAAGGCCGCGGGGGTGCAGGCCATGGCGTATCCGCCCACCAGCATCCAGAGCCCGGTGAACTCACCCAGGGCCAACATGTAGAAGCCCACCCCGATGGTCCAGATCATGGTGAACTCGAAGAGCAGCGCGGCGATGACCACGGTGACGATCACCGCCCAGAGATATCGGCCCCAGTCTCTGGCGAAGCGCCGCAGGGCGCTGGGTCGCCGTTCCGGCGCGGACCTCGCACGGGCTCTCCCGTTCGACCCGGCCTTGGCCGTTGAACGGGACTTGCCGGTTGACTGGGCCTTGCGGGTTGACTGGGCCTTCCCAGCAGTCCGGGCTTTTTCAGCGGACCGGGCCCTACCAGCGGGTCGGGTCTTCTCGACTGACCGGGCCTTCCCGGTCGTTCCGGTGCCGGCGGGTCGGCGCGCCGCCGTCGTGCTCCGCTTCCGCGGCGGGGTCGAGGACCGTCCGGCGGGCCGCTTGGCGGTGGACTTCTTGCTGGTGCTCACAGCGTGTCAGCGTACCGGGACTCGGGCGTGACCAGGACACCGACCGAAGCGGCGCGGTGGAACCGGGTCGGGGGCTGTCCAGTCCTTGGGGTGGGGTTGCCCGGCTGAGGGGTCAGATCCCGCCGAGGTAGGGCAGGACCAGGAGAAAGACGATCACCCCGATGCCGACGCCCAGGGTGACCGCGACGGTGACGTCGGAGTTGGCGCGGCCGAGCCCCGGGACCTGATGGTCGGAGGGTTCCGGGGCCGGGGGATCCAGCTCCTGGCGGGAGGAATGTGCGGGAAGAGATGACATTCGTGCACCTCGCTTGGCAGAGTCGTGCCTGGTGGATGGGCAAAACGTTCTGACCTGGATTCTAAGCAGGATCTCTGAAAATGAGCTGGGCACGAGGTCAACCTTGGCCGGGTGCTGGGGCGGCTCAGTGCAGGAGGCCTGCGGGCACCTTCAGATCGGGTCCCTGGTGCAGCGATTCGGTCAGGAGCAGGTCCACCGCACGCACCGCCTGCGCGCGGCTGACCGGCGATCCTGCCCCGGACAGCTCCGGGACGTGGACGAATCCGGCCGGCATCGAGGGCGGGGCCGCGTGTAGCAGCGCATAGAGCAGGTTGTTGCACACGAAGCTTCCGGCGCTGAGCGAGAGCGCCACGGGAATTCCTGCGGCGCTGATCGCGGCATGGGCTGCCTTCAGCCGCAGGGTGGAGAACATCGCAGGAGGGCCTCCCGGGACCACGGGTTCCTCGGTGGGCTGGTGCCCGGCATTATCGGGGATCCGGGCATCGCGCAGATTCAGGCCCACCCGCTCCAGGCGCACCGCATCGATGCCGGCCGCCAGGCCCACCGCGATCACCAGATCTGGGGCAGCGTCGGCGATCTGTTCGAGCACAAGCTCGGCGCTGGCATGGAACTCCACCGGCAGCAGCGCGGTGCGCACCACGATCTCGCCATGGACCTGCTGGGCGTGCAGCGCGGTGCGGGCGGCTGCGGCGGCCAGGTCGGTGACCACGTCCCAGGAGGGGTTGTGGTCCATCCCCGCGAAGGGCTCGAAGCCGGTCAGCAGCACGGTCGGTGAAGGGTTCATGGCGCGGCCGGCTGCGTGGTCACAGCGCCTGTGCGGCGGAGGAGGGCGCGACGTCGAGCAGGCGGATGCCGCGGCTGATGCGTTCCAGGGCCACGGTGAGCTTGGGGATCGCCGCGGGGGTGATCAGAACCAGCACCGATCCGCCGAAGCCACCCCCGATGAGTCGGGCCCCCTCGGCGCCTGGGCCAGCGCGGTCTCCACCACGAGGTCGGCGACGTCGAAGGAGACCTCGGCGTCGTCGCGCATGCTCATGTGCCCGGCGGTGAGGATGTCGCCCACCGTGGAGGCGATGTGGCGCACGCCGTAGGCCTCCCCGGAGAGCAGATGATGCAGCTTTTCGGAGCGCACCATCTCGGTCAGGGCGTGCCGCAGTCGCCGCCGGCAGGCGTCGATGCTGCGTCCCTGGAGCGTCTCCAGCTGTTCTGCGAGCCGATCAAACTCCTCCAGCACATGGGAGACGTCGGCCTTGCGCGGGCGCTCGGGCAGCGCGTCGCGCAGCCGGTCGAAGCCCAGCAGGCGGGCGGCGGCCTCGGCGTCTGCTCGACGGTCCCCGAACTGGCCGTCGGCCAGCCGATGCGCCTCCCCGGTGTCCACGGCGATCAGCCGGTAGCCGCGAAGGATGCAGCCGATGTCCAAGGGGGTGACGCTGAAGTCCCGGCAGTCCAAGGAGAGCACCTTGCCCGGCCGGGCGCGCATCGCCGCGGTCTGATCCAGGCCGCCGGTGCCGGCGCCGACGACCTCGACCTCGGCGCGCACGCAGGCGGCGGCGAGATCTCGACGGTTCTCCCGGGTCAGCGCGGCGTTGAGATCCTGGAGCGGATTGTCCTGGCCGAACGGGGTGCCCAGGGCGAGGAACGCGAGGATCGAAGCGCATTCAAGCGCGGCCGAGGAGGACAGGCCCCCGCCGATGGGCAGCGTGGAGACCACCAGCAGGTCGGCGCCGAAGCCCTCGTCCACGGCGAACGTCGGCTGGGACCTGCCCAGTTCGCGCAGCGCCCAGAGGACCCCGGAGACGTAGTGGCTCCAATGGGCCTCTTCCGGCGTTGCCTCTGGTCCGATCTGGTCCGGGTTCACGGTGGTGACCCCGTCGTCGAGCGAGGCGTCGAGGGTGCGCAGGCGAAGTCTGCCATCGGTGCGCGGGGCTGCGGCCACATAGGTCCCGTGTGCCAGGGCCATCGGGAGGCAGCGACCGGCGTGGAAATCGATGTGCTCGCCGTTGAGATTGGCTCTTCCCGGGGCGAACCAGGTGCCCGAAGCTGCCCGGCCATACTCCTGTTGGAAGCGGCTGACCAGGTCAGATTGGATCTCTTGTGGTTCGCCAGGGGCAATCCAGACGGCATCGGTAGTTCGCACGATGTTCCATTGTGCCACTCACGGCGGTGTGGTGTTTTATGGGGATGACCGGCACTGCTGCGGAATCGCCGCGGCGGCCGGGGACCCCGCAGGACTATCGAGAGGATCCCTCCATGGCGATCGAGACCGTGTACACCGCAGAAGCACTGGCCACCGGCGATGGACGCAACGGGCGCACCCGCACCTCAGACGGCATGATCGACCTGAATCTGAGCACTCCGGCGCCGATGGGCGGCTCGGGTGAGGGAGCCAATCCGGAACAGCTCTTCGCAGCCGGCTACGCCGCCTGCCTCCACGGGGCGCTGCGCAAGATCGCCTCCGGGGAGGGCGCCGATGTGAGCGACTCCTCGGTCGGGGCGAAGGTGAGCATCGGCAAGGACGAGGACGGCGGCTTCGGGCTCGCCGTGGTCATCGAGGTGGTCATCCCTCACGTCGATCAGGCCCAGGCCGAGGCGCTCGCCGAGAAGGCCCACGCGTTCTGCCCCTACTCCAAGGCCACCCGCGGCAATATCGAGGTCACGGTCACCGTCTCCGACGACTGAGCCCCGGTCTCCGGCTGGGCCCCGGTCGCCGACGCGCTCCCTGCGCCCGGAGCGGACACCCTGGGCTTATTCATTCAACTTTGAAATAATCAAGGTTGAAGCTGGCCGCCCGCAGCAGAGGAGACGTCGATGAGCAGCACCGAGACCGAACCGCAGGAGCAGGTCTGCATCAACGGGCCCTACACCTTTGAGGGTCTGCGCGATGGCGTCACCCGCGCCGAGGACGGGGTGGAGCTGCTCGAGCCGCGAACGGTGCCGCTGGGCGGACCGCGGGCGATGACCGTGCGCCGGACCCTCCCGCAGCGCGCCCGATCGCTCGTCGGCGCCTGGTGCTTCCTGGACTTCTACGGGCCCGATGACCTGACGCAGGCCACTCCGATGCGGGTGCCCCGGCACCCGCACACCGGACTGGCCACCGTCTCCTGGCTCTTCGAGGGCCGGATCGATCATATGGACTCCGCAGGAAACTGGGCCACCGTGCGCCCCGGGGAGGTGGCGGTGATGAACGCCGGCAGCGGGATCAGCCACTCCGAGTACTCCTCCGCCGACACCACCGTGCTGCACGGCGCCCAGCTCTGGTACGCCTTCCCCGAGGCACACCGCTTCGTGGAGCCCTCCTTGGAGACCGCCCGCCCGGATCCGGTGCAGGGTCCCGGCTGGGAGGCCCGGGTCTTCCTGGGAGAGCTGCTGGGTCAGCGTTCGCCGGTGAAGACCTATCTTCCGCTGACCGGGGCGCAGCTGCGCCTCGAGCCGGGCACGGTGCTCGAGATCGAGGTCCCCGCCGCCCATGAGCACGGACTGCTGCGGATCTCGGGTGCGGTGCGGCTCAACGGCGCCCTGGTGGAAGAGGATCATCTGGCGGTGACCGAGACCGGGACCACCATGCTGCGCGTGGAGGCGCTGAAGGAGCCGGTGCTCGCGCTGCTCATCGGCGGCGAGCCCCTGGGCGAACAGATCGTGATGTGGTGGAACTTCGTGGGACGCAGTCACGAGGAGATCGTGGCGTTCCGCCACGCCTACCAGGCAGAGATGGGCTTCGAACCTCCGGCGCAGGACTCTCCGCTGCACATGCTGGCCGGGGCCGCCGAGGACGGCTCTACCGAGCGAGCGGCCCGGGCCGACGGCTCGGAGCATCAGGTCCCGGTCCCCGCAGGGGCGCTGGGCAGCCCGGTGCACGGGCGGCTGCGCGATGTGCTGGCCGAGGCCCGCTACGACGACGGACGGTCGTTCCCGCAGTTCGGCGACTTCCCGCCCGGACAGGCCGCTCCACTGCCGGCCCCGGAGCTGCCCAACACCCGGATGAAGCCCCGCGGCTGAACCCGGCAGCCCCGCTGGGGGGCGACTGCTGTGAAAGACTTGGCCTCGCTCACACGGTGAGCGGCACCAGCACCGGCGAGCAGGAGGCTCAGTGAGCGAAGACCCATTGCGCGCGGACCCGCAGCGGGGACGGCTGAGTTCTCGCCTGCTGGCTCACGGGCAGGAGCCTGACCCACGCTTCACCCTCGCCAATGAGCGCACCTTCCTGGCCTGGATCCGCACCGCGCTGGCGTTCCTCGCCGGTGGAGTCGCCGTGGAAGCCTTCGCCGCCGAGGTGTTCGCCGACCCCTACCGCACCGTGGTCTCGGTGCTGACGATCAGCGTAGGACTGCTGATCAGCGTGGGCGCGGGCATGCGCTGGCTCAACGTGGAGCGCAGCATGCGCCTGGGACATCCGCTGCCGATGCCGCTGATCATCCCGGTGCTGAGCTTCGCCTCAGGTGTCGCCATGGCTGTGGTCATCGCGCTGGTGGTGCTGGACTGATGTCCCCGGCGGCCCCGCTGCACGCGGATCCGGGTCTGCAGCCCGAACGCACGGTGCTCTCCTGGGGTCGGACCATGATGCTCTTCGCGCTGGTGGGGGCGGTCTTCCTGCGCTGGCTGCCGCACTATGGCTTCTGGACCGTGGGGCTGGCGCTGAGCTGCGCCGTCGTCGCCGGTGCGATCTACGCCACCCAGCGGCGGCGGTACACGCGGCAGTCTCGTGGCATCGCGGCCGAGCAGATGGAGGCCGATGTGCCCGCCGTGCTGACCACGACCGTGGCCACCGTGGTGCTCGGCCTGCTGGGCATCCTCGCGGTGCTGTCCTGAACTCGAGCTGAATGCAGGCTGGTCCCGGTGTTGGGCTGGGCGTGCTACGTTTCGCGCTCGACTACCAATGAGGAGGTCCTTGCCTTGTCGATGAAGATGATGACCACAGGTTTCGCCCTGGCCGGCGTGCTGGCCCTGGCGGCATGCAGTGACGCCCCCGCCGCCGAGAACGAGGACGCGGGCGCCCAGGAGCAAGGTGCCGAAGCCGGCGCGGCGAGCCCGGAGGAAGGCGCCGAGGGCGAGCAGCCCGAGCTGCCCGAGGCGGACACCTCAGACATTCCGGAGGTCGTCGCGGAGGTCAACGAGGAAGAGATCAGCGGCGAGGACTTCACCGTGCTCTATGAGTCTCAGTTCCAGCAGATGGCGATGCAGTCCCAGATGACCGGCGAGGAGCCCGACCAGGATCAGCTCAAGGATCAGACCCTGGAATCGATGATCGGCAACGAGCTGCTGCTCCAGGATGCCCAGGAAGAGGGCTATGAGGCCTCCCAGGAGGAGATCGATGCGCTGATCGCCGACGCCGCGGAGACCGCGGGAATGGGATCCTCGGAGGAGTTCATCGAGGCCTATGAAGAGCAGGGCATGGACGGGGAGCAGCTCACCCAGGACGCGGAGAACCAGGTCCTGATCAATCAGGTGCTGGCACAGCTGGAGGTCCCCGAGCCCTCTGAGGAGGAGCTTCGTGAGGTCTACGATGAGGCCGTCGCCGCCCAGGAGGAAGCCGGGGGCGCCGAAGGTGCGGAGGGTGAAGACGCCGCCGAGATGCCGTCCTTCGAGGAAGCTCGTGAGGACCTTGAATCGCAGGCCGTGGACCAGGCCCGCAACGAGGCCGCGCTGGACCATGTCGAGGATCTCCGCTCCGACGCAGAGATCCAGACCCACCTGTGATCTGAGCGCGACGCCCTGGAGCGGCCGAGTGTGCCCTCAGGGCAGGTGGCGCCGCGCCGAGGAGTTGGTCTCAGCGGAGTCCATAGCCTGTGGCAGGTGATGTTCCAGCAGCCCGCAGGCCTGCGCCGTGGTGTCGGTGATCAGCTCCACGGCCCGGTCCAGCAGATCCGGCAGCGAGGCCGCGCCAGGGGCGATCGAGAACGCCGCGGTGAGCCCCGCGGCTCGGCACTGTTCCGCGCTGAGCTGCACCGCCCCGGCGATCACCAGCACCGCCGCCTCGGGCGGGGCGCAGCGCTGCACGGCCTGGACCACCTTGCCGCCGAGGGACTGGGCGTCCAGCGAACCCTCCCCGGTGATCACGAGATCGGCCCGGGCCAGGGTCTGCTGGAGGTCCAGCGCCTCGGCCACCATCTGCGAACCGGGCAGCACCTGAGCCCCGAGCAGCACGGTCAGCGCCAGCGGCATGCCGCCGGCCGCGCCGAAGCCCGGGGCTGCGCACAGCTGCTCCGGATCGGTCTCGCCCATGACGCCCAGCACCTCGGCGAGTCGGGCGAGACCGGCATCGAGGAGACCGACCTGCTCCGGCGTCGCGCCCTTCTGAGGTCCGAACACCGCCGCCGCCCCGCGCTCGCCGGTGAGCGGATTGTCCACATCCACTGCGACCCGCCAGCGCACCTGACGGGCCCGGGGTTCCAGCGCGCTGAGGTCCACGGAGCTGATCTCGCCCAGGCCTGCGCCGCCGGGGTCCACCGGCGTCCCGGTCGCGTCGAGGAACTCGGCACCCAGGGCGCGCAGCAGACCGGTACCGCCGTCGGTGCTCGCGGAGCCGCCGATGCACAGCAGAATCTCGGTGCAGTCCGGTTCGGCCAGCAGCGCACGAGCGATGAGCCCGACTCCGAAGGTGTCGGCGCGCAGCGGCTGCGGCGCGACATCAGAGACCTGCGGAAGCCCGTTGCCCTGCGCCGCCTCGATCACCCCGGTGCGCCCATCGGCAGAACGCCCGTACTGCGCGGTCGCCGGGCGACCCAGCGCGTCATGGATTTCCACGGTCTCCGGAGTGCGTCCCCAGGCGGCCAGCAGCGCCTCCAGGGTGCCCTCACCGCCGTCGGCGAAGGGCAGCTCGAGGATCTCTGCCGCACCGAAGACCTGGCGGGCCCCGCGGGCCATGGCCGCTGCGGCCTCGGCCGCACTCGCGGAGCCCTTGAACGAGTCCGGGACGCAGACGATGCGCGGCGCGGCGGTGGTGCTCATCGCGTGTGGATCTCCCTGGGTCTGCGGGTCCTAGTCGACATAGGTGTTGGCGATGTAGACGTCGCAGCCCGCGGTGTGTGACACGGTGTTCGCGACGCTGCCCAGCACCCGACGGGCTCCGCGCATGCGCTGGTTGCCCACCACGATCAGCTGGGCGCCCGCCTTCTCCGCGTAGTCGATCAGCGCCTCCGCGGGCTTGCCCTGAGCCGATCCCGCGTGGATCTTCAGCCCGGGGGTGCGCAGACCTCGGACCACCTGCTCGGCGATGTAGAGCGCGTTGTCGGCACCCGAGACCACCCACTGGTCCGAGCCGCTGTTGACGTGTTCGATGGTGGCGTCGGTGTGCGCGGACACCACATGCAGCGCGACATCGAGCTTCAGCGCGAGATCGCGGGCCTTATGGGCGGCACGCTGGGCCGTCGGACTTCCGTCCACGCCGACGATGATCGGACCTGTCATGGTGTTCTCCTTCTTTGAGGTGTGAGGGTGACCACAGATCAGCGTACTGGAGCTTCGGCGGCTGGGCGCGCACCCTTCAGGGCGGGCAGGACCAGCTGGGCGAAGCGCTGCTTCATGGTCTCCAGCGTGATCGCCGCGTCCTGGTCGTTGATCTGCTGGTTGAAGATCTCGACCTCGACCGGCCCGGTGTAGCCGGCCTCGGCCACCCATCGGCTGATGGTGGGGAAGTCCACGTACCCATCGCCCATCATGCCGCGGGACTTCAGCGCGTCGGCGGCCAGCGGGAGGTTGAAGTCGCACACCTGATAGCTCGCGATCCGGTGCTCGGCGCCGGCCCGCGCGATCATCTCGCGCAGCTGCGGATCCCACCAGACGTGGAAGGTGTCGAGGACGACGCCGACCGTCTGCGCCGGGTGCGGGGCCGCGAGGTCCAGGGCCTCGCCCAGGGTGGAGAGCACCGCGCGGTCCGCGGCGTACATCGGGTGCAGCGGCTCCAGGACCAGCCGGACCCCATGTTCAGCGGCGTAGGGCACCAGCTCGGCGATGCCCTCGGCCACGCGCTCGCGGGCGCCGAGGATGTCCTTGTCCGCGATGCTCTGCTCCACGGCGTCGCCGCGGCCGTCGATGAGGTGCGCCGCGGCCGGCAGCCCGCCGACCACCATGATCAGCTCGGCCGTGCCGATCATCGCCGCCTCGCGGATCGCGGCCCGGTTCGATTCCAGCGCCGCCCGGCGGCCCGGGGCGTCGGCCGGGGTGAGGAACCCGCCGCGGCACAGGGTGGTGGCGGTGAGTCCGGCGGCGGCGATGATCGCCGCCGACCGCTGCGCCCCACCGGCCTGCTCCAGCAGGTGGCGCCAGGGGCCGATGTGCGTCAGCCCCGCCTCGGCCACCGCCTCGGCGGCCTGCTCCAGGCTCAGGTTCGGCGTCGTGCCGGTGTTCAGCGAGAGTTCGAAGCTCATCTGAGTCCTCCGGTGTCTAACAGCGCGGTCATCCGTTCGGCGGCCAGCTGCGGTCGCGCAGCAGCCCGGCCTGATCGGCGAGCACGAAGGTATGCGCCAGGTGGGTCAGTGAACGTCCGGAATGCAGCCCGCCCACCAGCTGGAATCCGCTCTGGTGTCCGTTGAGCCAAGCCAGGAACGCGATCCCGGTCTTGTAGTACAGGGTGGGGGCGGTGAAGATGTGTTTGCCCAGCGCCCGGGTGGAGTCCATGATCGCCAACCCGCGCTCCGGGTCTCCGGCGTCGTAGGCCTGCAACGCCGCCGAGGCCGCCGGGTAGATGGCCGCAAAGATGCCCAGCAGCGCATCGGAGTGCACGCCGTCCTCGCCGTGGATCAGTTCCGGATAGTTGAAGTCATCGCCGGTATAGAGCCGGACACCCGAGGGAAGAGCGGCGCGCAGCTGCTTCTCGTGTGCGGCGTCGAGCAGCGAGACCTTCACGCCGTCGATCTTCTCGGCGTTCTCCTGGATCAGTCGAAGGAAGGTGCTGGTCGCGGCCGTGACGTCCGTGGAGCCCCAGTATCCGGTGAGCGCGGGATCGAACATCGGGCCCAGCCAGTGCAGAATGACCGGCTCCTTGGCCTGGTCGAGCAGCGGCGAGTAGACCGCGAGGTAGTCCTCGGGGCTGCCAGCCACCTTGGCCAGCGCGCGGGAGGCCATCAGGATGACCTTGGCCCCAGAGTCCTCGACCACGGCGAGCTGCTCGCGGTACGCGGCGAGCACCGCATCCAGGCCAGCCGTTCCGGGCTCAAGGGGGCCGGGGTCCAGCTGGTCGGTGCCGGCGCCGCAGGCGATCAGATCCCGCACCGAGCGGCCGATCACCGCGGGGTGGCGCTGCGTGCGCACCACGGCGGCGGCCTCGGCGGCCGAGCGCCGGATCAGCTCCTGGGTCGCCGCCCAGTCCAGCCCCATTCCGCGCTGCGCGGTGTCCATCGCGTCGGCGACGCCGAGCCCGTAGGACCACAGCTCATGCCGGTAGGCCAGGGTGGCCTCCCAGTCCAGCTGCGCGGGTGCACCGGGGACGTTCTCCGCCGTCATCATCGGCACCACGTGCGCCGCGGCGTAGACCTTTCGCGAGGTCAGCGGCTTGGTAGGGGGAGTGAAGTCTGCGGGACCAGTCATCGTGTAGTCCAGCAGCTGACCCTCAGGGGAGGGCAGCCGCAGAGTCGGCAGAGTGACCGTGGAGGTTCGGGTGCTGTCGTTGGTCACGGAGTCGGCAGGGGCGGGGGTGCTCATAGGGTGAGCTCCGGGATGTCGAGGGTGCGGCGTTCTGCGGCGGAGCGCAGTCCGAGCTCAGCCAGCTGGACCCCGCGAGCGGCGGAGAGCAGGCCGAAGCGGTGTTCGCGGCCGGCCACGACGTCGGCGAGGAACTCTTCCCACTGCGCCTTGAAGCCGTTGTCCAGATCGGCGTTGGCGGGCACCTCGCTCCACTGGTCACGGAAGGACTCGGTGACCGGCAGGTCAGGGTTCCACACCGGCTTCGGGGTGTGGGCGCGCTGCTGGGCAACACACTGGTTCAATCCGGCGACCGCGGAGCCATGGGTGCCGTCGACCTGGAACTCCACGAGCTCGTCGCGGTAGACCCGCACGGCCCAGGAGGAGTTGATCTGACCGATGACCTGATCGCCCTCCGGGGTCTCGAGGTCGAAGATGCCGTAGGCGGCGTCGTCGCGTCGGCGGTATAGGCCTCGCCGTGTTCGTCCCAGCGCTGCGGGATGTGGGTGGCGGTCTTGGAGGTCACGGTCTTGACCGTGCCGATGATGCTCTCGAGCACGTAGTTCCAATGGCAGTACATGTCGGTGGTCATCGAACCGCCGTCGGCGAGCCGGTAGTTCCAGGAGGGGCGCTGGGCGGGCTGCTGGTCCCCTTCGAAGACCCAGTAGCCGAACTCCCCGCGCAGCGAGAGGATCCGGCCGAAGAAGCCCTCTTGAACCAGGCGGCGCAGCTTGATCAGGCCCGGGAGGTAGAGCTTGTCATGCACGACCCCGGCGGTGATGCCCGCGGCCCGAGCCTGGCGTGCCAGGTCCACGGCCTCATCCAGGGTCTCGGCAGTGGGCTTCTCGGTGAAGATGTGCTTCCCGGCGCCGATGGCCGTCGAGAGGGTGGCGTGGCGCAACGAGGTCATCGAGGCGTCGAAGACGATGTCCACGGAGGGATCGTTGATCACGGCGTCGAGGTCGGTGCTGTGATGCTCGACGTCGTGCTTGGCGGCCAGCTCCTTGATCTTCGCCTCATTCCGGCCGATCAGGATGGGCTCGACGGTGACCGTGGACCCGTCGGCCAGGGTGATGCCGCCCTGATCACGGATGGGCAGGATCGAACGCAGCAGGTGCTGGCGGTATCCCATTCGGCCGGTGATGCCGTTCATGGCGATGCGCAGGACGCGGGGCTCAGACATGGTGGGGAACTCCTTGGAGGCACGAATGGGAATGCGCTTTCCAAACTATTCTCACCGGGTTAGTTGTGTCAAACGTCACAATTCGGGATCGGCGTCGGTGCGGGGATGTGGCAGGATCATTTCGAGCAGGGGAGAGGAGCCGCGAGGTGAGCGTGGCGAAGCGCAAAGGTGCCAGGCGGCCGTCGATGATCGACGTCGCCAAACATGCCGGTGTCTCGCATCAGAGCGTCTCCCGTGTTCTGAACGCTCCCGAGACGGTGCACCCGGACACTCGCGGGCGGATCGAGCGCTCCATGGCCACCCTGGGGTACCGGCGCAACAGTCAGGCCCGGGCGCTGAAGACCCAGAGCACCGGGCTGATCGGTGTGGTCAGCCAGGGTGACACCGACTTCGGTCCCACTCGGATGACCTGGGCGATCGAGAATGCCGCTCGGCAGCGCGGCTACGCCACAGCGCTCAGCGTGGTCCGCGATCAGCGCGCCGAGACGGTGGACTCCACACTGGACTTCTTCCTCAGCCACGGGATCGAGGGGATCGTGGTGATCACCCCGGTGCCCGCGCTGGCCGAGGCGGCCAAGCAGCTCTCCGCCCGGGTGCCGCTGGTGCTGGTCACCTCTGGGCTCTGGCCTGCGGGAAACATGAACGTGGCCGGCATCGACCAGGAGCTCGGCGCGCGACGTGCCACCCAGCACCTCATCGACCTCGGCCACCGGTCCATCGCCCACATCGCCGGCCCGATGGAGTGGTTCGATGCCCGCGGCCGCGTGGTCGGGTGGCGGCAGGCGCTCGCCGTCGCTGATCTCAGCGCACCACCGATGATCCGGGCCTCCGGCTGGACGGCCGAGGCCGGCTATGAGGCTGCCCAGGAGCTCTTCTGCGGGGACCCGCTGCCCGACGCGATCTTCGCCTCCAATGACTTCATCGCCCTGGGGCTGATCCGGGCGCTGGCCGAGCGCGGGCTCCACGTCCCGGGGGACATCTCGGTGGTCGGGTTCGACGACGTCGATGCCGCCGGGTACTTCTCCCCGCCGCTGACCACGGTGCGTCAGCCCTTCGAGGAGGCCGGACGCGCGGCGCTGGAGCTGCTGCTGGACCTCACCGACGGACTGACCCACGTGCCGAACTTCATCTCCCCGGAGCTGATCGAACGCGGATCCACCGCCGTCCGCAGCTGAACCAGAGAATCTTGAGAAAGCCTTGACGCGGAGTGCGATGTTAACGTTAACATTGCTGAGACGCAGATCACGTGACCCAGGTCACGACCGAATGTGCCGATCGGTCAGGATCTGCCCGACGTCAGATCCAGCTCAAGGAAGAACGGTGTTCCATGCCTGCTGCGGACGCAGTCGTCATCGGTGTCGACTACGGCACGCTCTCGGGACGTGCCCTGGTGGTGCGCCTCAGCGACGGAGCCGAGCTCGGCTCCGCGGTCCACGAATACGGTCACGCGGTCATGGACGCGACGCTCACCGCCCACCGCGACGAGCCGCTGCCCCCGGAATGGGCGCTCCAGGTCCCAGCCGACTACGTCGATGTGCTGAAGTCCGCGGTGCCTGCGGCCCTGCGCGAAGCCGGGGTCGTTGCTGAGCAGGTCGTCGGCATCGCCACGGACTTCACCGCCTGCACCGTGGTGCCCACGACTCGGCAGGGCACCCCGCTCAATGAGCTGCCCGAATACGCCGACCGGCCGCACGCCTACGTGAAGCTCTGGAGGCACCACGCAGCCCAGGCTCAGGCCGACCGGATCAACGAGCTCGCCCACTCCCGCGGAGAATCCTGGATCAACCGCTACGGCGGGTTCATCTCCTCCGAATGGGAGTTCGCCAAGGGTCTGCAGGTCCTGGAGGAAGATCCCGAGATCTACGCGGCCATGGACCACTGGGTGGAGGCCGCCGACTGGATCGTCTGGCAGCTCACCGGGGAATATCTGCGCAACGCCTGCACCGCCGGCTATAAGGGCATCTACCAGGACGGCAGCTACCCCGACGCGGAGTTCCTCTCGGCTCTGAACCCCGAGTTCTCCGGCTTCGTCACCGAGAAGCTCGAGCACCGGATCGGGCAGCTCGGGGAGCGCGCCGGGGGGCTCAGCGCCGCCGCGGCGGAGTGGACCGGGCTTCCGGAGGGCATCGCCGTGGCCGTCGGCAACGTGGACGCCCATGTCACCGCTCCGGCCGCCGACGCGGTGGCGCCGGGGCAGATGGTGGCGATCATGGGAACCTCGACCTGTCACGTGATGAACGGAGACCACCTGGCCGAGGTGCCCGGCATGTGCGGGGCCGTCTATGGCGGCATCACCGACGGGCTCTGGGGCTATGAGGCCGGACAGTCCGGGGTGGGCGACATCTTCGCCTGGTACGTGGCGAACCAGGTCCCTGGAAGCATCAGCGAGGAGGCCGAGACCCGGGGCCTGAGCGTGCATGAGCTGCTCACCGAGAAGGCCGCCACGCAGCCGGTCGGCGCGCACGGACTGATCGCTCTGGACTGGCATTCCGGAAACCGCTCGGTGCTGGTGGACCATGAGCTCTCCGGGCTGGTGCTCGGTGCGACCCTGGCGACCAAGCCCGAGGACGGCTACCGCGCCCTGCTGGAGTCCACCGCCTTCGGCACCCGCACCATCATCGAGGCCTTCAACGACTCCGGGGTTCCGGTGACCGAGCTCGTCGTCGCCGGGGGACTGCTGCGGAACTCCTTCCTGATGCAGCTCTACGCCGACATCACCGGGCTCCCGATCTCGACCATCGTCTCCACCCAGGGCCCCGCCCTGGGCTCGGCCATCCACGCCGCCGTCGCCGCCGGAGCCTACCCGGACGCCTCCGCCGCCGGCGCCGTCATGGGCGGGCGCCGGCGCAACGCCTACACCCCGCAGCCAGACGCGGTGACCGCCTATGACGAGCTCTACGCCGAATACCGGGCGCTGCATGATCACTTCGGCCGCGGCGGCAATGACGTGATGCGCCGGCTCAAGGCCATCCGGCGTCGGGCACGCCACCAGGAGGTCAGCGCATGAGCGCACTGCATCTGAACGACTTCTCCGCCTCGGCCAGAGAGGCCATCGCTTCGGCGCGGGAGGCTGTGGCCGCGCTGCATGCCGAGCTGCCCCGCAATGACCTGGTGGCCTGGACCGCCGGCAATGTCTCGGCCCGGGTGGACCTGGATGAAGGCGCCGAGCAGGCTGCCGCCCACGCCTCGGAGAACGTCTCAGGCGATATCTCGGGGCTCTTCGTGATCAAGCCCTCCGGGGTCAGCTATGACGAGCTGAGCGCGGCGAACATGGTGGTCTGCACCCTGGACGGGGTCAAGGTCGATGACGACACCTCGATCGGGCTCTCGCCCTCCTCCGACACCGCCGCCCATGCCTATGTCTACCGGCATATGGGCCACGTCGGCGGGGTGGTCCACACCCATTCCTCCTATGCGACCTCCTGGGCGGCCCGGGGTGAGGCGATCCCGTGCGTGCTGACCATGATGGCCGATGAGTTCGGCGGTGACATCCCCGTCGGGCCCTTCGCGCTGATCGGGGACGACTCCATCGGCCGCGGCATCGTGGAGACGTTGCGGGGCTCCCGGTCGAAGGCGGTGCTGATGGACCGCCATGGACCGTTCACCATCGGGGCCGATGCGAAGGAGGCGGTGAAGGCGGCGGTGCTCTGTGAAGAGGTGGCGCGCACCGTGCACTTCGCCCGCGCCTATGGGGAGCCGCAGCGGATCGCGCAGCACCAGATCGATGCGCTCTATGCGCGGTATCAGAACGTCTATGGACAGAAGGACAACACATGAGCGCCAGCGCCGGAACTTCGAAGACCATGAATCCCACCGCTTCTCTGTTGGCTTCTCCTTTCGCGGGGAAGTCGATCTGGTTCCTCACCGGATCTCAGGGCCTCTACGGACCCGAGACCCTTGAGACGGTGGCCGAGCAGTCCCGTCAGGTCACCGACGCCCTCGTTCGTGCAGAGCAGATCCCGGTGGACATTGTGTGGAAGCCGGTGCTCACCGAACGCGACACGATCCGCACCGCAGCGCGTGAGGCCAACGCGGATGAGAACTGCCTCGGGGTGATCGTGTGGATGCACACCTTCTCTCCGGCGAAGATGTGGATCGCAGGGCTAGAAGCCCTGGCGAAGCCGCTGCTGCACTTCCATACCCAGGCGAATATGGCGCTGCCCTGGGCGGATATCGACATGGACTTCATGAACCTGAACCAGGCCGCCCACGGGGACCGGGAGTTCGGTTACATCGCCACCCGTACCGGGGTGCGCCGGAAGACCGTGGTCGGGCACAGCACCGATCCTCGGGTGCAGGCCGAGGTGGGCACCTGGGCCCGCGCCGCGGCCGGGTGGAACGCATTGGCGAACATGCGGGTGTGCCGGTTCGGGGACAATATGCGCAACGTCGCGGTCACCGAGGGGGACAAGACCGAGGCCGAGATCCGGCTGGGCACCTCGATCAACACCTGGGCGGTCAATGACCTGGTCGCACGGGTCGACGCCGTGACCGATGCGCAGGTCGATGAGCTGCTGGCCGAGTACGACGCTGAGTATGACGTCGCCGCTGAGCTTCAGGCCGGCGGGGAGCGCCGGGAATCCCTGGCCTATGCGGCCCGCCAGGAGGCGGGGATGCGGTCCTTCCTTCACGAGGGCGGGTTCTCCGCGTTCACCACGAACTTCGAGGATCTCGGCGGGCTCCGTCAGCTCCCTGGCCTGGCGGTGCAGCGGCTGATGAGCTCCGGCTACGGCTTCGGTGCCGAAGGTGACTGGAAGACCGCGCTGTTGGTCCGGGCCGCGAAGGTCATGGGCCATGGGCTGCCCGGGGGTGCTTCGTTGATGGAGGACTACACCTACGAGATGACTCCGGGGCGGGAGAAGATCCTGGGCGCGCACATGTTGGAGATCTGCCCCTCGCTGACCACCTCGACTCCGCGGATCGAGATCCACCCGCTGGGCATCGGGGACCGGGAGGACCCGGTGAGGATGGTCTTCGACACCGATCCCGGCGAGGGCGTCGTCGTGGCGATGTCTGATCTGCGCGAACGCTTCCGGCTGACCGCGAACCTGGTGGACCTGGTGCCCCCGGATCAGCCGCTGCCGAACCTTCCCGTGGCCCGCGCGGTCTGGGAGCCGCGGCCTGATTTCGCGACCTCGGCGACCTGCTGGCTCACCGCCGGGGCAGCCCACCACACGGTGCTCTCCACCGGGGCCGGGCTTCAGGCCTTCGAGGATCTCGCGGAGATCGCCGGGATGGAGCTGGCAGTGATCGATGCGGCGACCACTGCCCGCGGGTTCGCCAAGGAGCTGCGATTCAACGCCGCCTACCACCGACTTGCGCAGGGGCTCTAGCCAGCTGTGCGCATCAGACCCACTCATTCGCACCACGTGCCTGCCACAGCGGCAGACATCACTTCTCAGGAGGAAACATCATGCACAACCGATCAATGAAGATGTTGGGCATCTCGGCGGCTCTGGTCCTTGGTCTCACCGCTTGCGCGGGAGGCGGCGCCGGAAGCGACGGCGGCGGAGACGACGCCGATGGCGGGGACGCGGCCCCGGAGGACATGACAGTAGGTGTCGCCATGCCGACGCAGACCTACGAACGCTGGCTCAACGACGGCGCCTCCGTCGAGGAGGGCCTGGAGGAGCTCGGTTATACGGCCGACCTGCAGTACGCCGACGACGACATCCCCACCCAGCAGCAGCAGATCGACCAGATGATCACCCAGGACTACGACGCGCTGATCATCGCCTCCATCGACGGCTCGGCGCTGACCAGCCAGCTCGACGCCGCAGATGCGGCCGACATCCCGGTCATCTCCTACGACCGGCTGCTCACCAACAGCGAGAACGTCGACTTCTACGTCACCTTCGACAACTTCGCTGTGGGCCAGGAGCAGGCCAACGCTTTGCTCTATGGTCTGGGGGTCTTCGACGAGAACTTCGAGGAGGCCGAGGACGCCCCCGAGGAGACGCTGAACGTCGAGCTCTTCGCTGGCTCACTGGATGACAACAACGCCCGCTTCTTCTGGGACGGCGCGATGGACGTGCTCGAGCCCTATATCGAGGACGGCACCTTGGCAGTTCCTTCCGGCCAGACCACCATCGAACAGGCCGCCACGCAGCGCTGGGAGCAGGAGACCGCCCAAGAGCGCATGGAGAACCTGTTGACCAGCACCTATAGCGGGGGCGAAGAGCTCCACGGGGTGTTCTCCCCGGCAGATCCGCTCTCCCGCGGCATCATCAACGCTCTGCGCGGCGCAGGCATGGGCGACGACATCGAGAGCGGCCTGCCGATCGTGACCGGCCAGGACGCTGAGATCGCCTCGGTCTCGCTGATCGCCGAAGGCGTGCAGCACTCGACCATCTTCAAGGACACCCGCAACCTTGCTGATCAGGCGGTCAGTGCCGCGGACTCCTTCCTCAACGGGGAGGAGCCTGAGGCCAACGACACCGAGAGCTACGACAACGGGTCCGCGGTGATCCCCTCCTACCTGCTGCCGGTGGAGATGATCCTGCAGGAGAACTATGAGGAGATCCTCGTCGACTCCGACTTCTATACCGAGGAGCAGGTCGAGTCCGGCCAGCAGTGACCTCGATCGGGCAGTGGCCCTGATCCACCACTGAGCTGAGCACCGCTCACCAGTTACGCCGGTCGGGCCCGGGGCGAGCGCCCCGGGCCCGACCTCCGGCAGAGGTCCTAAGGAGGGCCCATGAACGAGAACATCCTTGAGATGCGCTCCATCACTAAGAAGTTCCCCGGAGTGGTGGCGCTCCAAGACGTGAACCTGCAGGTGCGACGTGGAGAGATCCACGCCGTCTGCGGTGAGAATGGAGCAGGAAAATCCACGCTGATGAAGGTTCTCTCCGGCGTTCACCCGGCTGGCACCTACGAGGGCGAGATCCACTTCGAGTCCAAACATGTGAGCTTCTCCTCGCTCAACGACTCCGAGGCCCTGGGCATCGTCATCATCCACCAGGAGCTTGCGCTCGTGCCGCACCTCTCCGTGGCGGAGAACATCTTCCTGGGCAATGAAAAGAGCCGCGCGGGAATCATCAACTGGCACGAGGTCAACCTTGCGGCCGCGGCCCTGTTGGACAAGGTGGGTCTCCGCGAGAACCCGGTGACTCCGGTGGGCCACCTCGGGGTGGGCAAGCAGCAGCTCGTGGAGATCGCCAAGGCGCTGAGCAAGAACGTGAAGCTGCTGATCCTCGACGAGCCTACGGCGGCGCTGAACGACGAGGACTCCGCGCACCTGCTCGGTCTCATCCGTGACCTGCGCGACGAGGGAGTCACCTGCATCATCATCTCGCACAAGCTCGGTGAGATCGCGGCCGTGGCGGACTCCACCACCGTGATCCGCGATGGCGGCACGGTGGAGACCATCGATATGGCCGAGGCCACCCGCAATGGGGAGGACCTCACCCGGCGGATCATCCGCGGCATGGTCGGCCGGGACATGGAGAACATGTACCCGGAACGCGATGTGACCATCGGTGAGGAGGTGTTCCGCGTCGAAGACTGGCACGTGAATCACCCGACTCAGCGCGACCGCAAGGTCGTCGACGGAGCCTCGCTGAATGTGCGCGCCGGTGAGGTGGTGGGCATCGCGGGTCTCATGGGTGCGGGGCGGACCGAACTGGCGATGAGCGTGTTCGGAAAGTCCTACGGCCGCGACATCAGCGGCACGGTGTATATGCACAAGAAGCCGGTGAAGGTGGACTCCGTGGCCGACGCGATCAAGGCGGGCATCGCCTACGTCAGTGAGGATCGCAAGCGCTACGGGTTGAACCTGATCGACGACATCCGCCGCAACGTCACCGCGGCTGCGCTGAAACGCGTCGCTCCGCGGGGCTGGATCAACGGCAACGAGGAGATCGCGGTGGCCGAACGTTACCGCAGCTCCATGAACATCAAGGCGCCCACGGTGATGTCGGTCATCGGGAAGCTCTCCGGCGGCAACCAGCAGAAGGTGGTGCTGAGCAAGTGGCTCTACACCGAACCCGAGCTGCTGATCCTGGACGAGCCGACCCGCGGCATCGACGTCGGCGCGAAGTACGAGATCTATTCCATCATCAACAAGCTGGCTGCCTCAGGGAAGGCGATCATCATGATCTCCTCTGAGCTGCCCGAGGTGCTGGGCATGTGCGACCGCGTCTACGCGCTGTCCGCCGGCCGGATCACCGGGCAGCTTCCCGTGGAAGACGCAACCCAGGAGCGCCTCATGGAGCTCATGACCAGGGAGAAGGACTGAGGCATGACCGGTACATCTAATCTCATCGAGCTCTTGACGCGGAATCTGCGTCAGAGCGGCATCTACATCGCCTTCGTGTTCATCGTCCTGCTGTTCACGGTGCTCACCGGCGGCACCCTGCTGAGCCCCGGGAACATCACGAACCTGGTGCTGCAGTACTCCTACATCCTCATCCTTGCCATCGGCATGGTGATGATCATCGTCGCCGGTCACATCGACCTCTCGGTGGGCTCCGTGGTGGCACTCACCGGCGGCGTGGCCGCCGTCGTGGTGATCCGCGAGGGAATGCCCTGGTGGGTGGGCATCATCGCCGCACTGCTCACCGGTGTGCTGGTGGGCATCTGGCAGGGCTTCTGGGTGGCGATCGTGGGCATCCCTGCGTTCATAGTGACCCTTGCGGGCATGCTGATCTTCCGGGGGCTCGCGATGCAGGTGCTGGACAACGTCTCGCTCTCGCCGTTTCCCAACGAGTATCGGCAGATCGCCGGCGGATTCTCCAACGGACTGCTCGGCGGTCCCGGCTATGACATCTTCACCCTGTTGATCTTCGCGCTGGCCTCGGTCGGGTTCGCCGTGCAGCAATGGCGCGCGCGGATGCGGAAGCTGGAGTACAAGCAGCCGGTCGAGGCGCTGTGGCTCTTCGCGATCCGGGTGCTCGCCGTGGTGGCGGTCATCATGGCCTTCGGCTGGCAGCTGGCGAACTCCCGCGGCATGCCATACGTGCTGGTCCTGCTTGCGGCACTGGTGCTGATCTATGGATTCGTCACCCAGCGCACCGTGTTCGGACGCCACATCTACGCCATGGGCGGCAACCTTGATGCTGCCAAGCTCTCCGGCGTGAAGACCAAGCGCGTGAACTTCCTGCTCTTCGTCAACATGGGCGTGCTGGCCGCCGTCGCCGGCATCGTCTACTCCGCCCGGTCGAACTCGGCGCAGCCGGCGGCTGGCAACATGTTCGAGCTCGACGCGATCGCCGCAGCGTTCATCGGCGGAGCGGCGGTCACCGGCGGCGTCGGCAAGGTCCAGGGCGCCATCATCGGTGGCCTGATCATGGCGGTGATGTCCAACGGGATGCAGATCCTGGGCATCGACCAGTCCACCCAGAACGTCGTGCGCGGCGTGGTGCTGGTGCTGGCCGTGGCCTTCGACGTCTGGAGCAAGAAGCGGTCCTCGGTCAGCGCCTGAGGCCGATCCTGCGGCGAACCCGGGACAGTCCTCGAGTGTGCGATCCAAACAGATGGTCCGGCCAGGTCAGGCCGAACTCCTGGACGGATCGCACACTCGACGACGTCCGGGCGACATCGCGCACCGTGACACCGCCCACGTCTGGAAGTATGAGGGAATGACCATCGATTCCGCACAGCACACCTCGGTAATCCGCAGCGCATGGGCCCCGGTGGACGAGCGGCGGCTCTTCCTCGGCGAAGGTGCACGCTTCCTGGAGACCGGGATCAGCCCGGTCCCGGAGACCGAGCAGCCCGGCACCGCCGCGCACCCCTTCGTGCTGGTCGACATCTTGGACGGCGCGCTGTACTCCACCACCGCCGAGCCCGGCTCGGGACTGACCCTGCAGGGCAGCCTGGACGAGCCGCTCGGCGCGGTGGCACCGGTGCGTCAGCACAGCTCTGCACCCGACGGCCGCTGGATCGCGGCGCTCGGCAAGGGCCTCGCCCTGCTGGAGCGCTGCGCCACAGGTGAGCTGCAGGTCGTGGAGACACTGGGTGAACCCGCCGCCGGCCGTTCCTCGGTGCCGCTGCGGATGAACGACGCCGTGGTCGACCCGCACGGCCGCTTCTGGGCCGGCGCCATGGCCTACGACGGCGACGCCGGGCAGGGCTTCTTGCTCCGGCTGGATCCCGACGGGTCGATCCAGATCGTGCTCGAGGACCTGGCCATCCCCAATGGTCCGGCCTTCAGCGCCGACGGGGCCACGATGTACCTCTCCGACACCCCCACCGGGTGGATCCGTCGCTACCGGGTGGACATCGCCACCGGTGGACTCGACGCCGGCGAGGACTTCATTCACATCAGCGAGGGCGGCCCCGACGGGATGACCGTCGACGCCGAAGACTGCCTGTGGTCCGCGGTCTGGGGCGGGTCCTGCCTGCACCGCTACTCACCCTCCGGGGAGCTGCTCGAGCGCATCGAAGTGCCGGTGCGCCAGCCCACTTCCATCGCGCTCAGCGCCGCGCCGCCCTACCGGGTGATGGTCACCTCTGCCACCGAGAACCTTCAGGAGCTCACCGACCACGACGGACGCGTGATCACCGCCGAGGTCAGCGTCGCGGGTCGCCCGGCGGTGAGCCATCTGCGCAGTCCCGAGCAGGAGCCGCAGGCCAACTGGGCCGGGAACCTCACCTACTCCGCCGACCGGCTGGTCCGGCCGCGCTCCATCGAGGAGCTGGCCCGGATCGTCTCCGAGTCTGACCAGGTCAAGGCGTTGGGCAGCCGGCACAGCTTCAGCTCCGTGGCCGACACCACCGGCACACTGGTCGAACTCACCGAGATGCCGCGGGTCTTCAGCCTGGACGCCGAGGCGGGTACCGTCACCTTCGACGCGGCCACCCGCTATGGGGACCTCGCCGCAGCGCTGCAGGACCAGGGCTGGGCGCTGCCGAACATGGCCTCGCTGCCACACATCACCGTGGCGGGGTCGGTGGCCACCGGCACCCACGGCTCGGGTGATCACAACCCGCCGCTGGCCTCCTCCGTGCGCAGCCTGGACATGATCCTGGCCGACGGCAGCCTGCGGACCTTCAGTCGCGGCGACGCAGACTTCGACGGTGCGGTGGTCAGCCTCGGCGCCCTCGGGGTCGTCACCACGCTCACCTTGGATGTGGTCCCCAGCTTCGAGGTCCGCCAGGACATCTACGACGGGGTCAGCTGGGCCGGCGTGCTGGAGAACTTCGAGGAGCTCACCGGCGCGGCCTACAGCGTGAGTCTGTTCACCCGGTGGGCCGGAGAGGACTTCGGGCTGGTCTGGATGAAGTCCACCCAGGAGCCTCCGGCAGAGGTGCTCGGCGTCCGCGCCCGGAGCCAGGACATCGGTCTCGCCGGAGGCCCCCCGGAGTTCGCCACCGAACAGGGCGGGCGGTGGGGCAGCTGGGACCAGCGCCTGCCGCACTTCCGGCTGGACTTCACCCCCAGCAACGGTGACGAGCTGCAGAGCGAATACCTGCTCCCGCGCGAGAATGCCGTGGAAGGACTGCGCCGGATGCGCGCCCTGGCCGCTGAGATCGAGCCGCTGCTCCTGATCAGCGAGATCCGCACGATGCCGGCGGACGAGCAGTGGCTCAGCGGTGCCTCCGGCCGGGAGACCGTCGGGTTCCACTTCACCTGGCTCCAGCGCGAGGCGGAGGTCGCGGCGCTGCTGCCGCGCCTCGAGGAACAGCTGCTCCCGCTCGGCGCCCGGCCGCACTGGGGCAAGCGGTTCGCCACCACCGAGATCGCCAGCCTCTACCCCCGACTGGGGGACTTCACACGTCTGGCCGAGGAGCTGGACCCGCATCGCACTTTCCGCAACGCGTTCCTGGAGGATCTGCTCTTCGGCTCGGAGTCGCGCAGCTGAGCCAGCCCAGGCGCCGGCGCGCCACCCACCACCAGGCGCCGACGGCGCCGGAAAGCGGGATACATATGTGGTTCGATTCGTGGTCAGACCTGGGGCGGGTGCTGCTGATCGGCATGACCGCGTATGTCATGTTGATCCTGGTGATCCGCCTCTCGGGCAAGCGCACGCTGAGCCAGCTCAACGCCTTCGACTTCATCGTCACGGTGGCGCTGGGATCCGTGCTGGCGACGATCCTGCTCAGCAGTGATGTCTCCTGGACTGAAGGTGCGCTGGCTCTGGTGCTGCTCGCAGGGCTGCAGTTCATCCTGGCCTGGATCTCCGCGCGAGCGCCCCGGTTTCGAACGCTTATCACCGCACGGCCCGCGGTGGTGCTCTGGCATGGGGAGCTGCAGGCGGAGCAGCTGCGCCGCAACCGGCTCTCGGCCTCCGAGGTGCACCAGGCGATCCGCAGCAGCGGTGCCGGAGATCTGGGCGGCATCGCCGCCGTCGTGCTGGAGACCAACGGCACGCTCAGCGTGATCTCCACAGAGAACCTGGGTGACAGCTCAGCCCTGAGCGACCTCAACTGAGCCGGCCTGTTGGAGCGCGCCCGGCGCCACAGGAAGTGATTAGTTGCGCGGTGATGCGTTTTGCGGCACAAGGCGTAAGGTTGACGCGGATCACATTCCTGCTGCTGCCGAGGAGTCCGATTGACCGAGTCCACCGAAGTTCAACAGCCCGCCCCGACGTCCGCCGGACGCCCCCTGCGGGTGGCGATCATCGGCCATGCGTTCATGGGTGTCGCCCACACCCACGCCTGGCGGACCGCGCCGAGGTTCTTCGATCTTGACCACGCCCCCGAGCTCGCCCTGCTCGTCGGTCGCGACGCGGCCCGCACCCGGGCCGCCGCGGACCGGCTGGAGATCGCAGAGATCGAGACCGACTGGCGCCGCGCCGTCGAACGCGAGGACATCGACGTCGTCGACATCTGCACCCCGGGCAACACTCACGCCGAGATCGCCCTGGCGGCCCTGGCTGCCGGCAAGCACGTGCTGTGCGAGAAGCCGCTGGCCAACTCGGTGGCCGAGGCTGAAGCGATGACGGCCGCCGCCGCGCGGGCCGAGGCCGAGGGGGTGCGCACCTTCTGCGGGTTCAGCTACCGCCGGACCCCTGCACTGGCGCTGGCGAAGCGCTTCGTCGAGGAGGGCCGGCTCGGTGAGATCCGGCATGTGCGCGCGCAGTACCTCCAGGACTGGCTCAGCGACGCCGACACCCCGCTGAACTGGCGACTGGACAAGGACCAGGCCGGAAGCGGGGCTCTGGGCGATATCTGCGCCCATTCCGTGGATGCCGCCCAGTGGGTCTCCGGACAGCTGATCACCGGCGTCTCCGCCATGCTGCACACCTTCGTGGAGACTCGCCCGCTTGCCGGGGCGGCCGAGGGACTGGGCGGCCGCGCCGAAGCCGGCGCGCCGCGCGGCCCCGTGACGGTGGACGACGCCGCGGCCTTCACCGCGCGGTTCGACGGCGGGGCCATCGGCGTCTTCGAGGCCACCCGGTTCGCCCAGGGACGCCGCAACGCCAACCGGCTGGAGATCAACGGCAGTCTCGGATCCATCGCCTTCGACTTTGAGTCGATGAACACCCTGGAGTACTTCGACGCCCGCGATGACCAGGCGGCCCAGGGCTTCCGCACCATCCAGGTCACCGACGCGGTGCACCCCTACACCGATCACTGGTGGCCGGTGGGCCACGGCCTGGGCTACGGGGACCTCTTCGTACACCAGGTGGCCGACGTCGTCGCCGCCCTGGAATCAGACACCGCGCCGCGGCCCGACTTCGCCGAGGCGCTGAAGGTCCAGCGGGTGCTCCACGCCGTGGAGGCCAGCGCACAGGACGCCAGTCGCTACACCCCGGTCCACCGACCAGAACCCCAAGACTGAGAGAGACCATGACCAAGAGCGCACTCATCGTCTGCGGCGGCTGGGACGGGCATCAGCCCGTGGAGGCCACCGAGATGTTCCTGCCCTTCCTGGAGGCCAACGGCTACCAGGTGGCGATCCATGAATCCCCGGAGGTCTACGCCGACGCCGCGACCATGGACTCGGTGGACCTGATCGTGCAGTGCATGACCATGTCCACCATCGAGAAGGACCAGCTGGAAGGCCTGCGCACCGCCGTCGCCGCAGGCTCCGGGCTGGCCGGGTGGCACGGCGGCATCGCCGACTCCTACCGAGCCAGCGACGGATACCTGCAGCTGATCGGCGGGCAGTTCGCCCACCACCCGGCGGTGCACCCCGAGGAGCGCACCGGTGAGCAGTCCGACTACTACACCCCGCATCGCATCGACATCGCACCGGAGGCCGCCGATCACCCGATCACCACCGGCATCGAAAGTTTCGACCTGGTCACCGAGCAGTACTGGGTGCTCCACGATCAGCTCATCGACGTGCTCGCCACCACCACCCTGCCCAAGCGGGACTTTGACGAGTGGGAGAAGCCGCACGTGAACCCGGCGATCTGGACCCGACGCTGGGGCCGCGGCCGAGTCTTCGTCTCGACCCCCGGGCACCGCGTCGAAGTGTTGGAGAACCCGAACGTGCGCACCATGATCGAGCGCGGCATGCTCTGGGCCAGCCGATGAGCGCCGGGGCAGGGTTACCGCAAGGATCGCCGCAGGGGTCGCCGCAAGAGTCGCCGCGTGGGGCGCACCAGGGATCGCCGCAGGCATCGACGTCCGAACCGCAGCGGACGCTCAACCTCGGGCTCATCGGAGCCGGAAACATCAGCGGCCAGTACCTGCAGACGCTGAACCGTCTCGAGGACCTGAACCTGGTCGCCGTCGCCGACCTGGATCTCGATCGGGCCCGAGAGGTGGCCGCGACCGGCGGCGCGGAAGGGGTGAGCGTCGATGAGCTGCTCGCCGCCCCGGAGGTGGACGCCGTCATCAACCTCACGATCCCGCGGGCCCACGCGGAGACCTCGCTGGCTGCGATCGCCGCCGGCAAGGGGGTCTATGTGGAGAAGCCCTTCGCCGCGACCGTGGCTGAGGGTCAGCAGATGCTCGCCGCCGCCGAAGCGGCCGGAGTGGTCATGGGCAGCGCGCCGGACACGGTGCTGGGCACCGGGGTGCAGACCGCACGCGCCGCCGTGGACGCCGGGCAGATCGGGACCCCGATGAGCGCGGTGGCCACCATGGTCACCTCCGGGCATGAGAGCTGGCACCCCAACCCTGATTTCTACTACCAGCCCGGCGGCGGACCGCTGCTGGACATGGGCCCGTACTACGTCACCAGTCTGGTCACGCTGCTGGGTCCGGTGACCTCTGTCATCGGTGCCTCCAGTGCGCTGCGGACCGAGCGCGAGATCGGGTCAGGTCCCAGAGCGGGGGAGAAGCTGAGCGTGAGCACTCCGAGCCACATCACCGGGGCGCTGATCCACGAGTCGGGCGCCATCTCCACGCTGGTGATGAGCTTCGACGGCACCGCCAGTCAGGCGCCGCCGATCGAGGTCCATGGCACCGAGGGCTCGATGGCGGTCCCGGATCCGAATCACTTCGCCGGAGACGTGCAGATCACCCACGATCGCGGCCCCTGGCAGTCGCTGGAGACCGCCGGCGGCTACGTGCAGGCGGCACGCGGCTACGGTTTGGCCGATCTGTTCTGGTCCGGCGCCTTCGACGGCGACCCCACGCTGGGCCGCGCGCAGGGAGCACTGGGTCTGCACGTGCTCGAGGTGATGGCCGGGGTGCTCAGCGCCGCGGAGACCGGCGCCTCGGTGACCATCAGCTCCCGGGCGGATCGTCCGAGCGCGGTGCCGCTGGACCCTCGATGAGTCCCTGCTTCGGGGGTCCTGCGGTGTCGGCCGAGGTGTATTGAGGCCTAGGCTTGCTGTCATGACCCCGCCCAGCTCTCGGCCCACCATGCGCGACGTCGCGGAACGCGCACGCGTGTCTCCCAAGACGGTCTCCAACGTGCTGACCGGGACCGCGCAGGTGCGCGAGCCGACCCGGCTTCGCGTGGAGCAGGCGATGCGTGAGCTGGACTTTGTGCCCAACCTCAGCGCCCGTGGGCTGCGCAACGGCCGGTCCGGAGTCATCGGGCTGGCGCAGCCGGACCTGCGGGCCGCCTTCTCGGCCAGCATGACCCACGCGGTGGTGGAGGCCGCCCACGCTCGCGGACTGGTGGTCCAGGTCGAAGAGACCGCCGCGGAGCCGGCGCGGGAACGCGACCTGGTGACCCGGGCCCGCACGCATCTGATCGACGGGATGATCCTGAATCCGGTGCGGCTGCAGGACAGCGTGGTCGAGCATCTGGACCACCTTCCGCCCATCGTGCTGATCGGCGAGGTGGAGCAGCACCGCACCGACCGGGTCTTCATCAACTCACGTTCCGCCGCCCGCGACGCGGTCCGCCATCTCTTGGCCCGCGGCGCCCGCCGCATCGTCGCCCTGGGCGGCGCGGAGCACGGGGCTGGTCTGGACAAGGCCACCCAGGGGCAGCGGCTGCGCGGATACCTCGCCGGCCTGGCCGAGGCGGAGCTTCCCGCGTCGCCTGAGCTGCAGGTGGAGGTCCCGGAGTGGACCATCGCCGGCGGTGCGGCGGGGATGCGAGAGATCCTGGAGCGGGGGGCGGAGTTCGACGCGGTCCTGGCCTTCACGGACTCGATCGCGCTGGGCGCCATGCATGAGCTGCGCAGCTGGGGGGCCCGGCTGCCCGAAGACGTGCTGGTCTGCGGCTTCGACGACGTCGAGCACGCGCGCTTCGCGGGCACCCCGCTGACCACGATCGCCTTCGACCACCAGGCCTACGCGAACGCGGCGCTGGACCTGCTGACCTCCCGGATGCGGGATCGTGGGCTGCCGCCCCGCGCGCAGGAGATCCCCTATGAGCTGCTGGCGCGCACCAGCACCCAGGGACCCCCCGCTGGCTTCTCAGGAAAAAACTCACCGATCTAGTGTGACACGGGCCACATCTGTGTAGGATGGGCGCAGTCTTTACATCGATGTAAAATACAGCCGATCACGATTGCGGAGCTTGAGCCCGCGCACGTCCGGAGTGGTGAGTGATGACCGAACTACGCGTCAACCGTCGAAGCGTCCTGGCCGGGGGCCTCGCCGCGGCAGGCCTCGCAGCGCTCTCAGGCTGCTCCCCGGGCCAGAACGGCGCCGCGCGGACCCTGCAGTTCTGGCACCTGCTCAGCGGAGGCGACGGCATCGCCCTGCAGGGCCTGATCGACGGGGTGAACTCCGCCCACCCCGAGTTCCACGTCCGGCCCACGGTGCTCGCCTGGGGTGCGCCCTACTACACGAAGCTCTCTATGGCCGGCGCCGGAGGCCGCGCACCCGAGCTCGCGGTGATGCACTCCTCCCGCGTGCCCGGCTACGTCCCCGGCGGTCTGCTGGACCCCTGGGACTTGAACCGGTTCCGCGAGCTCGGCGTGGACGAGTCCACCTTCAGCGAACCGGTCTGGAACTCCTCGGTGGTCGACGGAGAGCTCTACAGCGTCGCCCTCGACGCGCATCCGTTCATCGCGCTCTACAACACCGACATCTGCGAACAGGCTGGGGTGTTGGACTCCGATGGTCAGCTGCTGCGCCCCAGCGATCCCGAGGAGTTCCGCGAGATGTGTCGCGAGATCGCCGGGGTCACCGGGACCCACGGCCTGTCCTACGGATTCATCGGCGACGGCCAGCAGATGTGGCGGCTGTTCTACACGCTCTACTGCCAGCACGGGGCCGAGATGACCTTCCCCCCGGGGGGCCAGGTGGAGATGGACCCCGAGGCCTTCGCCGCGGTGCTGGAGTTCATGCACTCCCTGGCCGACGGCGAGATCGCCGCCCAGCGCGGCACCATCGATGTGGCGATCGCCGAGTTCGCCGCGCAGCGCTCGGGCATCCACTTCACCGGCGTCTGGGAGCTGCCCGCGATGCAGGACGCCGGAGTGCCGGTCGGGGCGACCATGATCCCACCGCTCTTCGGCGGGAACGCGGTCTACGCGGACTCGCACTCCTTCGTGCTCCCGCACCAGAGCGAACCCGACGAGCAGGCCCGCCACGACACCTACACCGTGGTCGCAGACCTGCTGAAGTCCTCGCTGACCTGGGCGGCAGCAGGCCATATTCCGGCCTACCTGCCGATCGTGGAGGACCCGGCGTACGCCGAGCTCACGCCGCAGGCGGAGTACGCCGAGGCCGCGGACTATCTGGTCTATGACCCGGTGGCCTGGTTCACCGGATCCGGATCCAACTTCGTCCAGCAGTTCGGCCAGATCGTCGGCGGTGCGGTGGTCTCGGGCAGCGGCTATGCCGAGGCCGCGGAAGGCTTCCGCAGCTATGTGAACACCATGCTCGCCCAGCCCAATCCCGCCGATCCCCAGGGAGAACGGTCATGACAGATGTGATGGCAGACCGCAGCGCGGTCGGACCCGATCCGGAGGTGACGCCGGGAGCGGCGTCTGGTCCGCGTCCCGCTCCGCCCACTCAACGACAGGCCAGGCGCCGCGGCCAGCTGGCCGCGTGGGCCTTCCTGGCCCCGTTCATGGTGGCCTTCGTGCTCTTCGTGATCTGGCCGCTGGTCCACGGGGTCTTCCTGTCGCTGACCGATCAGTCCCTGACCGGCTCCGGCGGCAGCTTCATCGGCCTGCAGAACTACTCCGAGGCGCTCTCCGACGCCGTGATGTGGCGCTCGATCGGCAACACGGTGTGGTTCACCGTGCTCACCACGGTGCCGCTGGTGCTCATCGCGCTGATCATGGCGCTGCTGGTGAACACCGGGCTGCCCGGCCAGTGGCTGTGGCGGCTCTCGTTCTTCATGCCGTTCCTGCTCGCCTCCACGGTGATCTCACAGATCTGGGTCTGGATCTTTAACCCCGAGATCGGCGCGGCGAACGAGATCCTCAGCGCCGTCGGCCTCGAACCGATCGCCTGGCTGCAGACCGCCAACGTCGACCTGATCTCGATCGCCATCGCGACCATCTGGTGGACCGTGGGCTTCAACTTCCTGCTCTACCTCGCGGCGCTGCAGAACATCCCGACGCTGCAGTATGAGGCCGCGGCGGTCGACGGGGCCGGTCCCTGGCGGCAGCTGTTCTCGATCACGCTGCCGCAGCTGGGGCCGGTCACCGGAGTGATCCTGATCCTGCAGATGCTGGCCTCGCTGAAGCTCTTCGACCAGGCCTATCAGATGATGAACGGCAATTCCTCGGAGAGCTCACGCCCGATCGTGCAGTACATCTTCGAGGCCGGCTTCGTGGGCTACCGCTTCGGCTACGCCTCGGCCATCTCCTACATCTTCTTCGTGCTCATCGTCTTAGTGGGCATCGCGCAGATGATCGTGCTCCGCCGCCGGAAGGAAGACTCATGAGCACCACGACCATGACCAAGATCGATGCCCCCGTAGCCGATGTCACCCAGGTGAGACGGACCAACCGGATGCCGGGGGAGAAGCCCTTCGGGCTGCTCCGGATCCTCGCGTTCGCCGCCCTGGTGCTCATGGCGCTGCTCTGGCTGCTCCCGGTCTTCTGGGCGCTGGTGACCTCCTTCAAGACCGAGACCGACGCCGCCTCCGGAGGCCTTGACCTCATCGGCCCCAGCGGCTTCACCACCCAGGCCTTCGAAGCGATCCTCTCCCAGGGCAACGTCTACATCTGGGCGCTCAACAGCCTCTGGACCTCCGCGGTGATCACTGCGATCACCGTGGCGATCTCCGCGCTGGCCGCCTACGCGTTCTCCCGGCTCCAGTTCAAGGGCAACCGCTGGCTCTTCCTGATGGTCATCGCCTCGATCATCGTGCCTTCCCAGGCCCTGATCATCCCGCTCTACTACCAGATGCTGACCTTCAACATGGTCGACACCTACTGGGGGCTGATCCTCCCGCAGGTCGTGATGGCGCCGATCGTGTTCATCCTGAAGAAGTTCTTCGACGCGGTGCCCGTGGAGCTCGAAGACGCGGCCCGGGTCGACGGTGCAGGCCGGCTGCGGGTGTTCTTCTCCGTGGTGCTCCCGCTCTCACGCCCGATCCTCGGCGCGGTCTCGATCTTCGTGTTCATCCAGGCCTGGAACAACTTCCTGTGGCCCTTCCTGATCATCAACGACACCACCCTGATGACGCTGCCGGTCGGGCTGCAGACCGTGCTCAGCGCCTACGGCGTGCAGTACTCCCAGGTCATGGCGCAGGCGGTGCTCGCCGCGCTGCCGCTGGTCATCGTGTTCCTGTTCTACCAGCGCCAGATCGTGAAGGGGGTGGCGACCACCGGCTTCGGCGGCCAGTGACCCGATCCGCCAGCCCGAGCAGTCCCGATCCAGCAGTCTCGACTTAACAGCCCTATCCAGCAGTCCAGACCCATCAGGCGCACCACGCAGCGCACCCCCCCCCCGATCACAAGGAGCACCATGTCCCACGCCCGCATCATCGTCGACCGTGACTTCACCATCGCCGATGTCTCCCCGCGACTCTTCGGCTCCTTCGTGGAGCATATGGGCCGCTGCGTCTACACGGGGATCTACGAGCCCGGCCATCCGGAGGCCGATGACCAGGGATTCCGCAAGGATGTGATGGCCCTGGCCAAGGAGCTCGGCGCCACCGTCGTGCGCTACCCCGGCGGCAACTTCGTCTCGGGCTATAACTGGGAGGACGGGGTCGGTCCGCGCGAGGATCGGCCGGTGCGGATCGACGGCGCCTGGCACACCATCGAGACCAACGCCTTCGGCCTGCATGAGTTCGTCGAATGGGCCAAGCGCGCGGACATGGAGGTTATGGAGGCGATCAACCTGGGCACCCGTGGCGTGGACGAGGCCCGGGCGCTGGTGGAATACGCCAACCACCCCTCCGGCACCTACTGGTCGGATCTCCGCCGCGAACACGCCGCCGCCGCAGGTACCAGCGAGGAGCCCTTCGACATCAAGCTGTGGTGCCTGGGCAACGAGCTCGACGGCCCCTGGCAGATCGGGCACAAGACCGCCGAGGAATACGGCCGGCTCGCCCAGGAGGCCGCGAAGGCGATGAAGCTGGTGGACCCGGACATCGAGCTGGTCGCCGTGGGCTCCTCGGGCAAGCAGATGCCGACCTTCGGCACCTGGGAGCAGACCGTGCTCAGCCACACCTATGACGAGGTCGACTACATCTCGATGCACGCCTACTACCAGGAGCACGACGGCGACGCCGCCTCGTTCCTGGCCGAGGCGGTGAACATGGACGGCTTCATCGACGGGGTGGTCGCGACCATCGATGCGGTGAAGGCGGCCGGGAAGCACACGAAGCAGATCGACATCTCCTTCGACGAGTGGAACGTCTGGTACCAGCAGGGGGTCGACTCCGAGGATCAGCCGGAACAGGTGGCCAAGGAGTGGAAGTCTCATCCGCGATTGATCGAAGACAAGTACTCGGTCACGGACGCCGTCGTCGTGGCCACCTTGATGCACTCGCTGCTGCGCCACGGCGACCGGGTGCGGATCGCGAACCAGGCGCAGCTGGTCAACGTGATCGCTCCGATCCGGTCGGAGGAGAACGGGCCGGCCTGGCGGCAGACCATCTTCTGGCCCTTCGCGCGGATCGCCGAGCTGGCCACCGGCGAGATCCTGCGCCTGGTCGTGGACGCGGATCAGCAGCACACCGAGCGGCACGGCGACGTGGACATCATCGACGCCGCCGCTACCTACGACGCAGAGACCGGGGCGCTGAGCCTGTTCGTCGCGAACCGCGGGCTGGAAGAGGCCGCTGAGGTCTCCCTGGACCTGCGCGGGTTCACCGCCAGCGAGGTGCTGCGCGCGGAGGTGCTGACCATCCCCGAGGGAGGTGACCGGCATACCGCCAATGACCTCGAGAGCCAGGAGGCTGTCGGGCTGGTGCCGCTTCAGGGCGTCCGACTGAGTGAGTCGGGACAGGGCGAGTCGGGGCAGAGCGGTGCGGTCACCATGAGCCTGCCGGCACTCTCCTGGGCGGTGGTGCAGGTAAAGGTCGCCTGAGCTAGACGGAAGGCTTGGCGCAGGGGTGGGCGCACGGCCGGATCGGTGGCATCGTGTGAGACAAGCGCCGAACGCGGTGCGCCCATCACGTACCGTCCACAGTCGTGAAATTCCACAGTCGCCGAAGCGACCGGTCTAGGAGCACTCAATGGTTCAGCGTCAACTGCCCAAGCCGCGCGACATCGCGCCGCTGATGAAGTTCAAGAAGTTCGACTTCAATGCCTCCCGCCGTCGGCTCTCCGCGGCGCTGACCATCGAGGACCTGCACAAGATCGCCAAGCGGCGCACTCCGAAGGCCGCGTTCGACTACACCGACGGCGCCGCGGAGGGCGAGTTCTCGCTGACCCGGGCCCGGGAGGCGTTCCAGGACATCGAGTTCAACCCCTCGATCCTGCGCGACGTCTCTGAGGTCGACACCTCCTGCGAGATCTTCGGCGGACGCTCCGCGCTGCCCTTCGGGATCGCGCCCACCGGGTTCACCCGGCTGATGCAGACCGAAGGCGAGATCGCCGGAGCCACCGCGGCCGGGGCCGCCGGGATCCCGTTCACCCTCTCCACCCTGGGCACCACCAGCATCGAGGCGGTCCAGGAGGCCAACCCGCACGGGCGCAACTGGTTCCAGCTCTATGTGATGAAGGACCGCGAGATCTCCTATGACCTCACCGAGCGTGCCGGCAAGGCCGGGTTCGACACCTTGTTCTTCACCGTGGACACCCCGGTGGCCGGGGCCCGGCTGCGGGATAAGCGCAACGGGTTCTCGATCCCGCCGCAGCTGAGCCTGGGCACCGTTCTCAACGCGATCCCGCGACCGTGGTGGTGGTATGACTTCCTGACCACGCCGCCGCTGGAGTTTGCCTCGCTGACCTCTACCGGGGGCACGGTGGGGGAGATGCTGGATAAGGCGATGGATCCTTCGATCAGCTTCGAGGACCTGAAGATCATCCGTGCGCTGTTCCCCGGGAAACTGGTGGTCAAGGGGGTGCAGAACGTGGAGGACGCGAAGAAGCTCGCGAGCCTCGGGGTGGACGGGATCGTGCTCTCGAACCACGGGGGCCGTCAGCTGGACCGGGCCCCGGTGCCGTTCCATCTGCTGCCCGAGGTGGTCCGTGAGGTCGGAGACGACCTCGAGGTGACCATTGATACCGGGATCATGAACGGCGCTGACATTGTGGCCTCGATCGCGCTGGGCGCGAAGTTCACACTGATCGGGCGGGCTTATCTCTATGGGTTGATGGCCGGTGGTCGGGCCGGGGTGGATCGGACCATCGAGATCTTGGCCGATCAGGTGGAGCGCACGATGCTGCTGCTGGAGGTCCCGAATTTGGCGGAGCTTGAGCCCAAGCACGTGACCCAGCTCGAACGTCTGGTCCCGCGCGCCCGCTGACCCTGCCTTCCTGCGTGCTGGCCTTCTGGGTGCTGAGGGGTGAGGCTCAGCGCTTGGACGCGCGGTAGCCCGCGTTCCGGGCGCCCGCCGTGGTGGCGAAGCACTCTTCGGGCTTGGTCGCCTTGTAGTACGCCCCGCTGGGCACGTGGTAGATCCCGGAATTGGCGTTGCCCTTGACCGGGTAGCCCTTCGGGCAGTGGAAGGTCGAGGACGTGATCTTCACGCTGGTCGGCTTCTTCACCGGGGCCGGCGACTTCACCGCAGCGGTCGACGCCGAGGTGCGGGTCAGCGTGGTGTGTCCGGACCTCTTGCCGGTCACCTGTACCGAGATCCGCTTGCCCTGGTGAGCCGAGGAGATCTTGTAGGTCCGGCTGGTCGCGCCCTTGATCGCGGTGCCGTTGGCACGCCACTGATAGGAGAAGGACGTCGACGATGTCCACGTCCCGACGCTGGCCGAGAGGGCCTTCCCGGTGGTCGCCGAACCGCTGATCTTCGGAGTGGAGGAGCGCGCCACTTTCAGCGTGGCCGCAGAGGTCTTCGAGGCTGTGGTGTACCCGGAGCGCTTGCCGGTGACCTGCACGGTGATCCGTTTGCCCTGCTGCGCGGTGGTCGGAGTGAAGCTGCTGCGGGTGGCGCCGCTGATCGCTCTGCCCTCGGCGGACCAGCGGTAGCTCAGCGATGTCCCACTGGTCCAGGTGCCCGGCTTCGCGGTGAGCTTCGTGCCCACGGCGGCGGCGCCGGAGATCGTCGGCGTGGGGGCGCGCAGGGTCTTCAGCGCAGCGCGGCTCGTGGTGAGATCGACCCCGGCTGAGACTGAGGCTGAGGCTGCGGCGCAGAGGCGCTGACCGCGGAATAGGTGAGCGGCGGCGTCGTCGGCTCTGGGGGTGGCGCGGAGGCGCCGATCAGAGTGGCGGCAAGAACGGTGGTGGTCAGGACCGTGGCGAGGGTCCGCCAATGCTGGGAGGTGCCCATGGCGTTGGTCTCCAGTGTGAGGCGTCCGCTGCGCGGGACGGGGCGGCACCAGGATCTGCTCCTGAACAGTGTGATCATATAGCGGAACATGCCGATGTCCACCGCCCTGCGGAACCCCACCCTTCCTGGGTGGTTGAGTCTTCCGGCAGGAACGTATCGACCAGAGAACCCAACCGCCCAGGAGGGGTGGGGCTGGGGTTGGGGCCGGTGTCGCAGGGCTTCACGACCCTGCCAGGCGCGGCGTTTCATGCGACCATGGAAAAGGTCTGTTTCTCCATACATCTCGAGAGTGAGGCGGGAGCACCGCATGGTGAATGCACCCCTGCACATCATCACCCTGGTCAAGTGGGTCCCCGATGCCCAGCTGGAGCGTCGCTACAACGCCGAGGGGCGCATCGACCGCGCTGAGGGCGTGCTCAGCGAACTCGATGAATACCCGCTGGAGGCCGCCCTGCAGCTGCGCGAGGCCGCGGCGGACCGTGAGGTGCGGGTGACCGCGCTGACCATGGGTCCCGCCGGGGCCAGCACCGCCGCGAAGAAGGCCCTGCAGATCGGCGCCGATGACGCCTATCAGCTCACCGATGAGGCCCTGATCGGGGCGGACATCTGGGCCAGCTCGGTGGCGCTGAAGGCCGCTGTGGAGACCGTGGCTGGAGCCGGAGAGTTCGACTCCGGCGAGCCCGAGTACCTGGTGCTCACCGGCATGGCTTCTGAAGAGGGCGAATCCGGCGCGATCCCCGCCCAGCTGGCCGAGCGCCTCGGCGCCCACGTGGTCACCTACGCCACCGGCCTGGAGCTGACGCCGGACCGTCTCGTGGTCACCCGCTCCGGCGGCACCGAGTCGCAGAAGGTCGCGGTGGCGATGCCCGCCGTCGTCTCGGTCACCGATCAGGCCAACGACCCGCGCTACCCCAACTTCAAGGCCATCATGGCTGCGAAGAAGAAGCCGCTCACCCGGCTCAGTCTCGCCGATATCGGGCTGCGCGCCGAAGAGGTCACCGCGAGGGTCCGGGTGCTGAGCACCACCGCGCGTCCGCCGCGCACCGCCGGAGAGATCATCACCGATGAAGGGGACGCCGGTCTGAAGGTCGTCGAATTCCTCGCGAAGGAGCGTCTGCTGTGAGCAATGTCCTGGTCTTCTTCGATGTGCTCGGCGATGCGCTGAGCCCGACCCAGCGCGAGCTGATCGCGCAGGCCCAGTCGCTGGGCGAGGTCCATGTCGCCGTCGGCGCCTACCAGGGCGACCCCACCCCGGCGCTGGCCATCGCCGGCCTCGGTGAGGTCTACCTCGCCGAGACCAGCCTGCCCGCCCCTGAGGTCGCCGTGGTGGACCTGCTCGAGACCGCCGTCGCGGAATGCGAGGCCGAGGTCATCCTGGGCTCCTCCACCGCGGACATCACCGACGCCCTGGCCCGGCTCGCCGTGCGCCTGGACACCGGGATCATCTGCGGTGTCGCGGCGCTCAACGGTGAACTCATCGCCACGAAGTCGGAGCTGGCCGGCTCCTATACGACGACCTCGCAGCTGATCCCGGCCCCGGGTCGGCCGCTTGTCGCGACCTTCAAGCCGAACAGCCTCGACCCGCAGCGGGTCGACGCCCTCCTGCACGCCGGAGACCAGCCCGACGGCACCGTGCTGCCGGTGCGCCCCTCCGAGGGGGGCGTCGAGATCCTCGAGCGCACCGCCCTGAAGGTCTCCGCCCGTCCAGCCCTGGCGGAGGCGCGCGTGGTCGTCGCCGGCGGTCGCGGCGTCGAAGGGGACTTCACCCCGCTGGAGGACCTCGCCGATGAGCTCGGCGCCGGACTGGGCGCCTCCCGGGCGGCCACCGACGCCGGCTGGATCGAACACGCCGCTCAGGTGGGCCAGACCGGGGTCACCGTCTCCCCGCAGCTCTACATTTCCGCCGGGATCTCCGGCGCGATCCAGCAGCGCGCGGGCATGCAGACCGCCGGCACCATCGTGGCGATCAACAAGGACGAGGACGCTCCGGTCTTCGAGATCGCCGACTTCGGCGTGGTGGGGGACCTGCACGAGGTCATTCCGCAGATGATCGAGGAGCTGCGCCGCCGCAAGGGGTGACCCTGCGCATCGCCACCACCCCGCTCATCACGCCGACCATTCTCGGAGGAGACACATGCCTCACCCCACGGCCCGCTTCGCGCTGGGTCCCGCCCTGCTCTTCTGCCCGGCCAGCCGGCCGGAGCTCTTCGCCAAGGCTGCCGGTGCCGCAGACGCGGTGATCATCGACCTTGAGGACGCGGTGATCTCCGGAGAGAAAGACATCGCCCGGAACAATATGGTCCAGGCGCTGAACTGGGGAGACGGGTCCATGGACCCGAGGCGGACCCTGGTGCGGGTCAACGCTCCGGCCTCGGGCGAGCTGGAGGCGGACCTGCGCGCGCTTTCGGGCACCGAGATCAGCTATGTCGTCATCGCCAAGGCCGAACAGACCGAGCTCCTGGACCAGGTGGCCGCCGCGCTGCCCGGCGTCGGGCTGATCCCGCAGATCGAGACCCCGGTGGGGGTGCTCAACGACCTGGCCCTGGCGCAGCACCCGGCCACTGTGGCGCTGCTCTGGGGGACCGAAGATCTCATCGCCGGCATCGGCGGCACCACCTCGCGCAACAACGACGGCTCGCAGCGCGAGATCATCCGGTTCACCCGCAATCGACTGCTGCTCACCGCCGGCGCCGTGGGCGTGCCGATCATCGACGCAGTCTTCACCCGGGTCCCTGACCTGCAGCGACTGGCGGTGGAGACCGAGGACGCCTGCGCCTCCGGGTTCATCGGCAAGGCCTGCATCCACCCCAAACAGATCGCCCCGATTCGGCAGGCCTACACGCCCACCGCCAGCGACCTGGAATGGGCCAAGGGCGTCATCGCCGCCTTCGAGAACACCGCCGGGCTGACACCCGGCGCCGGACATCGTGCAGACCCGGACCTGGCCGGCGCGTTCAGCTTCCGCGGTGAGATGATCGACATGCCGGTGATCACCCAGGTCCAGCGCATCCTCACCCGCTTCGAGTCCATCGGCAAGGTCGTCTGAGCCGCACCCCACGCGACTCAGCGCCGCCCCGCTCGCTCACCTGCGCCCCAGCGCACGCTTCCCGCACCGCCCGAAAGGTGACCCACCCACGATGTATACCGGTTTCTACGAGGAGATCCACGAGGAGTTCCGCGAGGTGGTGCGCGAGTTCGTCGCCCGCGAGGTCACCCCGCACTACCAGGCGTGGGAGTCTGCGCACATGATGGACCGCTCGCTATGGCTTGCCGCGGCGGAGAACGGGCTGCTCGGCCTCGCCGTGGACGAGGAGCATGGCGGCATGGGGCTGGGGGACTACCGGTTCCGGATGATCCTCGACGAGGAGCTGGCCCGCGCCGACGCGCTCGCGGTCTCCCTGGCCCTCCACCTCCACGACGACTGGGTGCTCCCCGCGCTGCTGAAGTTCGGCTCTGCCGAGCAGCAGGCGGCCTGGCTGCCCCGCTTCATGGACGGCTCCTTCGTCTCCTCGGTGGCGTTCACCGAGCCCGGCGCCGGCTCCGACCTGCGCGCGGTGCGCACCAAGGCGGTCAAGAACGACGACGGCGGCTGGACCCTCGATGGGCAGAAGACCTTCATCGGCAATGGCATCTCCGGCGACGGCGCCCTGGTGCTGGCCCGGACCGACGGCTCCGACGTGCGCCAGCGCGGCTCCGAGAGCTCCTTCAGCCTGTTCCTGGTCGAGAAGCGGGACAACCCCGGCTATCAGCCTGGCCGCCAGCTGGAGAAGATGGGCCTCAAGGCCTCCGACACCGCCGAGCTGTTCTTCGCCGGGGTGCAGATCCCTCATGCGAACCTGATCGGGGAGCAGGGCCGCGGCCTGGACTACGCCAAGGCGATCCTGCCGCAGGGCCGGCTCGGGATCGCCACCTCTGCCGCGGCGATCACCGCCGAGGTGCTGCGCCAGACGCTGAGCTACGTGGCGCAGCGGCAGACCTTCGGGCAAGCGGTGAGCGAATATCAGAACACCCGGTTCCAGCTCGCTGAGCTGCAGGTGGGGCTGGAGGCCACGCAGCGCTATGTCGCGGCCACCGTGGACGCCTTCACGCCGGGGAGCTGGACCTGGTGACCGCGTCGAAGGCGAAGCTCTTCGCCAGCGAACGAGCGAAGGCCTCGGTGGACGCCTGCCTGCAGCTTCACGGCGGCTACGGCTACATCCTGGACTACCCGGTGGCCCAGGCCTACCTCGCGGTGCGCCTGCTCACGATCTTCGGCGGCACCAGCGAGATCCTCAAGGAGACCATCGCCGCGGAGCTGGGCTGATCAGCCCAGCACCCGGGTCATGAACACGCTGTTCGGATCTGGGGTGTAGCGCCCGAACGGCGGGCACTGGGTGAACCCATGCCGCGCATAGAGCCTGCGCGCCGCGGCGAAGTAGTCCTCCACCCCGGTCTCCAGACTCAGCCTGGTGTAGCCGCGAGCACTCGCCACCGCCAGCAGATGGGTCAGCATCCTGGCCGCCACACCCTGCCCGCGCGCGGCGGCCGCGGTGCGCATGGTCTTGATCTCTCCGTGCTCAGGGTCCAGCTCCTTGAGAGCCGCGCATCCGGCCAACACCTCGGCGGGCTCGAACCATGCGCTCCAGAACGTCATCCCGGGCCCGGCCAGCGCGTCGAGGTCCAGGGCGTGGATGCTCTCCGGCGGAGAGGTGGCGTGCATGTCCTGCAGATGTTCGACGATGAGTGCCCGCACGGCCGGATGATCCAGGGTCCCCTCGGTGATGCGCATGCTCGATATTCTGCCACCGGCGACGGCACGGACTAGTCTGACCTTCGTTCCCTGCGCTGGTCAGCGTCTGGGGCCTGGAGCAGCAGGAGAACGGAACACCATGAGCACAGCAGCACCCACGGCTACGCAGCGACGCCGGGGCTCCACTCTGATCTACCTCTTCGGCGCCCTGGGCGGGCTGAACTGGGGTTATGACACCGGAGTGATCTCCGCGGCGCTGGTGTACCTGCGCCGGGACTTCGAGCTGAGCAGCTGGGCCGAAGGTGGGATCGTGACCGGCCTGATGGTCGGCGCCGCCATCGGGGCCTGCCTGGGCGGCGGGCTCTCCGACCGCTATGGCCGGCGGGCCGTGCTGCTGATCACCGCCGCGCTGTTCCTGATCGCTCCGCTGGGGATGGCCTTCGCGCCCAACGCCGAGGTGCTCTTCGCCGCCCGGCTGGTGGTCGGGCTCGGCACCGGCCTGGCCGCCGTCGTGCTGCCGGTGTATCTCTCCGAGATCGCTCCGGCGCGGATCCGCGGCCGGGTCACCGCCTCCTATGTGCTGGCGATCGTGATCGGGCAGTTCCTCGGGTTCGTGGTCGGGGTGGCCTTCGCCCCGGTGGAGTCCTGGCGCTGGATGCTGGGCCTCTCGGTGATCCCCTCGGTGCTCTTCGCGCTGGGGCTCACCGTGGTGCGCGAGACCCCGCGCTGGCTGGTCCACCGCGGCCGGGAGGTCGAGGCCGAGGCGATGCTGCTGCGCGACCGGACCCCCGAGGAGGCCCGCCGGGAACTCGGCGAGATCCACGAGGTCCACGAGGCGGAACAGCGCGAGGGCGTCACCGGTCTGCGTGCGCTGCGCAGGCCCTGGGTGCTCTCGATCCTCGGGGTGGGCTTCGGGCTCGGGGTCTATCAACAGGTCATGGGCATCAATGCGGTGCTCTACTACGCGCCCACCACCTTGCAGAACGTCGGCTTCTCCGACGAGGGCGCGATCGGCTCCAACCTGATCATCGGCGCGCTGAACATCGCCGCGGTCTGGATCGCCATCTGCTACACCGACCGCTGGGGACGCCGCCCGATGCTGCTGATCGGCGCCCTGGGCACCTCGCTGGCGCTCGCGGTGCTCGCCGTGGTGAACCTGGTCATGCCGGCCCCCGAGGGGCTCGGCGGACTGGGCATCGCCACGCTGGCCTGCCTGGCCGTGTTCATCTTCATGTTCCAGGTCAGCTGGGGGGCCCTGGTCTGGGTGGTGCTCGGAGAGATCTTCCCGCTGGGCGTGCGGGCCGCCGCCATGGGTGTTGTCACCACGGCACACTGGCTGGCCAACGGCCTGGTCTCGCTGCTGTTCCCGACCGCGCTCGCCGCCTTCGGCGTGGGCTGGATCTTCGCCGGGTTCTCCCTGATCTGCTTCACCGCCTTCCTCTTCACCTTCAAGAAGGTCCCGGAGACCAAGGAGCGCACGCTGGAACAGATCGAGACCGCGTTCCGCCGAGCCGGCTGAACCCCCCGGAAGGTCGACGCTGACCAGCACCGACGCATGGAACCAGCGGTGCTTCAAACCGTCGAACCCTTGACAGTCAATGTGGCTTCCACCACATAATGGCCCTCGGACAGCTGTCCGAATCTTGCGGCGCCCTTGCAGCGTCGGCAGTCCCGACTCCGCCGCGAGAGGAGAGGTCCCTATGACCATGAGCTTCAGCCACCAGACCTTGGGTCAGCGGGTCTGCTTCGGCGCCGGAAACCTGACCACCGATGTGCGCAGCGAGACGAAGCGTCTCGGCGCCCAGCAGATCCTGCTGATCGCCTCCGGCAGCGCGCAGCGCGCCGCCGATGAACTCCATGCCACGCTGCGCATCGCCCACCGGCTCGACGGCGCCCGGCAACACGTCCCGGTGGAGGAGGTCGAGCTGGCCTGTGATGCCGCGACCCAGGCCCAGGCGGATCTGATCCTGTGCGTGGGCGGGGGCTCCGCCATCGGGCTCGGCAAGGCGGTCGCCCTGAAGACCCGTGCCCCGATCCTCGCGGTGCCCACCACCTACGCGGGCTCGGAGGCGACCAATATCTGGGGTGTCACCGAGGCCGGCGCCAAGGCCACCGGAGCCGACGACGTGGTCCTGCCGAGAACCGTGGTCTACGACGCGGAGCTGGTGCGTGACCTCCCGGCCGAACTGGCCAGCGCCTCCGGGATGAATGCGCTGGCCCACTGCATCGACTCCTTCTGGGCCCCTCACGCGGATCCGCTGAACCGCCTGGGGGCGGAGGAAGCCATCCGGGCCCTGCGCCGGGGGATGGCGCCGCCCGCCGAGGGACCGAGCCGCAGCCTCGAGGCGAGCCAGCAGCTGCAGTACGGCGCCTATCTCGCCGCCACTGCCTTCGCCTCAGCGGGCTCCGGGCTGCACCACAAGATCTGCCATGTGCTGGGCGGATCCTTCGGCCTGCCGCACGCCCAGACCCACGCCGTGATGCTGCCCCATGTGCTCGCCTTCAATCTGGGATCAGCCCCGGAGGCGGGGAAGCGCATCGCGGCGGCGCTGGGAGCCGCAGACCCGCTCGAGGGGCTCAGCGGGCTGCGCGCCCAGATCGGAGCTCCGCGCGCGCTGCGCGACCACGGGCTCAAGGAGGCGGACCTCGAGCGCGCCGCGGAGCTGATCCTCGGCGTCGTCCCGGCCAGCAACCCGCGCGAGATGGCCCTCGAGGACGCCGCCCAGCTGATCCGCGCCGCATGGGCCGGCGATGACCCCGCCACAGATGCTTTCAGTCACAGATCGCAGCAGTCACTTCCATAGAAGGGCACCACCATGACGTATCTGCTCGGCTCCCACCACGTGACGCTCTCCGTGGGCAAGGCCCAGGAGGACGTGGACTTCCACACCAAGGTCCTGGGCATGCGGTTCATCAAGAAGACCGTGCTCTACGACGGCTCCATCCCGATCTATCACCTCTACTATTCCAACGCCCACGGTGACCCCTCCGCCGTGGTCACCACCTTCCCCTGGGCGCAGCAGGGCCGCTTCGGCACCCGGGGCACCAACCAGGCCCGCGAGGTGATGCTCGCGGTGCCTGCCGGCTCACTGGACTTCTGGGCGCAGCGACTGGGCTCGATGCAGATCGAGCATCAACAGTCCGAGCTCTTCGGTGAACGGCGCCTGGCGTTCAACCATCCCTGCGGACTCGAATACGTGCTGGTGGGAGTGCACGGCGACGCCCGGGTGGGACACCCCGGTCATGGGGTGCCGCCGGAGCACGCGGTGCATGGGATCTACGGGATGGGCATCCATGTCTACGACCAGGACCGGATGGTCGACTTCGCCAAGGATGTGTTCTTCCTCGGCGGGGAGATCGCCGAGGCCGGTGACGTGGCCCGGTTCAAGGTCGGTTCCGATGAGTTCGGCAACTGGGTGGAGCTGCGCGGCAACCGCACCGACGACCAGGGCACCTGGCGCTTCGCCGCGGGCACCTACCACCACTTCGCCTGGAACTTCGACACCCTGGAGAACCAGGAGGCCTCCAAGTTCGAGATCGAGGGCGCCGGCTACACCGACATCTCCGAGCTGAAGGACCGCACCTACTTCAAGTCCCACTATGTGCGCACCCCCGGCGGGGCGCTGTTCGAGCTCGCGGTGACCCACGCCGACGGCGGCTGGGACTGCGACGAGTCCCCCGAGGAGCTCGGCCAGAAGTTCATGCTGCCCCCGCAGTTCGAGCACGAGCGCGAGCACATCATGTCCCAGCTCGAGCCGCTGCGCGTGGAGGACTGATCCGCCGTGCCCAGCCATGACCAGCTTGCTCTCGTGCACCACGGCGTCGCCGCCGAGGACGCCCGAATCGTGGTGTACGGGGTCCACGGTCGCACCCAGAGCCCACAGTTCTTCATCGACCTCGCCGCACGCCTGGAGCTGGAAGGGGTCTGCTGGTGGCTGCCCACCGCGGCGGATCACTCCTGGTATCCGGGGAAGTTCATGGAGCCGCTCGAGTCCAACCAGCCGCAGCTGGACCAGGCGCTGGGGGTGATCCAGGATCAGCTCTCGCATCTGCTCCAGACGCGCGACGCCGGAGGGGCCCCGGTGATCGTCTTCGGCTTCTCCCAGGGTGCGTGCCTGTTGGCCGAACATCTGCTGGTCTCACAACCGCGGGTCGACGGCGCCCTGCTGCACACCGGCGGCTATCTGGGGCCCCGGGCGCGCAGCTTCGCCGCGGCGCCCGACCCTGGCCTGAGCGGACTCGCGGTGGAGCTGTTCAGCGCCGACGAGGATCCCTGGGTGCCGCTGCACCGGGTCAAGGACACCGCCGCGGCGTTCGAGGGTCTGGCCGGGGTGACCACGCTGAGCGTCTACCGCGACGAAGAGCACCACATCACCGAGGACGGCGCCGCCCGGATCCGCGAGTACCTCAACCGGCACGCCCGGGCCTGAGCCGGCCGGTGCCTGGTGCGTCCGCGGGCTCAGCGCAGCTCGTTCGCCAACCGCTGGATCGCCGCCGGGCCCACCAGGTCCCCGGTGAGCAGCGGCAGCCTGTCCACCGGCACCCCGGGCATCAGCTCGGACAGCGAATCGAGGTGTCGCTGCTCCTGGGCTCGGCGCTGCGCCAGGTACTCCCCGGCATCGGTGGGGGAGAGCCGATTGACCACCAGCCCGCCGACCTCCACGCCGGCCTCGCGCAGCTGGGCGCAGAGCGCCACCGATTCCAGGACCGGCAGCCGCTCGGGGGTCAGGACGATCACGAAGCTGCAGGTCTTCGGGTCCGAGAGGACTTCGCGCATCATCTCGAACCGTGCCTTCCGCCGGGTCAGCACCTGACGGATCCGCTGGTCGCGATTGCTCGGAGAGGTCTTGGCGGGGTCGTCCTCGCCGTCGAGGACCCGCACTGCGGCACCGAAGCGCTCGGCCTTGCTGCGTCGGGTCAGCAGCCCCGACATCCAGGTGGACATGATCTCCGGCAGCGCCATCAGCCGGGCGGTGTGCCCGGAAGGAGCGGTGTCGAACACGATCAGGTCGTGGGAGTCCAGGCCGTATTCGATCAGCACCGCGATCCGTTCCAGGATGGCTGACTCATGGGTGCCCGGTGACTGGGCGGAGAGCTTCAGGTGCGCGGCGACCTGGGGGTGGAGGTGCTCGGGCATGAAGTCCCGCAGGTTGGCTCCGACCTCGGCGAGATGTTCATCGATGGTGCGCTGCGGGTCGATCTCGATCCCGCGCAGCACTCCACCGGAGTCCTCGCTGCGGTAGAGCTCCACCGGGTCATCGCCCACGGTCTGGTCCCACAGGTGGCCCAGGTTGTGCGCGGGGTCGGTGGAGACCAGCAGCACCCGTCGGCCGGCGGCCGCCTGGTGCAGCGCCACGGCCGAGGCGGTGGCCGTCTTGCCCACCCCGCCCTTGCCGCCGAGGAACAGCACCCGGCGTCGTTCAATCAGGTCCAGCAGCATCGGTACCGAGTCCTTTCAGCAGCAGCCGAGTCCGTCCATCGGGGAGCGCTCCAGCCCCTGACGGGTGTGCCATTCATGCATCCGGTCCAACATCTCCGGCAGCAGCTCCAGGGTCATCCCGGAGGCCGGGTTCGGCAGGCCCAGCGCCTCGGAGAGCACCAGCATCATGAACAGGTCTTCCTCGTCGCGCTTGGCGCGGGCGAAGACCCGCCGGTACGGGGCGACGTAGAACTCGTGGAGTCCGGCGTTGAACCGCTTCCACAGGCCTGCCGGCTCGGCAGCGCCGGGGTGACGGGATGGGGGGTCATTCCCCGCTGAGCTTGCGACGGTGTCCGCCTCCCCTGAGTGATCTGGCCTGCCGGTGTGAGGCACCTCATGCTACGCCAGAGCCGAGGCGGCGTGTGCGTCGCGGAAGCGCCTGGCGCTCTATGTGCAGCGCAGGGCGCGGAGGATCGGCATCATCGCCCCGGTGATGTCACCGGTGGTGTCATCGTTGGTGTCACCGTTGGTGTCACCGGTGACGTGCCGCGACGACCACCATGGTGACGGCGGCCCCGGCTGCCGTGGCGGCCGCAGACGGTGAGCGTCGACGTTGCCCGATGACGACGCCGGCGAATGCCCAGAGGAGCGTTCCGGCGTAGACGCGGGAGGAGACACTGGCCCGTTCCGGCCCCGATGCGACCCGGGAGCCCAGCGCGCCGAGCCCCGCGAGCAGGGCCGCACCCGCCGTGGCCGCTTTCGGCCCGGCGGGAACAACATCCTTGGCCACGAGCATGGCGGCCAGGTTCACCCCGCAGGCCGCCTGTCCCCCAGGCCGCCA
>NZ_JEMO01000016.1:0-123441 GCF_000582475.1 Nesterenkonia sp. AN1
CGCGGTGGTCACCGGCGCCGCCCGCGGGATCGGCGCCTCCATCGCCCGGACGCTGCACCGCGACGGGGCCGCGCTGATCCTGGTCGACATCCCGGCCGCAGGCGAGCAGCTGGCCGGAGTCGCCAACGAGGTCTCCGGCACCGCGCTGCAGCTGGACATCACCGCGCCCGACGCGGGGGAGCGGATCCTCGCCCACGCCAAGCAGCATCACGGACGGCTCGACATCGTGGTGCACAACGCTGGAATCACCCGGGACAAGCTGCTGGCCAATATGGACGAGTCCCGCTGGAACTCGGTCATCGCGGTCAACATCGAGTCGCAGCTGCGGATGAACCGGGCCTTCCTGGCCTCGGAGCTCTTCAACGCCGACGCCCACGGGGCCATGGGGCCGCGGATCATCTCGCTGGCCTCGACCTCCGGCATCGCCGGCAACCGCGGCCAGACCAACTACGCCGCCTCCAAGGCCGGTGTCATGGGCATGGTCTCCGCGACCGCCGCCCAGCTCGCCGCCCGGCACGGCACCATCAACGCCGTCGCCCCGGGCTTCATCGAGACCGAGATGACCGCGAAGATCCCGTTCGCCACCCGGGAGGTGGCCCGGCGGCTGAACTCGCTGAACCAGGGCGGACTGCCGGTGGACGTGGCCGAGACGATCGCGTTCCTGGCCTCGCCGCAGGCCGGAGGCACCTCGGGACTGACCCTGCGGGTCTGCGGACAGAATCTCGTGGGGGCCTGACCCATGAGGACTGAATCCATGATCACCGAGATCGAGATGCCCTCGCTGAGCAGCCTCTACGGCCGCGCCGCCCTGGGCGCCGCGCGCTCGAAGCTGCGTCCCGGGGCCGGGGCCCGCAGCCTGCCGGGGAAGACCATGCTGGCCCAGCACCCCGGGGTCAGCGCCGAGCAGGCCGAGAGCTACCGTCGACTCTTCGGCGGAGAGGCGTTCGACGGCGCCCACCGCACCGCGCTGCCCTCGGTGCTGGTCCACATCATCGGGTTCCCGGTGCAGATGGCCCTGATGAGCCAGGACGAGTTCCCGCTGCCGCTGATCGGACTGGTCCACGTGGCCAACGAGGTCGAGCACCTGCGTCCGGTACGGGTGGACCAGCCGGTGCAGATCCTGGTCGCCGCGGAGAACCTGCGCCCGCACCGGCGGGGCACCCAGGTCGACATCACAGTCACCGTGCTCGAGGCCGGGGCCGACCCGGCGGGTGCCGGACGCGCGAGTTCGGGCGAGGCCTCAGTGCTGTGGCGCTCGGTCTCGACCTATCTGAGCAAGGGCGCCCAGCTCGGAACGGAGATCTCCCAGGCTTCCGGGGCTGAGCAGGTCGGATCCTCCGCAGTGACCCGGTCCGAAGAGCGTGAGTCCTTCGTCCCGCCGGTCAAGACCGCCTCCTGGCGGCTGGGCGCGGACGCGGGTCGGGCCTACGCCGCAGTGTCGGGTGACTACAACCCGATCCACGTCTCCCAGCTGGCCGCGAAGACGCTGGGGATGCCCGCCGCGATCGTGCACGGCATGTACTCGGCCGGCAGGATGCTCGAGGGCCGGGAGCCCGAGGGTGCCGGGCACCGCTGGTGGATCCGCTTCGAGGCACCGGTGACCCTGCCCGGCACCGTGGCCTTCGCCGCGGAGCCGCAGGGACGCAAGGTCGTGCGCTTCACGGGATGGAACCCACGCAAGGCGAAGCGCCACTTCAGCGCCGAGCTGCAGCTGCCCTGAGCTGACCTGCCCGCCGATCGGAGTCTGCGCGGCAGGTTCGCCGGGGGATCCGGGCCGCTAGAATGAGCCCCATGGCTTCTCAGCGGACCGGGTCCTCGCGGACCGGCACACAGCGCAGCGGCGGCGCGGGCCGCGGCGCGAAGGCGGCCGAGGGGCTCGACTTTCGCAGCGTCGCCCCCGCCCCGCTGATCCTGCTCAAGGGCACCGAGGACTACCTCGCCAGCCGCGCGCTGGACAGGATCAAGCAGGCGCTGCGGGCGCAGCACCCGGACCTGGAGTTCACCCGGCTCGACGTCTCGGCCGCCGCTCCCGGGGAGCTGTTCACCGTCACCTCACCCTCGCTCTTCGGCGAGGCGCGCCTGGTCCTGGCCGAGGACCTCGCCGCGATGAACGACACCTTCCTCACCGATGCCCTGGCCTACCTCGAGGAGAAACCCGAGGACGTGACCCTGGTGCTGCGGCACAGCGGCGGCAACCGAGGCAAGAAGCTGCTCGACGCGCTGACCAAGCGCGCCGTCGTCGTGGACTGTGCCGGGGCCCGCAACGACAACGAGAAGCTCGACTTCGTGCGGCGCGAGTTCCGCGCCGCCGGACGCGAGATCCATGCCGACGCGCCCGCGCCCTGGTCGCCGCGGCCGGCTCCACACTCTCGGACCTCGGCGGAGCCTGCCAGCAGCTCATGGCCGACGTCGCCGGGGACATCACGGAAGAACACGTGGACCGCTACCACGGCGGCCGGGTCGAGGCCTCGGCGTTCAAGGTGGCCGACGCCGCCTTCGAGGGCCGCCGGGAGGCCGCCACCCGGCTCTACCGCCACGCCATCGCCACGGGCGTCTCTCCGATCGCCGTGACCGCCGCACTGGCGAGGAAGGGCCGGCACATCGCCGCTCTGGTGGATCACCGCGGCAGCCCCGCGGCGCTGGCCTCCACCCTCGGTGCGGCCCCCTGGCAGCTGCAGCAGGTGGCCGAGACCGCCCGGCGCTGGCACCCGCTGCGCGCGGCCGAGGCCATCGAGGCGATCGCCCGCGCCGACGCCGAGGCCAAGGGCGCCTCGCGGACCCCGGAATACGCCGTGGAGCGCGCCATCACGGCCATCGCCTCCTCGGTGGGCCGCTGAGCCCACGGCTGCCCCGCAGTCGAGCTCGCCGCAAGGCCCGGACACGGGCCGGCTCGGTGGCTGGAGTGCGGCTTCTCTGCTATCGTCTATAGGCAGTGTCTGGGGTTCGAAAGAGCCCCAAAACCCTGCGGCAGCAAGTCTCGCGCAGTCCTGGGCCCTCTACCTCAATGGGCTGCGCAATCGCTATGGCAACCCCACGCCACTGAAGTTTGTCTGCTGCCGGCCGACAGGGACGTATCCTCACGACCAGTGACCTCAGACAGAAAGACAACTCGTGGCAAACATCAAGTCTCAGAAGAAGCGCATTCTCACCAACGAGAAGGCGCGCCAGCGCAACCAGGGCGTCAAGTCCCAGCTGCGGACCGCCATCAAGAAGGTTCGCAACGCAGTTGCCGCCGGCGATAAGGATGCTGCGATCGCAGCGAACCGCGAGGCAGCCCGCAAGCTCGACAAGGCCGTCTCCAAGGGTGTTCTGCACAAGAACAACGCCGCCAACCGCAAGTCCGGTCTGGCCGCCACCGTCAACGCTCTGTGAGCTTGACTCTCTAGAACGTCCGCTCACCTCGCGAGCGAGCAACGGGGCCCTGCGCGCTGCGCGGGGCCCCGTTCGTGTAAGACCTGACCGCGCAGCCCCCGCATTCCTGCAGTCATGGAACAATGAAGAGCCAGATGCAGCACCATGCCCGGCGTCTCGACGAAGCAAAGGACCCCCACCACCGTGTCACCGAAGGCCCGCAGCTCGCAGGTGCCCGCCGCCACTGACCCCAGTGTCATCCGGAACTTCTGCATCATTGCGCACATCGACCACGGCAAGTCCACGCTTGCAGACCGGATGCTGCAGCTGACCGGGGTGGTGCAGGCCCGCAACATGAAGGCCCAGTACCTGGACCGGATGCCCATCGAGCGCGACCGCGGCATCACCATCAAGTCCCAGGCGGTGCGGATGCCCTGGGAGCTCGACGGGCAGACCTACGCCTTCCATATGATCGACACCCCGGGCCACGTGGACTTCTCCTATGAGGTCTCCCGCTCGCTGGCCGCCTGCGAGGGCGCCCTGCTCCTGGTCGACGCCGCCCAGGGCATCGAGGCGCAGACCCTGGCGAACCTCTACCTGGCCATGGAGCACGACCTCAAGATCATCCCGGTGCTGAACAAGATCGACCTGCCCTCGGCCCAGCCGGAGAAGTACGCCGAAGAGATCGCCTACCTGATCGGCTGCGAGCCCGAGGACGTGCTGCGCGTCTCCGGCAAGACCGGCGACGGGGTCGAGGAGCTGCTGGACAAGATCGTCGCCGAGATCCCCGCCCCAGAGGGCGACGCCGAGGCTCCGGCCCGCGCGATGATCTTCGACTCCGTCTATGACACCTATCGCGGCGTGGTGACCTTCGTGCGCGTGGTCGACGGCAAGCTCGGGCACCGCGAGAAGATCAAGATGATGTCCACCGGCGCGACCCACGAGCTGCTCGAGATCGGGGTCTCCTCACCGGAGCCCGAGGCCACCAAGGGCCTCGGCGTCGGCGAGGTCGGCTACCTGATCACCGGTGTGAAGGATGTGCGGCTCTCCAAGGTCGGAGACACCGTGACCTCACAGAACCGGCCCGCCGCGGAGATCATCGGCGGCTACGACGACCCGTCCCCGATGGTCTTCTCCGGACTCTTCCCGCTCGACGGCTCCGACTTCCCGGTGCTGCGCGAGGCGCTGGAGAAGCTGCAGCTCAACGACGCCGCACTGAACTTCGAGCCCGAGACCTCCACCGCGCTGGGCTTCGGCTTCCGCGTGGGCTTCCTGGGCCTGCTGCACCTGGAGATCACCCGGGAGCGACTGGAGACCGAGTACAACCTCGACCTGATCTCCACCGCCCCCAACGTGGTCTACGAGGTCACCGCCGAGGACGGCGAGATCCACCGCGTGACCAACCCCTCGGAGTTCCCCGAGGGCAAGGTCACCGAGATCCGTGAACCCATCGTCGACGCCACCGTGATCGTTCCGGCCGAGTTCATCGGCCCGGTGATGGAGCTCTGCCAGTCCCGGCGCGGCACCATGGAAGGCATGGACTACCTCTCCGCCGAGCGGGTGGAGATCCGCTACAAGATGCCGCTGGCCGAGATCGTCTTCGACTTCTTCGACCAGCTGAAGTCCCGGACCAAGGGCTACGCCTCGCTGAACTGGCAGGGCACCGGCCAGCAGGCCGCTGACCTCGTCAAGGTCGACATCCTGCTTCAGGGGGACCAGGTCGACGCGTTCTCCGCGATCACCCACCGGGACTCCGCCTACGCCTACGGTGTGAAGATGGCCTCCCGGCTCAAGGAGCTCATCCCGCGCCAGCAGTTCGAGGTCCCGATCCAGGCCGCCATCGGCTCCCGGATCATCGCGCGGGAGAACATCCGCGCGATCCGCAAGGACGTGCTCTCCAAGTGCTACGGCGGCGACATCAGCCGCAAGCGCAAGCTGCTGGAGAAGCAGAAGGAGGGCAAGAAGCGGATGAAGATGGTCGGCACCGTGGAGGTCCCACAGGAGGCCTTCATCGCCGCGCTGTCCTCGGACGAGGACGCCGGCAAGGAGAAGGCCGGGAAGAAGTAGGCCTTGCCTTCCACCCTTCCCCTCGGCGACCCGGTCCCGGCCGACGGCGGCTTCCCCGCAACCGTGGCGCAGGCGCTTCCCGCCCGCGCCGAGGCGCCCTTCGGCCTCTACGTACACATTCCGTTCTGCAGCGTGCGCTGCGGCTACTGCGACTTCAACACCTACACCGCCGAGGACCTCGGCCCCGGGGCGTCCCAGGTGTCCTACCCGGACACGCTGATCTCCGAACTGGTCTTCGCCCGTGAGGTGCTCGAGAAGATGGGCGCCCCGGAGCGCCCCTTCTCCACGGTGTTCTTCGGCGGCGGCACCCCGACGCTGCTCCCGCCGGAGGAGCTCGCCCGGATCCTTACCCGGGCCCGTGAGCTCTTCGGCTTCCGACCGGACGCCGAGATCACCACCGAGGCAAACCCCGACACGATCACCGACGCCACCGCGCAGGTCCTCGCCGAGGCCGGGTTCACCCGGCTGAGCCTGGGCATGCAGTCCGCCGTGCCGCATGTGCTGGGGACCCTGGACCGCACGCATGACCCGGCCAACGTGGAGCGCGCGGTCCACGCCGCTCGCGCCGCAGGCCTGCAGGTCAGCCTGGACCTGATCTCCGGGACTCCGGGGGAGAGCCTCGAGGACTGGCGCACCAGCCTGGAGCACGCGGTGGCGCTGGCGCCCGACCATATCTCGGCCTACTCGCTGATCATCGAGGAGGGCACCGCCATGGCGTCGAAGATCAAACGCGGCGTGCTGCCCGACATCGACCCCGATGACCAGGCCGATAAGTACCTGCTCACCGATGAGGTGCTCGGAGCCGCCGGGCTGACCTGGTATGAGGTCTCCAACTTCTCCACCAGCGTGGCCACCCGCTCGGAGCACAACCTGAACTACTGGCTGGACTCCGACTGGTGGGGCGCCGGCCCCGGTGCGCACTCGCATATGGCGGGGCTGCGCTGGTGGAACGTGAAGCACCCAGCCGCCTATGCCCAGCGGCTCTCCAGCGGCGCCACCCCCGGCCACGGCCGGGAGCTGCTCGCGGACGCGGACAAGACCCTGGAGCATCTGATGCTGCGGCTGCGCCTGGCCGACGGGCTCGACGTCGCCGGGTTCAATGCGCTGCCGGAGCTGCGCCGCAGCCAAGGTGAGAAGATCTCGCGCAAGAGTGTCCAGGCCTTGGTGCATGACGGGCTGATCGAGGAGGGCGCGGCCCAGCCGAGCAACGCGCATCCTCAGGGGCGGGCGGTGCTCACCCTGCGCGGACGGCTGCTGGCCGATGCGGTGACCCGAAGACTGGCGCCCTGAGCCGAGCCTGAGGGCTTGGCGGGACGCAGGAGGATGTTCGGTGGATCAGATGAAGATTCTCAGTGGATCAGCCGAAGATTCAGCGGGTACCGGTAGGGGCGCCCCTTATTGCACTGGATGCCGGCGACCAGGCCGGAGATGGTCATCGTGATCCAGATCAGCACCGCCAGCAGGCCGAAGATCCAGCCGATGGCGGGGATCAGGGCCAGGATATAGCAGCCCAGCATCACGGCGGTCAGCGGCAACGTGAAGTTCAGCGCCTCTTTGGACTCCTGGGCCGTGAAGGGGCCGCGGTCGCGGTAGACCAGGTAGATCGCGAGTGCGGGGAAGCAGCCGATGAGCGCGCCGAAGTGGGACAGCGTCGCCCAGCGTCGATCCTCCGCCGGGGTCAGCGAGGCGGCGGCGGCAGAGGAACCCTTCAGGCGTGGCGCTGCGTCCGTTCGAGCGTCCTGTTCCGACTGCTCGCCCTGGGGTTTCTGATTATGCGTCACTGCACCTCCGTGATCATGGTGCCGCCCTTGCGACACGCGGCCGTTCCCACTTTCGGATTCTATCCACTGACGCTGAACATCAACTGGCCGTCGCGGGCGTGTCGGCCTTCAAGTTCCGGGCGCTCCCGCGTGATGCAGTGTCCCTACTAGTCATTGCGTCATTGCGTCATTGCGTCATTGCGTCATTGCGTTTCGGTGCTGCGGCTCATGGCTCCACCGTGACGAAGTCGATCAGCTCCTCCACGCGTCCGAGCAGCGAGGGCTCCAGGTCGGCGTAACTCGTGACCTGGGCCAGGATCCGCTTCCAGCCGTGCGCGATGTCTCGCTGGTTCGCGTGCGGCCAGCCCAGGGCCTGCAGCGTGCCGACCTTGATGTCCTGGCTGCGCGGGACCTCGGGCCAGCGCCGCAGCCCGAGCAGGTGCGGCTTCACCGCCTGCCAGACGTCGACGTAGGGGTGACCCAGCACCGCGATGTTGCCCCGTGCGCCCGGCTGCTGCATGACCTCGCGGGCGATGCGGGACTCCTTGGAGCCCGGGACGAGGTGATCAAGCAGCACCCCGACCCGTCGCTGCGGACCGGGCCCGAACGCACGGATCGCCCCGAGCAGGTCATCGGCGCCGTGCAGCGGCTCCACCACGATGCCTTCGATCCGCAGGTCCTCGCCCCAGACCTTCTCCACCAGCTCGGCGTCGTGGGTGCCCTCGACCCAGATCCGCGAGGCCCGGGCCACGCGGGCCGGCGCATTGGCCACCGCCACCGATCCGGAGGCGGTGCGGGTGGCTTCGCCGCGACGGCCCGGGGGGTGGGGGGCGTCAGCTCCACCGGCTGGCCCTCGTGCAGGAATCCATGGCCCAGCGGGAAGGAACGGACCTTGCCGCGCCGGTCCTCGAGGCTCACCACGTGGACCCCGCCGGAGGCCTCCACCGAGATGATCGCGCCGACCCAGCCGGACTCCACCTCTTCGATCACGGCGCCGTAGTCGGCCGGCATCGTGGAGACCTTGCGGAGCTGGCTCTGGCGGAGCCGGGAGAGGTCCTGGGCACCCCAGTTCGGGGTGGAGGAGTTACGCCAGTCGGGGAGGTGCGGAGCGCTCATGATCACCCATTGTAGAATTAGCACTTGTACTCGAAGAGTGCCAGAGGTTCAGGAGGCGCCAAGCTTACATGTCCGACACCCGTCGTCTGCAGGTTCTGCGTGCCATCGTGGAGGACTATGTCCACACCCGGGAGCCGGTCGGGTCCCGGGCCCTGGTGGAGCGTCACGACCTGGAGGTCTCACCCGCCACGATCCGCAACGACATGGCCCACCTCGAGGAGGAGGGCCTGATCGCCGCGCCGCACACCTCCGCCGGGCGGATCCCGACCGATCTCGGCTACCGGCGATTCGTGGACAAGATCACCGAGGTCCGTCCGCTCACCTCCGCTGAGCGGCGCGCCATGGACACTCTGCTCGAGACCGCCGATGACCATGACGCGATGCTCGAACACACCGTGCGGCTGCTCGCGATGCTCACCAATCAGGTCGCTGTGATCCAGCATCCGCAGCGCTCCACCGCGAAGATCCGGCACATCGACATCGTCTCGATGTCCTCGCACAAGGCGCTGGTGATCGTGATCCTCTCCTCCGGGAAGGTCGATCAGCGCATGGTCACCCTGGCCGACGCGATCGGTGATGACTCGCTGCACCGGCTCGCCCAGGTGCTCTCCTCTGAGCTGCACCAGCGCTCCATCTCGGCGCTGCCGCTGCCCGCAGACACCCTGATCAGCCGGGTGGAGCCGGTGCTGCGACCGTCCATGGCGATCCTCGCCCAGGCCGTGGAGACCATCCTGGAATCGTCTCGGGTGGATCGCATCATCATGGCCGGGACTGCTAACCTCGCCAGGTCGGGCCGCGACCTCGGTCCCTCCATCGGCCCCATTCTTGAAGCGCTCGAGGAACAAGTCGTGCTGCTTCGACTGTTGACAGAGATGGAGCAGGACCGGCGCGGTCTCTCCATCCGCATCGGTCACGAGACCAGCCATGATTCGCTGATCGAGACCGCTGTGGTCGCAGCGGAGTACGGCAGCCATACGGGAGCCGAGGGTGCCAAGCTCGGCGTCGTCGGTCCGACCCGCATGGACTACGGCTCCACCATGTCCGCGGTGCGCGCAATGGCGCGCTACCTGTCCCGAATTCTTTCCGAAGGGTGAACGTCCACGAAGATGACGACTGACTACTATGAGGCGCTGGGCGTCAGCCGCTCGGCGTCCACCGAAGAGATCAAGAAGGCCTACCGCAAACAGGCCCGGAAGCTTCACCCGGACGTGAACCCCTCCGACGACGCCGCCGAGCAGTTCAAGGTGCTCGGCCGCGCCTACGAGGTGCTCGCGGACCCGCAGAAGCGGCAGAACTACGACGCCACCGGCGATGAGAACGGCCGCTCCGGATTCCCCGGCGGTGGAGCAGGCGGTGCCGGCTTCGGCGGGTTCGGCGACATCTTCGAGACCTTCTTCGGCGGGGGAGGCGGCGGCCCCGCCTCACGCACCCGCCGCGGCCAGGACTCGCTGATCCGGGTCCGGATCGACCTGCGCGACGCCGTGTTCGGCACCACCAAGGAGGTGGAGCTGGAGACCGCGGTCACCTGCACCGTCTGTGACGGCTCCTGCACCCGCAAGGGCACCTCGCCCACCACCTGCCCGGACTGCCACGGCCAGGGCCAGGTCCAGCGCCCGATGCGCTCGATCCTGGGCACCGTCATCCAGACCCAGACCTGCGCGCGCTGCGCCGGCTTCGGCAACATCATCGAGGACCCCTGCCAGGAGTGCGACGGTCAGGGCCGGGTGCGCGAGCGTAAGTCCCTGAAGGTCAAGGTCCCGGCAGGCGTGGACCGGGGCAACCGGATCCACCTGGCCGGCGAGGGCGAGGCCGGGCTGGCCGGCGGACCCTCCGGGGACCTGTTCATCGAGGTCGAGGTCAAGCAGCACGAGGTCTTCACCCGCCGCGGCAACGACCTCCACGCCACCGTCTCGATTCCGATGACCGCGGCCGCCCTGGGCACCACGGTCGGGCTGGAGACCTTCGACGGGGCCGAGGAGCTCAGCGTGAAGCCGGGCACCCAGTCCGGTGAGGTGCTCACGCTCAAGGAGCGCGGGGTGACCCACCTGCGCGGCGGCGGTCGCGGGGCGCTGAAGGTGCACCTGAAGGTGGAGACCCCCACCAAGGTCTCCGAGCGCGAGGCCCAGCTGCTGCGCGAGCTCGCCCTGGAGCGTGGCGAGGAGCGCGGGGAGTCCACCACCGAACACCGTGGCGTCTTCGCCAAGCTGCGCGAACGCTGGGACGCGCTCTAGAGATGCGCGAGGCGAGATGACGGCACCGCTGTTCCACCTCGAACCGGGCGCGCTTGACCACGTTGGCGTGGCCGAGGTGATCACGCTCGCCGGGTCGGAGGGCCACCACGCCGCCACCGTGATGCGCCTGCAGCCCGGTGAGCCGGTGCTGCTCTCCGACACCGTGGGCCGGCGCGCCGAGGGTCGGGTCCGCTCCGCCGGAAGCGGGCAGCTCGAGGTGGAGATCCTTTCGCTGCTCCAGGAGCCGCGGCTGCTGCCACGTCTGGTGCTGGTCCAGGCGCTGGCCAAGGACCGCCGGGACCTTCAGGGCGTGGAGTCCGCCACCGAGCTCGGCGTGGACGCGGTGATCCCCTGGCAGGCCGAACGCTCCGTGGCCCGCTGGAAGGCCGGACGCGAGGCCAAGAAGCACGCCGAATGGGTGGCGATGGTGCGCACCGCGGCGAAGCAGACCCGGCGCACCACAATCCCGGAGGTCCGCCCGCTGCACAGCACCTCCGGCTACCTGCAGGCGATCAAGGCGGCCGGCGCCGAGGTCGGCGTCGTGGTGCTGCATGAGACCGATGAGACCTCGCTGGCCCAGGCGATCGCCGCACTGCAGGCGCCAGGCGGGCACGCATCGCAGGCGCCCGGAGCACCCGCGCACCAGCTGACCGAGCTGCATCTGATCGTCGGACCCGAGGGCGGGATCAGCGACCGCGAGATCGAGCTGCTCACCGGGGCAGGCGCGCGGATCGCCAGGCTCGGACCCACCGTGCTGCGCTCCTCCACCGCAGGGCCCGCAGCGCTGGCCGCCGCGCAGCTGCTGCTGGGCCGCTGGGACTGGGACACCGGGGCTGGTCACCCCGAACAGAGCGCATAGACTGAGGACCAATGACTGAGACTTCGCAGAACCCGAGCACATCGACCATCTCCGGAGCGGCCCGCGGCGCCACCGCCGCCGCGCTGGGCAACATCGAGCGTCAGGTCTACTTCGCCGACGCCGACACCATGTTCCGCAGCCTCGGCGCCGGAGATCTCGCGCTGCGGATCCTGCAGGGGATCTACCCGGCTTCCTCCATTGGGTTGCGCGACCAGCTGGTCACCGTGGGCGGACCCGCCGAGGAGGTCACCGGGATCGTGGAGATCCTCAACCAGCTCAAGACCCTCGCCGCCTCCGGGACCACGGTCACCGAGGAGATCATCGAACAGGTCGCCACCATGGTCCGCGCCGACGCAGCGCAGGACTCCGCGCGGATCGTGACCACCAACATCCTCTCCCACCGCGGGCGCACCATCCGGCCCAAGACCAAGAACCAACAGACCTACGTGGACACCATCGACGAGTCCACCGTGGTCTTCGGCATCGGCCCGGCCGGCACCGGCAAGACCTACCTGGCCATGGCCAAGGCGGTCCAGGCGCTGCAGGCCCGCGAGGTCAACCGGATCATCCTGACCCGCCCGGCCGTGGAGGCCGGCGAGAAGCTCGGCTTCCTGCCCGGCAGCCTCAATGACAAGATCGACCCCTATCTGCGCCCGCTCTACGACGCGCTGCACGACATGATCGACCCCGATTCGATCCCACGTCTGATGGAGTCCGGCATCATCGAGGTGGCCCCGCTGGCCTATATGCGCGGCCGCACGCTCAACGACTCGTTCATCATTCTGGACGAGGCGCAGAACACCACCGCCGAGCAGATGAAGATGTTCCTGACCCGGCTCGGCTTCAACTCCAAGATCGTGGTCACCGGCGACATCACCCAGGTGGACCTGCCGCGCGGCACCGACTCCGGGCTGCGCACCGTGATCGAGATCCTCGACGGCGTCGAGGGCATCGAGATCTCCCGCTTCGGCTCCGAGGACGTGGTCCGCCACGAACTCGTGGGCCGCATCGTGGATGCCTACGAACGCCACCAGGACCGGGCCGCCGCCCCCAGCGCCCGGCGCGGAGGACGACGATGACCGAGGTCCAGGTCACGGTCGAGGACAGCTCGGGCTCCGCGCTGATCTCCGGGGAACACCTGGCCGAGCTGCTGGACCTCACCGGGTTCCTCTACGCCAAGCTGCACCTGGGCCCGGAGGTGACGCTCTCGATCACCCTGGTGGACGAGGAGACCATCGAAGGGCTGCACCTGGACTGGATGAACCTGCCCGGACCCACCGACGTGATGAGCTTCCCGATGGACGAGCTGACCGCCGGCACCGCCGGGGACCCGGTCACCGAGGGCGTGCTGGGCGACATCGTGATCTGCCCCGGCGTTGCCGCCGCGCAGGCGAGTGCCCACGGGCACCCGCTGAGCGCCGAGCTCGCGCTGCTGGCCACCCACGGGGTGCTGCACCTGCTTGGACACGATCACGGCGAGCCGGCGGACCGTGAAGAGATGTTCACCCTGCAGCGAGTGCTCCTGGAGGAGTTCCTCGGCCACGCCGCACCGACGCCGACGGTCTGATCCATGGTCCTCGGGATCCTCATCATCCTGGCGCTGGTCTGCGCCGTCCTGGCCTTCGCGCTCTCCGCGGCTGACTCCGCGTTCCTGCGGCTGAGCCGCCGCGAGGCCGAGGAGATCGCCGAGAAGCGCGGCTCCACTGCCGTGGAGAAGATCCTCGCCCAGCCGGTGGCGCACACGCTTGCGCTGCAGACCTGGCGCTGGCTCTTCACCACCGCCGTGGTCGTGCTGGTGATCGTGTCCTCTGCGCTGGCACTGGACGGACTCGGCGCCGGCGCCGTGGCTGGCTCCGCGATCCTGCTCATCGGCGGGGTCATCGTCGCGGCGATCTCCCCGCGGCGCATCGGTCGCGGCCACCATCTGTTCGTCGCCGCGGCGACTGCCGCGCTGGTGCGCACCCTGCGGGTCGTGCTGGGACCGTTTCCGGAGGCTCTGAGCAGCATCGGCGCGCGCACCGTCCCGGGCACCGCGCACACCGATCAGGGCTTCTTCGACGACGAGGAGTTCCGGGAATTCGTGGCCCGCGCCTCGGAGAAGGACATCATCGAAGACACCGAGGCGGAGCTGATCCAGTCGGTCTTCGACCTCGCCGCCACCCGGGTCCGGGCCGTGATGGTCCCGCGCACCGATATGGTCACCGTGGAGTCCGGGACCAGCCTCGCCGAGGTCATGACGCTGTTCTTCCGCTCCGGCTACTCCCGGATCCCGGTGGTCCGAGGCTCCGCGGACGACATCACCGGCATGATCTACCTCAAGGACGCCGCCTTCCTGCACCATCGGCTGCGCAGCGGGGAGCTGCTCAGCTCCTACGGCGATCGCGACCCGGATTCGATCATCATCGACGAGCTCCAGCGCGACGTGCGCTACGTGCCCGAGTCCAAGCCGGTCTCGGAGTTCCTCTCCGAGCTGCAGCGCGAATCCACCCATGTCGCCATCGTGGTGGATGAATACGGCGGCACCGCCGGGATGGTCACCCTGGAGGACCTGATCGAAGAGATCGTCGGGGAGATCGTGGACGAATACGACACCGAGGCCGCCGAGACCGAAGATCTCGACGACTCACGACGCCGGATCTCCGCCCGGATGTCGGTGGACGACTTCGCCGAGCTCTATGACCTCGACCTCGATGACGAGGAAGAGGTGGACACCGTCGGCGGTCTGCTCGCCAAGGCCCTGGGCCGGGTGGCGATCGCCGGATCCGAGGTCGAGATCCCACGCCGCCACGGCCCCGGAGTCGTGTTGCGCGCCGACCGGCTCCAGGGCCGCCGCAACCGAGTGAGCCACGTGCTCGCCTGGGAGGCCGAAGATCGACGCGGCGCCAGGGCCGGGCTGGGCACCGACGCCGAGCCCGACGCGCTGCACCGCACCGCGCACCGCACCCCAGCCGGGGTCGGGGCCGGAACCACGACAGAGACCACGGCACGAGAAGCAGCACCGTATGAGGATCGAGCCGCAGCCGCGGACTCGACGCAGGAGAGGATCAGGACACCACGATGAGCCCCACACAGATGCCGCCGCAGCAGGAGGCTTCGCCGCGTTCGACGAGAACTTCCGCGCCGGATTCGCCAGCCTTGTAGGACGCCCGAACGCAGGGAAGTCCACCTTGACCAACGCGCTGGTGGGGGACAAGGTCGCGATCACCTCCTCCAAGCCGCAGACCACCCGGCACACCATCCGCGGGATCGTGCACCGCAGCGACTTCCAGCTGGTCCTGGTCGACACCCCCGGGCTGCACCGTCCACGCACCCTGCTCGGCAAGCGGCTCAACGGTCTGGTCATCGACACCCTCTCCGAGGTCGACGTGGTCGGGTTCTGCATCCCCGCCGACGAGAAGGTCGGACCCGGTGACCGGTTCATCGCCGCACAGCTCACCAAGCTTCCGCACAAGCGGGTGATCGCGCTGGTCACCAAGGTGGACAAGGTCTCCCGCGAGGACCTCGCCGAGCAGCTCATGGCGGTGGACCAGCTCGGCCGCGAGCACCTCGCCCAGGAGGGCAAGCAGGCCGGCGGCTTCGCCGAGATCATCCCGGTCTCCGCGCTGGAGGGGGAGCAGACCGAGGTGGTGGTGGAACAGCTTGCCGCCATGATGCCGAAGTCCCCGCCGCTCTACCCCGAGGGTGAGCTCACCGACGAGCCTGAGGCGATCATGGTCGCCGAGCTGGTGCGCGAAGCCGCTCTGGAGGACGTCCGCGATGAGCTGCCGCACTCGATCGCCGTGGTCGTCGAGGAGATGGTGCCCCGCGAGGGTCGCCCCGCGGACAAGCCGCTGCTCGACGTCCGGGTCTCGATCCACGTGGAGCGCGACTCGCAGAAGGCGATCATCATCGGCAAACGCGGCGCCCGGCTCAAGGCCATCGGCACCGATGCGCGGGCCGGCATCGTGAAGCTGCTGGGAACCCCGGTCTACCTGGACCTCCATGTGAAGGTCACCAAGGAGTGGCAGCGCGACCCGAAGAAGCTCGGTCGGCTCGGCTTCTGAGCAACCCGGCCTGGGACCGGTGCATCGGCGTCGTCCACATGATGAGAATCAGGGTGACCCACTGCACAGGCCCGCGCTGCGTGCTATTTTGAATGGCGTGCAGACGATACGCCAGCGAGTCCTACGACTAGAGCTTCTCCGCCGCAGCGGGGAAGAGCTCGCGCGCGTCTGATCCCAGCTCACCTCTCCGGTCAAGCTCGTCGATCCAGCACAGCGCAGCACTTCCAGGTCGAATCCCCGCTGCGGAGCTCCTCCGCCTCGACCGCTCGCCCGCAGCTCGTTCACAGCAAGGAAGCTCTCATGCGCAAACTTCAGAAGACCTCCCCGATGCCCTTCAACCGGTATGTCCCCTTCGAGGATCAGATCACCGTCTCGCTGCCGGACCGGACCTGGCCGGACCAGACCATCAAGGCCGCCCCGCGCTGGTGCGCAGTGGACCTGCGTGACGGCAACCAGGCGCTGATCGACCCGATGACCCCGGATCGCAAGCACCGGATGTTCGAGCTGCTGGTGAACATGGGGTTCAAAGAGATCGAGGTCGGCTTCCCCTCGGCCTCGCAGACCGACTACGACTTCGTCCGGCAGCTCATCGAGCAGGACAAGATCCCCGAGGACGTCTACATCCAGGTGCTCACCCAGGCGCGCGAAGCCCTGATCGAGCGGACCTTCGAGGCCATCGCGGGGGCGCCACGGGCGATCGTGCACCTGTACAACTCCACCTCCGTGCTGCAGCGCGAGGTGGTGTTCAAGGCCGACCGCGACGGGATCGTGGACATCGCCACACAGGGAGCCCGGCTGTGTCGGAAATACGAGGAGGCGATGCACGCCGCCTCGGAGACCCCCACCGAGATCGTCTACCAGTACTCCCCAGAATCCTTCACCGGCACCGAGCTGGACTTCGCCGCGCACATCTCCGATGCGGTGGTCGACGTCTTCGGCGCCACCCCGGAGAAGCCGGTGATCATCAACCTGCCCGCCACGGTGGAGATGGCCACCCCGAACGTCTACGCGGACTCCATCGAATGGATGCACCGGAACCTGCGCAACCGCGAATCCATCGTGCTCTCGCTGCACCCGCATAACGACCGGGGCACCGGGGTCGCCGCCGCCGAGCTCGGCTATATGGCAGGCGCCGACCGGATCGAAGGCTGCCTGTTCGGCAACGGTGAGCGCACCGGCAACGTCGACCTGGTCACCCTGGGCATGAACCTGTTCAGCCAGGGCATCGACCCGGAGCTGGACTTCCGGGATATGAGCAGCATCCGCAGCATCGTGGAGCACTGCAACCAGATGGGTGTCCCGGAACGTTCACCCTATGGCGGCGACCTGGTCTTCACCGCCTTCTCGGGCTCGCACCAGGACGCGATCAAGAAGGGCTTCGAGCACATGGACGCCCGCGCCGCGGCGGCCGGGACCTCCCGGGACGAGATCACCTGGGCCGTGCCGTACCTGCCCATCGACCCGAAGGACATCGGCCGCAGCTACGAGGCGGTCATCCGAGTCAACTCTCAGTCCGGCAAGGGTGGCGTCTCCTATCTGCTCAAGGCCGAACGTGGCATCGATCTCCCGCGCCGCGCGCAGGTGGAGTTCTCCGGGGTCATCCAGCGTCGGGCCGACGACGGCGGCGGCGAGGTCTCCGGTGAGGAGATCTGGCAGATCTTCCAGGACGAGTACCTGCCGGTGGACACCGCGGACCACCAGTGGGGCCACTACCGGTTGGACGAGGTCAACACCTCCTCCAACGCCGAGGGCGTGTTCCACATGGAGGTCGAGCTGCAGGCCGGCGGTCACTCCACCTCCCAGGCCGCTCACGCCAACGGTCCGATCGCGGCGCTGCTGAAGATCCTTGCGGAGGACGGGGTCGATGTGCGGCTGCTGGACTACACCGAGCACGCCATGAGCCAGGGCGGAGACGCCCAGGCGGCCTCCTTCGTGGAGCTGGCGATCGGGGAGCGGGTGCTCTGGGGCGTCGGCCTGGATCACAACACCACTCTGGCCTCGCTGCAGGCCGTGATCTCGGCCGTGAACCGGGCGCTGCGCGACGTCGCCCCGGTGGCGTAGCCCGGGCTCGCGCCGCAGTATGCCCGGGCATGCGCTGCAATATCCCCGGGCCTGCGCCGCGATATCCCCGGGCATGCGCCCATGCCGCTGTAGTACTCTGCCACCATGGCCGGCTCCACCTTCGCGTCCCGTTCCTATCGTGACGCCGCGATCATCCTGCGCACCCAGAACCTGGGTGAGGCGGATCGCATCATCACCGCGCTGACCTCGGCGAACGGGCTGGTGCGTGCGGTGGCGAAGGGGGTGCGCCGCACCTCTTCGAAGTTCGGCGCCACCGTGGAGCCGTTCATGGTGGCAGACGTCCAGTTCGTGCACGGCCGGTCGCTGGACATCGTCACCCAGGCCACCTCGAAGAACACCTATGGGCCGCCGATCGTGGCCGACTACGACAAGTACATGGCAGCGAGCACCATGGCCGAGACCGCCGAGCGGCTGATGGACGTCGAGTCCGATCCGGCCTTCGGCGGTGCCCAGTTCCGACTGCTCCACGGCGGGTACTCCGCACTGGCACGCGGAGTCCATCCGGCCGACGTCGTGCTGAACTCCTACCTGCTGCGCGCGCTCTCCGCCGCCGGCTGGGCGGTCACCTGGACCGCCTGCGTGGCCTGCGGCAAGCCCGGGGCGCACACCGGCTTCCATCCCGCCGCCAGCGGTCCGGTCTGCACCGACTGCCGACCCCCGGGCACCCGAACCCTGGACCCGGCCACGGTGGAGCTGCTGCACGCGCTGCAGCACGGGCATTGGGAGCAGACCCGGTCCTTCCGCAGCGATATTCGGCATGAGGCCACCAATGTGGTGATCAGCTATGCCCAGCACCACCTGGAGCGCCGGCTGAGCTCTCTGGGACTCTGAACCCGCCGGCTCGCCACCGCGGGTACGGCGTTGGTCTGCCGACACGACATGGAAGAATGGGAGCCATGTCCCGGCCCACGCATCAGGATCCCACCCCGCACCCCGACGACGTCTGCGCACCGCGGCTGCCCCCGGAACTGGTGCCGGCCCATGTCGGGATCGTGATGGACGGCAACGGCCGCTGGGCGAACCAGCGCGGGCTCCCGCGCACCGAGGGTCATCGGGCCGGCGAGGCCGCACTGATGGACGTGATCGCCGGAGCCATGGAGATCGGCGTCCAACACATCAGCGTCTACGCCTTCTCCACCGAGAACTGGAAACGCTCACCCGATGAGGTGCGCTTCCTGATGGGCTACTCCCGCGAGGTGCTCCGCCGGCAGCGCGACGTGCTGAACTCCTGGGGCGTGCGGATCCGATGGAACGGACAGCCCGGACGGCTGTGGCGCTCGGTGATCAAGGAGCTGGAGATCTCTGAGGAGCTGACCCGGAACAACACCCGGTTCACCCTGACCATGTGCGTGAACTACGGAGGCCGCGCGGAGATCACCGACGCGGTCAAGCTGATCGCCGCCGAGGTCGCCGCCGGCCGGATGGACCCGCGCCGGATCACCGAGCAGACCGTGGCGGCACACCTGGATGAACCCGACCTGCCCGACGTCGACCTCTTCCTGCGCAGCTCCGGGGAGCAGCGCATCTCGAACTTCCTGCTCTGGCAGTCTGCCTACGCCGAGCTGGTGTTCATGGACGTGCTCTGGCCGGATGTGGACCGCACCACCCTGTGGGAGGCGGTGGAGATCTACGCCCGCCGGGACCGCCGCTACGGCGCCGCGGTGGACAGTTTCTCGGCCGGCCGCTCGGCCTCGGGGGCGTAGGCCCGCAGCCAGCGCTGAACCTCGTCCAGCGCCCGGTTGCGCACAGCAGCCTCCGAGGCGAAGACGTCATGGATCGCCCCGTGCACCCGCACCACGGTGACCTGATCGCCGAGCTTCACGGCCCGGCGAGCCAGCAGCTCCACATCGAGCACCGAATCTGACTCCTGCAGCTCCTGCGTCCAGTGTCGCCGGTAGGCGGTCGCCGTCGAGAGCAGCACCAGGATCGGCAGCTGCAGCCCCAGGCCTTCGTGGACCTTCCGGTGACCCACCAGGACCGCGCGCATCCAGCCCACCCGGATCGGAAACGACGTGCGCGGACGCCACTTCGGATGCAGCGTCCATTCGCCCTGGGCCTGATCCGAGAGCGTCTGCCAGTAGTTGTCGATGGCCGGAAGCTTCAGCGCCCGAGTGGGGGCGAACTGGCCCAATGGGGCAAGGATGCCCTCGGTGGCGGTGCGCGCGGCGACGTCGCCGGAGAGCTCCAGCCAGGGGCTGTTGAGCACCAGCGCGCTGATCCGTCCGGGATTGCGCTGTGCCCAGAGTGCGGCGACCAGGCCGCCGGTGGAGTGGGCTTCGATGATCGGGGGCGGGGCCTGCGGGTGCATGGCGCGGATCTCGACCAGCGCGGCGTCGATGTCGGCGTCGTAGGTGCCCAGGTCATCGACGTAGCCCGGGGTCTGCCAGCTGCGCAGACTCCGGCCGTACTTGCGCAGATCCAGCGCGTAGAACGGGCGACCCCAGCTCTGCCAGCGGCGAGCCATCGGGATGTTGTAGAAATAGTCGGCCCAGCCGTGGATATGCAGCACCGGAGCCAGTTCCGGCGGGTGGTCCGGCTCCGCCGGGGTGTTGCGCGCAGCGGCCACGGCTTCGGCCTCTCCCGGGCGCTCATCCTGGACCGCCTGCTGTTCCGGGTCGGGGGAGTAGCTGACCAGCGTCGCGCTGACCGGCCCCTCCTGATCCTCACCGAGCGGAAGCGTCAGCCGCTTGCAGCCCTGGAGGTGATCAGGAGACCAGACACCCACCGGGGAGTCTTCGAGCAGTTCGTTCATAATTCCCATCCTATGAGCCAACGTTGCGCGGACCGGCATCCTAGGATGGGAGCCATGTACCGCTTCGTCTTCAAGACCGTGTTCACCCGGATCGATCCCGAGCAGGCCCACCACCTGGTCATCTCCGGGCTGCGGCTCGGCACGCGCATCGGGGCCGGCAGGGTGCTGGAGCGGCTCTGCCGCCCGGCGGAGTCGCTGCAGGTCCGAGCGCTGGGCCTGGTCTGGCCCTCACCCTTCGGCCTGGCCGCAGGCTTCGACAAGGGCGCCACCTCGGTGCTCCCGCTGGCGAACCTGGGATTCGGGCATATCGAAATCGGCACCGTGACCGCCGCCGCGCAGCCGGGAAACCCGAGGCAGCGGCTGTTCCGACTGGTCAGAGACCGCGCGCTGATCAACCGCATGGGATTCAACAACGACGGCGCCGCCGCGGTCCGCCCGCGTCTGGAGGAGATCCGCTCTCAGATCGCCGAGTTGAAGCGGGCCGGACGCCACGTTCCGGTGATCGGGGTCAACATCGGCAAGACCAAGGTCACCCCGCTCGAGGAGGCCACCGAGGACTACCTGATCTCCACTCGGACCCTGGCGCCGGCGGCGGACTACCTCGTGGTCAACGTGTCCTCGCCGAACACCCCCGGCTGCGCCAGCTCCAAGACATCACCTCGCTGCGCCCGCTGCTCGCCGCGGTGGGCGCCGCCGCCGATGAGGCTGCGCAGCGCCACGTGCCGCTGCTGGTGAAGATCGCCCCCGATCTGGCCGACGCCGACGTCGACGCGGTGGCCGAGCTGGTGAGCGATCTGGGACTGGACGGGGTGATCGCGACGAACACCACGATCTCCCGGGAAGGGCTGCAGAGTGACCCGGCGCAGGTGCAGGCCGCCGGGGCCGGCGGGCTCAGCGGTCCGGTGCTCGCAGAACGGTCCAAACAGGTGCTGATCCGACTGCGCGCCGCGCTGCCGCGCACCACCACGATTATCTCCGTCGGTGGTGTGAGCACCGGGGCAGAGGTCGCCGAACGGCTCGCACTCGGAGCCGACCTGGTCCAGGGCTACACGGCCTTCGTCTACGAGGGCCCCTTATGGGTCCGGCGGATCAACCGTGACCTGCGCTCCGCGCTGCGAAGCGGCTGATGTTGCCGCTGATGTCGCCACTCATGTTGCAGTTGCGAAGCGGCTGAAGTCCCGCCGAGGCTGCAGGCTCAGGCGGGGAAGTGGCCCCGGGAGACCAGAGGCTTGGGCAGGCGGAGCCGACGGATCTGCAGTGAGCGCATTGCGGCGTAGAACGGAAGACCGCGTTCGCGGTTCTCGACACCGAACTTGGCGTCGATCTTCTTACGCACGACGCGCCCGACCCACACGGCCTCCACGAGCACGGCGAGGACGAAGAGCCACAGGATCTGGCTGACGATGATGCGCATCTCTTGGTTCATGACGAAGGATGCGAAGAGGAAGACCAGCACCAGGACGAGCATCCACTCACCGATGCCGAATCGTGCATCGACATAGTCCCGGACGTAGCGACGCTGCGGACCACGGTCACGGGCCGGAAGATACTTCTCCTCACCGGTCTCCATCGCCCGGCGCATCTTCACCCGCTGATCGGCCATCTGCTGGCGCTGCGCGGCGCGGGCGACCTTCCGGTCGTTCTGCACCAGCGGCCGTTTGCGGGCCGCCTGCTGCTGGCTGCGCTTTGGTGTCGGCACACCCTTCTTCTCAGGCTGGCGCTTGGTGGTCTGGGCCTGCTCGCGGGCAGCCGCGGCCTCGGCTTCGGCAATATTCTCGGCGGAGTTTCTCTTACGTCCTAGCACCCCGCCAGTGTAGCGGGAATAATGGGGCCGGACCCTGCAACGTGCTGGGCCGACGGGAATGAACCTCGTGGCCCCTGGCGTTGTTACCGTAGAGCACAGGCCTGCCGCTACAACGAGAGAGGTGTATTCCATGAGCACCACCACCCAGGACACCGCCGCCGGATCCGCTGCTGAGTCCGCATCAGCCGAGATCACCGGATCCGCCGTCGATGGCTTCAAGACCCACCAGGTCGAACTCAGCGGTACTGCCGCTGAGAAGGTCTCCTCGCTGCTTCAGCAGGAGGGACGTGAAGATCTCCGGCTGCGCGTGGCCGTGCAGCCCGGAGGCTGCTCCGGATTGATCTATCAGCTCTACTTCGACGAGCGCGTGCTCGATGGAGACGCACTGCGCGACTTCAGCGGTGTCGAGGTCGTCGTGGACAAGATGAGCGTGCCCTACCTCGAGGGCGCGAAGATCGACTTCGAGGATTCGATCTCCAAGCAGGGGTTCACCATCGACAACCCCAACGCCGGCGGCTCCTGCGCCTGCGGCGACTCCTTCCACTGATCGAGTTCCGCAGCACCCCGCTGGGCGCCGCGATCAGGGTCTGAGGCTGGACTCCTGCCCGGTCAGCTGGGTCACAACGTCACAAAGCAGTCATATCGGCGGCGGATTCACTGTCTGCCGGCCCGAGCGAAACTCCGCTTCTCCCGTTTTCTACACGGGGTAGAAGCGGAGTTTTCTCGTCTCCAGGGCTCGGTGGGGGACTCGAAGGAGCAGATCAGTTGCGCCGGCCGCGGGTGTCCGTCCTCCCTGTCCTCTACAGGACGTAGTAGTCTGGAGCGCGAAGCGTCCATGGTGGTTCGATCTCTGCGCACAGCGCGGTCAGCGGGTCACGGAGAACGCAACATTCGCACATCGAGATAGAGGAAGGGCCGTCTGTGAGTTCGCATAAACGAACCGGCAGCCGAGGCCGTGCATTGAAGTCAGTTGCACTGGCCAGCGCGGCGGCACTGGTGCTCAGCGCCTGCTCGGAAGAGCAGCCTGTACAACGAGGATGGCTCCCGGGCAGCCGGGACACCACCAGCAACACGGCCGAGATCACTGACCTGTGGGTCAACTCTTGGATCGCGGCGCTGATCGTCGGCCTGATCACCTGGGCATTGATGCTCTGGTGCATGGTGGCCTACCGCCGTCGCAAGGGGGAGACCGGCTACCCGCGTCAGCTCGCGTACAACGTGCCGCTGGAGATCATGTACACCATCGTCCCACTGGTCATGGTGGGCGTGCTGTTCTTCTACACCAACGAGGTCCAGCGCTCGGTCGATGAGCCCTACACCGATCCTGATCTGGTCGTCGATGTCCGAGGCAAGCAGTGGGCCTGGGACTTCAACTACAACTACGACGGCGAGGAGCGCTACTTCGCCGGCGTCCAGGCCGAGCTCACCGGTGAGGAGGGTGTGCGCGAGACGCTGCCCACCCTCTACCTCCCGGTGGACCAGCCCGTGACCTTCGAGCTGAACGCCCGCGACGTCATCCACTCCTTCTGGATCCCCGCCTTCCTGCAGAAGCGCGACATGATCCCGGGTCGCACCAATGAGATCCACCTGACCCCTCAGGAGCTCGGCAGCTTTGACGGCAAATGTGCCGAGCTCTGCGGCGAGTACCACTCGGAGATGCTCTTCAATGTGGAGGTCGTCACCGAGGAAGAGTTCCGTGACTACCTCGAGACCCTGCCCGAGGGTCAGCTCGGCGACGAGTATGACCGCAATCCAAACCTCCACGAAAATGTGGCCGGAACTGAAGGGGACGACTGACAGTGGCGACCCTCGAATACACAGCCGACGAAGCGCGTGAGGTCTCGCGCGTCGTCCCCCGCTCCAAGGGGAAGATCGTCGTCAGCTGGCTGACGACCACCGATCACAAGGTGATCGGTTACATGTACCTGATCACCTCCTTCCTGTTCTTCTGCGTCGGCGGCGTCATGGCGCTGCTGATCCGTGCGGAGCTCTTCGAGCCCGGCATGCAGCTGCTGCAGACCAAGGAGCAGTACAACCAGCTCTTCACCATGCACGGCACCGTCATGCTGCTGATGTTCGCGACGCCGCTGTTCGCCGGCTTCGCCAACGTGATCATGCCGCTGCAGATCGGCGCACCCGACGTCGCGTTCCCGCGGTTGAACGCGCTGGCCTTCTGGTTCTTCCTCTTCGGCGCCCTGGTCGCATGGCAGGCTTCCTCACCCCACAGGGTGCGGCCTCCTTCGGCTGGTTCGCCTACGCTCCGCTCTCGGACACCACGTATTCCCCGGGCGTCGGTGGAGACCTATGGGTCTTCGGTCTGGCGCTGACCGGCTTCGGCACGATCATGGGTGGTGTCAACTTCATCACCACGATCCTGTGCATGCGCGCACCGGGCATGACCATGTGGCGGATGCCGATCTTCGTGTGGAACACGCTGATCACCTCGATCCTGGTCCTGATGGCCTTCCCGCCGCTGGCGGCAGCGCTCTTCGGACTCGGCCTCGACCGGCGGTTCGGCGGTCACATCTTCGATCCCGAAGCCGGTGGTGCGGTCCTCTGGCAGCACCTGTTCTGGTTCTTCGGACACCCGGAGGTCTACATCATCGCGCTGCCGTTCTTCGGCATCGTCTCCGAGATCCTGCCGGTCTTCAGCCGCAAACCGATCTTCGGCTATAAGGGCCTGGTCTACGCCACCATCGCCATCGCCGCCCTCTCGGTGACCGTGTGGGCCCACCACATGTATGTCACCGGGGCCGTGCTGCTGCCGTTCTTCGCGCTGATGACCATGCTGATCGCGGTGCCCACAGGGGTGAAGTTCTTCAACTGGATCGGCACGCTCTGGCGAGGGTCGCTGACCTTCGAGACGCCGATGCTCTGGAGCCTCGGATTCCTGGTGACCTTCCTCTTCGGCGGACTCACCGGCATCATCCTGGCCGCCCCGCCGCTGAACTTCCACCTCTCGGACACCTACTTCGTGGTCGCGCACTTCCACTACGTGGTCTTCGGCACCGTGGTCTTCGCGATGTTCGCAGGCTTCTACTTCTGGTGGCCCAAGTGGACCGGCAAGATGCTCAACGAGCGTCTGGGCAAGATCAACTTCTGGATGCTCTTCGTCGGCTTCCACGGCACCTTCATGATCCAGCACTGGCTGGGCGTCATGGGCATGCCGCGTCGTTACGCGGACTACATGGTCGAAGACGGGTTCACCACCATGAACCAGTTCTCCACCGTGTTCTCGATGCTGCTCGGCGCCTCGCTGATCCCGTTCTTCTGGAACGTCTGGATCACCTCACGCAAGGGCAAGAAGGTGCTGGTGGACGACCCGTGGGGCTTCGGCGGCTCGCTCGAGTGGGCGACCTCCTGCCCACCGCCGCGGCACAACTTCTATTCGCTGCCGCGCATCCGCTCCGAGCGTCCTGCGCTGGATCTGCACCACCCTGAGCTCGCTGACCGGCACACGCTGCAGACGCCTGCGGGCAAGATCTTCGGCCCGGCAGATCAGTCGGACAAGGAAGGCGTCTGATGAAGGCAAATATCGGATTGTTCCTGGGCCTGGGCATCTTCGTGTTCATCGTGGCCTTCATCTACGGCTTCTGGAGCGGATGGTCAGACATGGCCGGATTCCCGCTGCTGCTGCTCACCGCGGGCATGGGCTTCATGCTCTGGTTCTACCTGCGCATGGTGGCGAAGAACCATGACGTGCTCGACGGGGACAACCCCGAGGGCGAGATCGAGCACATGGCCGGCAACTACGGGGAGTTCGCTCCGTGGAGCTGGTGGCCGCTGGGCCTCGGCTTCTCCGCAGCGTTCGCATTTTTCGGGCTGGCCATCGACTGGTGGGTGTTCTTCCTCGCCCTGATCCCGGGCCTGTTCTTCATCACCGGCTGGGTGATGGAGTTCAACCGGAAGCGCTACGCGCACTGATCCACACCGACACACGTCTCAGGAAGGCCCGCCGTGAGCATCGACTCGCGGCGGGCCTTCCTGTATCCCGGAGCAGGACGTGGCGGGCCTCGTCTCTCGGCGCACGAGGTGATGCGTAGAATTCTGGCTATGACGATCCGCCCCATCACGATCCACGGTGAACCAGTCCTGCATCGACGCGCGCAGGAGGTCGAGCGCATCGACGACTCCATCCGCGAGCTCGTGGCCGACATGATCGAGACCCAGGACGCCGCCCACGGTGTCGGGCTGGCGGCCCCGCAGGTCGGCGTCGGGCTGCGCATCTTCACCTACAGCTTCGCCGACTCCGGGGATCAGCCCTCCCGCGCAGTGATCATCAACCCGCGGCTGCGCCTGATCGGCAAGGTCTCCAAGGAGTCGGCTGACCCGGAGGAGGAGTCCGAGGGCTGCCTGTCAGCCCCGGGGTACAACTACCCGCTCAAGCGCAGCGAGCACGTGGAGATCACCGGCCTCGACCTGCGCGGGGAGCCGCTGCGGTTCGAGGCCACCGGCTGGTTCGCCCGGATCCTGCAGCACGAATACGACCACCTCGACGGCTATCTCTACGTCAACCGGCTCGACCCGAAATGGGCTCGGCGCTGGAAGAAGGCCGTGAAGAAGGAGGGCTGGAACCAGCCCGGGCTGACCTGGCTGCCCGGGGTCGACCCCGACCCGTTCGGCCATGACGAGCCCGAGGACCTTGCCGAGCCGGAGGGACTGGTCGAGCCGGAGAACCTTGCCGAGCCGGAGGGGCTGGTCGAGCACGACGGCGCAGGTCAGTCGAAGGGCACCGGCTCTGCGGAGCGGGGTTTCAGCTCATACCCTGGCTGAACGCCACCCAGCGGCGCAGCACCTGCGCGGCGGCGCCGGAGTCGAGGGCCTCCTCGGCCCGGCGCATATTGGCCCTCAGCCGCTCCACCAGCGGCCCGCCAGCCTGTTCATCGAGACTGGTGAGTCCTCCCGCGGCATTCAGGACGACGGCGTCGCGCACAGGCCCAGGCTCCCCGGAGAGCAGGCGGTGCACGATCTGCGCGTTCTCGGTGCCGGTGCCCCCGCGCAGGTCTGCCACCGCGACCCGGGGGAGTCCGACGTCCTCGGGCTCCAGGACGGTGTGCGAGACCTCTCCGGAGCGGACCTCCCAGATATCGGTGGCCGCCGAGGTGGTGATCTTGTCCCGCCCGTCGCGCCCGCGGAACACCAGGCCGCGGGTGCCGCGCATGGCGAGCACCTGGGCCATCTTCGGTGCCAGCGTGGGACTGGCGCAGCCCAGGGCCTGGGCGGTGACCCGTGCCGGGTTCGAGAGCGGCCCCAGGAAGTTGAACACCGTCCGGATGCCCAGCTGACGCCGGACAGGTCCCACATGGCGCATCGAGGGATGGAAGCTCTGCGCGAAGAGGAACGTGATGCCGACCTCCTCGGCGGCCCGGGCCACCTGCTCTGCGCTCAGGCTCAGATTCACCCCGAGCGCCTCGATCACATCGGCGGCGCCGGCCGTGCTGGAGGCCCCGCGATTGCCATGCTTGACCACTCGAGCCCCGGCGCCGACCGCGGTCAGCGAGGCCATCGTCGAGATGTTCACGGTGCCCAGCATGTCCCCACCGGTGCCCACGATGTCCAGGGTGGGTCCGGGGATGCGGAGCGGCACCGCCTTGTCCATCATGGTGCTGCTCAGCCCGACGAGCTCCTCCGCGACCTCGCCCTTGGCGCGCAGCGCGACCAGGAAGGCCGCGACCTGCCCGTCGCCCAGGGCGCCGCTCATCAGATGCTCCATCGCCCAGGCAGAGGTGGCGGCCGTGAGGTGCTCCCCGGCGAGCAGAGTCTCGAGCAGCTCTGACCAGCTGGCCGGCAACGCAGGGCTGAGGGGAAGTGGATCAGGGGAGTGTGGAGGTTTCACAGCCCCAGACTATCGGCCGATTCCGCGTGGAGTCCGTCCAATTTCGACACGCTGTAGAAATATTGTCGACTTTTTTGACCGGCTCCACCTTGGCGGATCCTGGGAATGGCGCGGAATCCGCCCCCTGACAAGGATCTGGAACCACGCCATAGTGGTCAACGGTGTCGCAAATCGCTGGGGTTTCAGGACATAATGAATGCGTGACGTCTGCAACCCAAGCCCCAATCGCTCCGGCGCGAACCTTGCCGAACCGCCCGAACATGGTGTCCGTGGGCACCATGGTCTGGCTCACCAGCGAGCTCATGTTCTTCGCCGGCCTGTTCGCCATGTTCTTCACACTGCGTTCCACGCAGTCTGAGATGTTCGCCGAGGGTGCCAGTGAACTGGACATCCCGTTGGCCACCACGATCACGGTGATCCTGGTTGCCAGCTCGGTGACTGCTCAGTTCGGTGTCTTCGCGGCCGAGCGGCACCAGCCGCGCCGCACCGGAGGCACGTTCCAGATCCAGCACTGGGGCATGGTCGAGTGGTACATCCTCTCGTTCATCATGGGTGCGATCTTCATCGGCGGCCAGGCCTACGAGTTCGCGGTGATGGTCTCCCATGGGATCACCGTCTCCTCGAACGCCTTCGGCTCCGCCTTCTACATCACCACCGGCTTCCACGGGCTGCACGTTATCGGTGGACTGATCGCCTTCCTCTACGTGATCGCGCGGGCGTACTTCAGCGTGAAGTTCACCCATAAGGAGGCTCACGCCGCCGTCGTCGTCTCGTACTACTGGCACTTCGTCGACGTCGTGTGGATCGCTCTGTTCGGCATCGTCTACCTGCTGCCGCTGTTCGCTTGATTGACCGCGCCAGCCGGCGCACACCAGCTTGTATCGCATCGAAAAGTTAGGAACCGGCACGTGAAGGCACTCTCACAGAAGCGTCGCCACCCGCTCGCGGCAGTGGCGCTGCTCCTCCTGGGCCTCTTGCTCACCGGAGGGCTCTACGCCGCGGCGACCTCCATCAACGAGGCTCAGGCAACCAATGCTGCCGATGCCTACTCCGCCTCCGACGTGGAGGAGGGCGAACGGCTCTTCGTGGCCAACTGCGCCACCTGCCACGGGATCAACGCCGAAGGCTCCGACGCCGGACCCTCGCTGATCGGCTCCGGCGCCGCCTCGGTCGACTTCCAGGTCGGCACCGGCCGCATGCCGATGCAGATGTCCGGACCGCAGGCGCAGAAGAAGCCGGCTCAGTTCAACGACGAACAGACCATGCAGCTCTCGGCCTACGTGGCCTCGCTGGGCTCCGGCCCCGCAGTGGCCGACGAGGAGTACCTCGACGTCGAGCAGGGCAACATCGCCCGCGGCGGTGAGCTCTTCCGGATCAACTGCGCCATGTGCCACAACGCTGCCGCTGCCGGTGGCGCGCTGACCGAGGGCAAGTACGCGCCCGCGCTGGACGGCGTCGAGTCCCGGCACATCTATTCGGCCATGGTGACCGGTCCGCAGAACATGCCCGAGTTCAACGACTCGAACATCCCTCCTGAGGACAAGCGCGACATCATCGCCTTCCTGAAGAACAACGAATCTCAAGGCGTGCCGGGCGGGTTCTCGCTGGGCTCGCTGGGACCGGTCTCGGAGGGTCTGCTCATCTGGACCCTCGGACTGGCCCTGCTGATCGGTTCGATGGTCTGGCTGACCTCACGGTCCTCCTGAGCATCACCGGCAGCACCTAAGCACCCCGCACACGTAAACACTGAAGCAAAGGACGAGAACCATATGGGCGAGCACGGTAACGGCGGTCCGAACTCGGGCGCCGTCATCAAAGCAGGTGAGGGAAGGTCGAGCGGCTACGCCATCGACAACCCAGGCCTGCCCCCGCACCGCCCGCGGTTGACAGACGCGGACGAGAAGGCCGCCAGGCGCGCCGAGCGCCAGGTCTCTGCGCTCTTCCTGATCTCGATCATCGGTACGGTGATGTTCTTCGTCGGCTACTTCGCCGTCGGCGTCACCGACGGTGATCTTCAGATGCTCCGGCTGCAGAACACCCTGCTCGGCGTCGGCGTGGCCTTCGCCATGCTCGGCATCGGACTCGGCGTCGTGCAGTGGGCCCGCGCCCTGATGCCGGACCATGAGGTCATCGAGGACCGCAAGCCGCTGCGCAAGGAAGCAGAACGCGCCGAGGCTGCCCAGACGGTCAACGAGATCGTCGACGAGACCCAGATCAAGCGTCGGCCGCTGCTGCGCAACACGCTCATCGGCGCCGCGCTGCTGGCCCCGCTGCCCGCCGTCGTCGTCTTCCGCGACCTCGATCGCTCCGAGGACTTCGGGCCTGAGCGGATGCGCCACTCGCTCTGGGCCGAAGGGGTGCGCCTGGTGCGCGATCCCACCGGCACCCCGATCCGCGCCTCCGACCTCACGGTCGGCTCCGCGGTGCACGCGATCCCGGAGACGCTGCGCGAGGTCTCCGGGCACGGCGATCGCCTGGCCGAGAAGGCCAAGGCCGTCGTCCTGCTGATCCGGATGAACCCGGATGACTTCGAGCCCGTGACTCCGGGTCGTGAGGATTGGAAGTACGAGGGGATCATCGCCTGTTCCAAGGTCTGCACGCATGTCGGCTGCCCGGTTGCGCTCTACGAGCGTCATACTCACCACCTGCTGTGTCCCTGCCACCAGTCGACCTTTGACGCCGCTGAGGAGTTCAAGGTCATCTTCGGTCCGGCAGGCCGTCCGTTGCCGCAGCTGCCCATCACAGTCGACGATGAGGGCTTCCTCATTGCGCGCAGCGACTTCACCGAACCCGTCGGCCCCACCTACTGGGAGCGTGGCTAGAAATCATGAGCAGTCAGTCTCTGGAATCCAAGTACACCGAGGAGCAGTATTCCGAGGTGGATCAGTACCAGCCGGCGACCCGCACCGGCAAGATCGCGAACTACGTCGATCAGCGTGTGGGCGGAACCGGTATGGTCCGCGAGTTCGGCCGCAAGGTCTTCCCGGACCACTGGACCTTCATGTTCGGGGAGGTGGCGCTGTACAGCTTCGTCATCACGGTGATCTCCGGGGCGTTCCTGACGTTCTGGTTCGATCCCTCCATGTCCAGCACCCGCTATGACGGCTCCTATGTGCCGCTGCAGGGCGTGGAGATGTCCATGGCCTACAACACCGCGCTCCAGCTTTCCTTCGATGTGCGCGGCGGTCTGTTCATGCGCCAGCTGCACCACTGGGGTGCGCTGATGTTCGTGATGGCGATGGCGATCCACATGCTGCGTGTGTTCTTCACCGGCGCGTTCCGCAAGCCCCGTGAGCTCAACTGGGTCGTGGGCTGCACCCTGCTGCTGGCAGGCCTCGGCGCCGGCTTCACCGGCTACTCGCTGCCTGATGAGGTGCTCTCCGGAAACGGTCTGCGCATCATCGACGGCATGCTCAAGGCGATCCCGGTGGTCGGCACCTACATCTCCTTCTTCCTCTTCGGCGGCGAGTTCCCCGGCGACGAGGTCATCCCGCGGCTGTACTCACTGCACATCTTCATCATCCCGGCAGTGATCCTGATCCTGATCGCGGTCCACCTGTTCATGGTGGTCACCCACAAGCACACCCAGTACCCCGGCCCGGGCCGCACCGAGCGCAACGTGGTCGGCTACCCGATCGGGCCCGTGTACGCGGCCAAGGCCGGCGGCTTCTTCTTCGTGGTCTTCGGCGTCCTGGCCCTGCTGGGAGGCACCTTCCAGATCAACGCACTGTGGAACTACGGGCCCTACGACCCCTCCCCGGTGCAGGCCGGCACGCAGCCTGACTGGTACATCGGCTGGTTCGATGGATTGCTGCGCCTGATGCCGGGCTACATCGGCGGCGTTCCGCTTGAATTCGTCATACCGACGCCATGGGGCGGCAACAGCGTGGCAACGCCTGTGCTGGTCACCTTCATCCCGATCACCGCGCTCCTGCTGGGTCTGTTCGTCTGGCCCTGGATCGAGTCCTGGATCACCGGTGACAAGAGGGAACACCACATCCTGGACCGGCCGCGCAACGTCCCCGGACGCACCGCCTTCGGCATGGCCATGATGATCTGGTACTTCGTGATGTGGGCCGCCGCGTCCTCCGACCTGATCGCGACCCACTTCTCGCTCTCGTTCAACGATGTGCTCATCTGGCTTCGAGTCTTGTTCTTCGCCGGACCGATCCTCACGTTCATCATCACCAAGCGGATCTGTCTGGCCCTGCAGCGCAAGGATCGCGAGATCGTGCTGCATGGCAACGAGGCCGGCGTCATCGAGATGCTGCCCCACGGTGAGTTCCGCGAGAAGCACACCCGGGTCAGCGACTACGAGCTCTACACGCTGGTCTCCTACGAGTCGCCCGGGGTCACTGCAGCCCGGCCGAACGCGAAGGGCAAGGTCGGACTGCTGGAGAAGTCACGGGTCAGGATGAACCGGACCTTCTTCGAGGATCGGGTCGAGCCTGTGAGCCGCGAGGAGTACATCGAGGCCCTCTCGCACGACGACCACGGCACTCCCGCAGAGCTGCCTGCCGGCTCCGTCGGAGCGATCGAGTCCCGGAAGAGCTGATCACCCTGGGGCACCGATTATTCGGTGCTCACCATGAAGAAGCGGCCGTCTCCCTCTCGGGAGGCGGCCGCTTCTTCATGTGGCGTGAAGTCACCAGCCCCTCGGGTGTGGGCTGACTGACCCGGGTTGGCGGGCTCGGGCTGACGGGCTCGGGCTGGCGGGCTCGGGCTGACTGACTCGGGCTGGCGGGCTCAGGTTGCTGGGTCAGGGGGTGCGACTCTCAGCGCCAGAGGGGGATCCCTGCGGGGTGCCGCCTCATGCCCGCTAGGTCCGGTCCGCACCCCGGATGATCATCCGCAGTTTCTCAAGCCGTTCGGCGACCGCGCGCTCGGCCCCGTTGCCGGTGGGCCTGTAGTAGTCCACACCGATCAGCTCATCAGGCACATACTGCTGGGTCGCGACGTGATGCGGCTGGTCATGGGCGTAGATGTAGCCCTTGCCGTGGCCCATCCGGTGTGCACCGGAATAGTGCGCGTCGCGCAGGTGCGGCGGGACCGAGCCGGATCTTCCGGCCCGCACGTCCGCGATGGCGGCGTCGAGCGCCTTATAGGAGGCGTTGGACTTCGGTGCGGTGGCGATATGCACCGTGGCCTGGGCCAGCAGGATCCTGGCCTCTGGCATGCCGATCAGCTGCACGGCGTCGGCGGCGGCCATCGCGGTCAGCAGCGCCGAGGGGTCGGCCATCCCGACCTCTTCACCCGCGGCGATCACCAGGCGTCGGGCGATGAAGCGCGGATCCTCTCCGGCCACCACCATCCGTGCCAGGTAGTGCAGCGCCGCGTCGGGGTCCGAGCCGCGCAGCGACTTGATGAATGCCGAGACGATGTCATAGTGCTGGTCTCCGTCCCGGTCGTAGCGCTGCACGGCGAAGTCCATCGCCTGCTCGGCATCGTGGGCGGTGATCAGCACCGGGGAGTCCTGCGCCTGATCGGCGGCGGCCTCGCCGTCCTCGGGGGAGCGCCCCATGGCGACGGCGGCGGCGGCCTCCAGGGTGGTCAGGACCCGGCGCGCATCGCCGCCGGCCATGCGCAGGATGTGGTCGCGGGCCACGTCCTCGAGCTCGAAGGCCGAGTCCAGGCCACGGGGGTCCTGCAGTGCCCGGGTGATCAGCCCGGAGAGGTCTTCCTGGGTCAGGGAGCGCAGCGTGAGCATCAGCGACCGGGACAGCAGCGGAGCGATGATCGAGAACGAGGGATTCTCCGTGGTCGCGGCGACCAGGATCACCCAGCCGTTCTCCACCCCCGGCAGCAGCGCATCCTGCTGCGCCTTGTTGAACCGGTGGATCTCATCCAGGAAGAGCACCGTGGTCGTCCCGCGCAGGTCGCGGTCCTCCAGTGCGCGGTCCATGACCTGCCGGACGTCCTTGACGCCAGCCCGAATCGCGGAGAGCTCCACGAACTTCCGTGAGGCGCCCCGGGCGAGCACATGGGCCAGCGTCGTCTTCCCGGTGCCGGGAGGACCGTAGAGGATCACCGAGGAGGCCCCGGCGGGGCCGCGGTTGCCCTCGGCCAGCACCCGCAGCGGGGACCCCTGCTCGAGCAGATGCTGCTGGCCCAGGACCTCTTCCAGCGCCCGGGGGCGCATCCGCACCGCCAGCGGCGTATGCCGTCGACGCGCGCCCGTCTCAGTCGCGGCGGCGGGCGCGTCGTCGAAGTCGTCGGAGGCGAAGAGGTCCCCGGTGATCGGATCGGCCACTGCGCCTCCTAGGGCTGGCTGCGTCCACGGATTCGAGAAGGATCCGTTTCAGATTACCCGGTGAGGCTCAGGCCTGAGCCTTCGCCGGTGCCTTGCCCGAGGGGGTGCCCTCGGGCTTGGTCTCCCCGGCAGTCTCGGGCTTCGGCTCGGGCTTGGCGTCCACACCGGCCTCCTTGCGCTGCTGAGCGGTGATCGGAGCGGGCGCCGCGGTGAGCGGATCGTAGCCGCCGCCGGACTTGGGGAACGCGATGACCTCGCGGATGGAGTCCTCCCCGGCGAGCAGGGAGACCACCCGGTCCCAGCCGAAGGCGATGCCGCCGTGGGGCGGCGCGCCGAACTTGAACGCGTCCAGCAGGAAGCCGAACTTCTCCTGGGCTTCGTCCTCGGGGATGCCCATGACCTTGAAGATCCGTTCCTGGACGTCGCGGCGGTAGACGCGCAGCGACCCGCCGGCGATCTCATTGCCGTTGCAGACCAGGTCGTAGGCGTTGGCCAGAGCCGAGCCGGGATCGGTGTCGAAGCTGTCCGCGAACTCCGGCTTCGGTGCGGTGAACGCGTGGTGCACCGCGGTCCAGGCCCCGGAGCCCACTGCCACATCGCCGGCGGCCTGGGCCTGCGCGGCGGGTTCGAACATCGGGGCATCGACCACCCAGACGAAGGACCAGGCCGTCTTGTCGATCAGTCCCACGCGCTCGGCGATCTCGTTGCGCGCGGCACCGAGGAGTCCGCGCGAGGGGGAGACCTCGCCGGCCGCGAAGAAGATGCAGTCTCCCGGGGAGGCGCCGGTGGCGGAGGCCAGTCCGGCCTTCTCGGCCTCGGAGAGGTTCTTGGCCACCGGGCCGCCGAGCTCGCCGTCCTCACCGATCAGCACATAGGCCAGGCCCTTGGCGCCGCGCTGCTTGGCCCACTCCTGCCAGGCGTCGAGGGTGCGGCGGGGCTGCGAGGCGCCGCCGGGCATCACCACGGCACCGACGTAGGGTGCCTTGAACACTCGGAACGGGGTGTCCTTGAAGTACTCGGTGAGCTCGGTGAGCTCCAGGTCGAAGCGCAGGTCGGGCTTGTCGGAGCCGTAGCGCGCCATCGCCTCGTGGTAGGTGATGTGCGGGATCTCGGCGGGCAGCTCGACGTCGATGAGCTCCCAGAGCCGGCGTACCAGCTCCTCGCCCAGGGAGAGGATGTCCTGCTGCTCCACGAAGCTGGCTTCGATGTCGAGCTGGGTGAACTCGGGCTGACGGTCCGCGCGGAAGTCCTCGTCGCGGTAGCAGCGGGCGAGCTGGTAGTACTTCTCGAAGCCACCGACCTGGAGCAGCTGCTTGAACAGCTGTGGGGACTGAGGCAGCGCATACCAGGCGCCGGGCGCCAGACGCGCCGGGACCAGGAAGTCGCGGGCACCCTCGGGGGTCGAGCGGGTCAGCGTGGGGGTCTCGATCTCGGTGAAGGACTCGTGGTGCAGCAGGTCCCGGGCGACCCGGTTGGCCTCGGAACGCAGGCGAAGCGCGCGCTGCGGGCCGGCCCGGCGCATGTCGAGGTAGCGGTGGCGCAGCCGCGCCTCCTCGCCGATCTCGACGTGTTCATCGATCTGGAAGGGCAGCGGGGCTGAGGTGTTGAGCACCGTGACGGTCTCGGCCAGGACCTCGACCTCTCCTGAGGGCAGGTTCGGGTTCTCGTTTCCGGCCGGGCGGCGCTCCACAGCACCGGTCACCTGCAGCACGAACTCGTTGCGCAGCGGATCGAAGTCCGCCTCCTCGCGCACCACGACCTGGGCCACGCCGGAGGAGTCACGCAGATCGAGGAAGGCCACCCCGCCGTGGTCTCGGCGTCGCGCCACCCATCCGGTGAGGGTGACGGTCTGGCCTATGTTCTCGGCGGTGAGGGAGCCGGAGGTGTGTGTGCGAAGCACGGTGTCCTTCCTGAGGGATCAGTTGCTCGAGTGCGGGCCTGCGGCCCGGGGAGTCAGTCGGTGGCCGATTCTACTATCCGCGGGAGCGCGTCCTGGGCCGGGGGCGTCCAGCTGGCCGGATCGGCCGGAGTCTGTGCTCCGGTGCGGATGTCCTTGACCTCATGGGTGCCCTCCTCCTCGGTGAACCAGACATAGGGGATGCCGCGGCGATCAGCGTGGCGGATCTGTTTGCCGAACTTCTCGGCCTTCAGCGCGACCTCCACGTTGATCCCGCGGGCGCGCAGCGCGTCAGCCACGTCCTGGGCGGCGCCCCAGTCGGCGTCGGAGCGCAGCGCCACGAAGACCGCGGCGGGAACCTTGCGGCTGGCCCGGATCCCGCCCTCGGCCAGGATTCGGGAGATCAGCCGGGTGACACCGATGGAGAGACCGACGCCGGGGAAGGTGCGGCTGCCCTTGGCGGCGAGGGACTCGTAGCGGCCGCCGGAGCAGATGGAGCCCAGGGACTCGTGGCCGATGAGCACGGTCTCGTACACCGTTCCGGTGTAGTAGTCGAGGCTCGGGCGATGGAGAGATCGGCGGTGACCCGACCGGGGACCCGCTTGTTGAGCTCCGCGACGACCTCTTCGAGCTCGCTCAGTCCGGCCTCGAGCAGCTCATCGGGCGCTTTCGAGCCCAGCAGTTCGCGCACGGCGGCGACGAAGGTGGTGTCCGTGGCGCGGATCTGGGCGAGTTCCAGCGCTTGCTGCGCCTGTTCCTGAGTGGCGGCTCCGGAGGAGACCAGCTCCTCGCGCACCTTCTCGGCGCCGATCTTCTCCAGCTTGTCGATGGCGCGCAGCACCGCGGTGGTGTCATGCAGCCCGATGGAGCGGTAGAAGCCCTCAGAGAGCTTGCGGTTGTTCACCCGCAGCATGAAGTCGCCGATCGGCAGCGCCTCCAGCGCCTTGGCCATCACCACGCCGATCTCGACATCGCTGCGGAACGGGAGCGCGCCGTCGCCCACCAGGTCGATGTCGGCCTGGGTGAATTCGCGGTAGCGGCCGTCCTGGGGCCGCTCCCCGCGCCAGACCTTCTGGATCTGGTAGCGCCGGAACGGGAAGTCCAGGTGACCGGCGTTCTCCACCACATAGCGGGCGAAGGGCACGGTCAGGTCGAAGTGCAGCGCCAGACGGGCCTCACGCCCGGATTCCTCCTGAAGGCGAGCGACGGCGTAGATCTCCTTGTCGATCTCGCCCTTCTGCAGCAGCGTGTCGATGGTCTCCACCGCCCGTGATTCGATCGAGGCGAAGCCGTGGCGTTCGAACACCTCACGAAGCGTGTCCAAGACATGCAGCTCCACCAGCCGCTCCTCGGGGAGCCATTCGGTGAAGCCGGAGAGAGAGCTGGTTCGAGCCATGAGTGTGCGCGCAGTCCTTGGGTCGTCGGGGGGAGCCTGGAATCGGGCCCGTTCAGCATAACGGCTCCGGTAGGCTGGTGGGATGAGTCCTGCAGTCAAGCCCGACCACCATGAGACCTCCCTCGCCGAAGCCCGCCGATTCGCTCGGGTGGATGAGGAAGGCCATGTCTACGCACTGGCCCCCGCAACCGGTCAGCCGGTGAGCGCGGCCTCCGCAGTCCCAGAGGTTTCCGCGGCAGCGCCGGAGGCTGACGGAGCAGCGCCGGAGGCCGTCGCGGAGGGCACCGAGGCTGCTGCGACCGAGCCCGGAGAGCCCGAGGCAACCGTTCAGCCACCGGCCGCCGAGACCTACGTCGGGCAGTTCTCCGGCGCCAGCGCCGATGAGGCGCTGCATTACTTCACCCGGAAGTTCGACGAGCTCTACAACCGTGCGCTGCTGCTGCGCGCCCGCGCCGCGGCCGGAGCCGACTCCGCCAAGGCGCTGCATGAGTCCCTGGGACATATCCGCAAGGAGCTCACCGCGGGCACCTGGGTCGGCGACGTGGCGGTGCTGAGCGAGCTGCTGAAGGAGATCTCCACAGAGATCGATCAGCGCGCAGCCGTGGAGGCCCAAGAGGCCGAGGTCGTCCTCGCCGAACACCTGGCGGTTCGCGAGCAGATCGTGGCCGAGGTGGAGCTGCTGGCGGATGCCGACCCGAGCACACAGCATTGGAAGAGCGCCCAGGCGCGGATGAATGAGCTGTTCGAGGCCTGGAAGGCCGAGCAGAAGAAGCCCCCGAGGCTGACGAAGTCCCAGGAAGACCCGTACTGGAAGCGATTCCGCGCCGCCCGTAACCTCTTCGAAAAGAACCGGCGTGCCTTCTTCGCCACCCGGGACAAGGAGCACGGCGACGTCAAGGCCGCCAAGGAGGCGCTGATCGCCGAGGCGGAGCAGCTCAAGGACTCCGATGACTACGGAGCGACCACCAAGGCCTACCACCGGCTGATGGATGACTGGAAGGCCCTGGGCCGCGGCGCCCGCAAGACCGACGACGCGCAGTGGGCCCGATTCCGCGCCGCGCAGGACGTGTTCTTCGGCAACCGGGACAAGGTCAACGCCGAGACCGACGCGGAGTACGCCGAGAATCTCACCGTGAAGCTGGCGCTCCTCGAGGAGTTCGAGGCGCTGATGCCGATCGAGAACCCCGAGGCCATCCGGGAGAAGCACCAGGCGCTGCTGAACCGTTGGGACGCCGCCGGGCGTGTGCCACGGGCGGACATGAAGTCCGTGGAGAGCCGGCTCAAGCGGGTCCAGGATGCGTTCCGTGACGCCGAGCAGACACACTGGCGCAAGACCGACCCCGAGACGCTCGCGCGGCAGAACTCGATGCTCACCCAGCTCGACGAGGCCATTGCTGAACTTGAGGCGGCACTCGCTGCCGCCCAGGTCAGCGGAGACGACAAGCGAATTTCCGAAGCCAAAGAAGCATTGGACGCAAGAAGAAGCTGGCGAGATATGTTGAAGTAACGAATGGATTACACTCTTCAAAGATCCGGTGACCCATGAGCCATTCCCGATGGGTCCCTGGCGTTGTGCCGTCGACATCCAGTAAGGACCCCGCGTGAGCGATCATCAGCCGCATGAGTTGGGCTCCCCGCGCAGCCGTCGCGAGATTCGCGAGGACCGGGAGCGCGAACTCGTGGTGAAGCCTGAGCGTCATAGCGGCGCGCAGAAAAGCGCTCTTGACGAGACGCTGCGATCCGTGAATGCCCGCTCCGCGGCCTCGGCCGCCGCCGCGGCGCAGCGCGACGAGGACGCCGCGGCGGACCCCGGCACGCCCCGGGTGCCGCTGCCCGCCATCGCGCCGGTCCAGGCCACGGTGGTCTTCGACCAGACGGCGATCTTTCATCCGGATGACGTCACCGAGGACAGCTGGGAACGCACGGAATCGCACCTCGCTGCTCCCTCCGCAGTGACCCCCTTCGATCAGGTGATGACCGGCTCCGACCAGGTGCTCTCCGGGGAGGAGGCGGAGGAGGAGTCCGAGTACGCCGTGGCGGAGGATTCGGATCTCCTGTACGACGAAGACCTGGAAGACGACTACTACGAAGGCACCCGCATCGATCACGACGACGACGGCACCCCGCTGCTGATCTCCTCCTCCAGCCATGGCCGCGGCTACCAGACGGTCTCCGCCGTCGAAGGGGGTGCGACCCAGGCGGTGCTGGAGAAGCGCCGGCGTCGCCGCCGTCGGCGCAACCTCACGCTGAGCGTGGCCTTCGGACTCTTCGCGGCGCTGCTCGTGGGCTTCGTGGTCGTGCTGCAGTCTCTGTTCGGCGGGGGCGGCCCCGAGGACTTCGAGACCCAGGCCGGTGATGTCGTGGACTTCACCGTGGAAGAGGGCGACGGTCCCGCGCTGGTGCGCAACCGGCTCCTGGAAGCCGGGATCATCGCCAGCGATGACGCATTCGATGAGGCCTTCGCAGAGCTCCAGGAAGCGCCCGAGCTGCAGCCCGGGGAGTTCGAGCTGCGCGAGCAGATGCCCGCCGAGGATGCGCTGGCAGTGATCTTCGAACAGGGCGAGGCGTTGCACTACATCTCGCTCCAGGACAACACCCGCATCGACGCGGCGCTGAGCTCCATCGCCGCGCAGACCGGGATCCCGGAGAGCGACATCCGGCAGGCCGCCGGGGACCCCGGGGCCTATGGGCTTCCCGAGGAGGCCGAGACGCTCGAGGGCTACCTGGCGGCCGGTGAATACCAGCCCAGCCTCGAGGCCACACCTGAAGAGATCCTGCAGACGATGGTGGACACCACCTTCGAGCGGCTCGACGAGCTGGGCATCACCGAGGAGGACGAGCAGTGGCGCACCGTGATCGTGGCCTCGCTGCTCACGGCGGAGGGCCTGCCCGGTGACTACGAAGAGATCGCCGGGATCATCGAGAACCGACTGGCCCCGAACAACTCGGAGACCGACGGACTGCTGCAGATCGACGCCACCGTGATCTACGGCCTCGGCACGCAGAGCGTGCACTTCACCGAGCAGGAACGGGCCGACGCCTCCAACGAGTACAACACCTACCAGAACCCGGGTCTGCCCCCAGGACCCGTGGCGGCGCCCAATATGGCGACCCTGGAAGCTGCCGCGAACCCAGAGGAGAACGACTTCTTCTACTGGGTCACGGTGGACCTCGAGACCGGAGACACCGAGTTCGCCTCCACCTACGAGGAGCACCTCGGCTACGTGGAGGAGTTCAACGCGTACTGCGAGGACAACCCCGAGATCTGCGAAGGCGAGCCGACCCAGGAGAACGCGGGACCGTGACCCGACAGGCCGCTGTGCTGGGCCACCCGATCGCCCACTCGCTCTCTCCGCTGCTGCACACCGCCGCCTACGATCACCTGGGGCTCGATGCCGACTACCGACGCATCGACGTTCCCGAGCAGTCCCTGCAGGACTTCCTGCGCGGTGAGGGCGCCTCGGAGGACTGGATGGGCTGGTCGGTCACCATGCCGCTGAAGGCCGCCATGGTCGCCGCAGTGGACTCTCCCTCAGCGCGGGTCACCGCGTTGGGTGTGCTCAACACCGTCGTCCACCGACCGATCGGCCATGGTGCCAGCGGCCCCGCCGACTCGGGCAGCGCCGGCGGCACCACCAACTCGGGCAGCGCCAGCAACTCCGGGGGCTCGCGCACGCTCTTCGGGGAGAACACCGATGTGGACGGCATCGTGGCCGCCCTGGGCGAGGCCGGGTTGCACCCGGGCTCATCCTCGGACCGGGGGAGATTCGGGATCATCGGTGCCGGGGCCACCGCCACCGCCGCGCTGGCCGCCGCCGCGGAACTCGGCTACACCCAGGTGCACAGCTACGCGCGCTCGGTCCAGCGCGGCCTGGAGCTGGCACCCGTGGCCGCCGCCCTGAGGCTGCGGCTCAGCGTGAGCGAACTCTCGGAGCTCCCCGAAGACCTGCGCGCCGGCCCTCAGGACCCTGACCGAGTCCGGCTCGACGCCGTGGTCTCCACGTTGCCGCCGCGCGCCGCCGACGAGCTCTCCGCCACCCTGCCCCGGCTGGACCGCCCGATCCCGCTGCTCGACGTCGCCTACGACCCCTGGCCCTCGGCACTGGCCAGCTCCTGGGAGGCCTCGGGCGGCCGCGTGGTCAGCGGTCTGGTGATGCTGCTGCACCAGGCGGTGAAGCAGGTGGAGCTCTTCAGCGCGGCCACCTCGACTCCGGCCGGTGAGCTCCCGAAAGAGTCCCACGCCCAGATGGTGGCAAAGATGAGGCGCTCCATCGGTTTATGATGGACCCCATGTTGCGCTGGCTCACTTCCGGAGAATCACACGGCAAATCCCTCGTCGGAATCCTGGAAGGGCTTCCCGCCGGCGTCTCGCTGAGCACCGCAGCGGTGCAGGAGAAGCTCGCCCGCCGCCGTCTCGGCTACGGCCGCGGAGCCCGGATGAAGTTCGAGCAGGACCAGGTCGCGCTGCTGGCCGGGGTGCGCCACGGCGTCACCATCGGCGGCCCGCTGACCATCGAGGTCGGCAACACCGAATGGCCCAAATGGGAGAAGGTGATGTCTGCGGATCCGGTGGACCCCGCAGAGCTGGCCCACCTCGCCCGCAACGCCCCGCTGACCCGGCCACGCCCCGGTCACGCCGACTACACCGGGATGCAGAAATACGGCTTCGGCGAGGCCCGCCCGGTCCTGGAACGCGCCTCGGCGCGCGAGACCGCCACCCGCGTGGCCCTCGGCGCCGCGGCCCAGTCCTTCCTGGACGAGCTGGGGATCACGACCGTCTCACACACCACGGCCATCGGCCCGGTACAGATCCCGGCCGACACCCCGCTGCCAGGCGCCGCAGACGCATCCGCCCTGGACGCAGATCCGTTGCGCTGCTTCGACGCGAAGACCTCCGAGCGGATGGTCGCCGAGGTCGACGACGCGCACCGCGCAGGCGAGACCCTCGGCGGCGTGGTCGAAGTCATCGTCGAGGGGCTCCCGCCGGGACTCGGCAGCTACGTCCACTGGGACCGCCGGCTGGACTCACGGCTGGCCGGGGCGCTCATGGGCATCCAGGCGATCAAGGGCGTGGAGGTCGGCGACGGCTTCGAGACCACTCGACGCCGCGGGTCTGCCGCCCACGACGAGATCACCCTCGACGAGCAGGGCCAGATCGCGCGCACCTCCAACCGCGCCGGCGGGATCGAAGGCGGCATGAGCATCGGCGGCCCGTTGCGGGTCCGCGCCGGGATGAAGCCCATCGCCACCGTGCCGCGCGCGCTGCGCACTGTGGACACCGCCACCGGGGAGGCGACCACCGCCCACCACCAGCGCTCCGACGTCTGCGCCGTCCCGGCCGCCGGGGTCGTGGCCGAGGCCATGGTGTCACTGGTCATCGCCGAGGCCGTGCTGGAGAAGTTCGGCGGGGACTCGGTGACCGAGGTGCGGCGCAACCTGCGCAGCTACCTCGAGCACCTCCCCGAGCTGGGCGGCGACCCCTCCGGCGCCGGAGCCGACGGCGACCCGCTGCAGGCCCCGGCCGCGATGCAAGACTGATGCGTCAACCGGCAGCCGCGGAACAGCGAGGCGACGGCCGAAACATCGTGCTGATCGGACCGATGGGCTCCGGGAAGTCCACCGTCGGTGCGGCGCTGGCCCGCCGGCTGCACCGGCCCCACGTGGACAGCGACCACTTCTTCGTCGCCCGTCACGGCCCCATCCCGGAGTACTTCTCGCTCCACGGCGAGGACGCGTTCCGGGCCGAGGAGCAGAGCATCGTCGCCGAGCTGCTGGACTCCCCGCGCCCCTCGGTGATCAGCCTCGGCGGGGGCGCGGTGCTCAGCGCCGGCACCCGCGAGCTGCTGCGCGATCAGCAGGTGGTCCTGCTCGACCTCACCGAGGACCAGGCCGCGCTGCGGCTGGGGGACGGGTCCAGCCGACCCATCCTCGGCGCCCACCCGGTGCAGGCCTGGAAGCGCATCTACGCCGAACGCGAGCAGATCTATCGAGACTGCGCTGATATCGTCATGACCCCGGACGATGCCCACATCGACGTGCGCGTCGATCACATCGTGCGAGCCCTCAACACCACCTCCAGGAGAGACCCAAGCGTATGAGTCACCAGGCCGAGACCGAGGCTTCCGCCCCCGCCGCGGAGCCCACGATCATCACCGTCGGGGAGGGCGCGGGCACCGGAGGTCAAGAGCTGGGCTACGACGTCATCATCGGCAACGGGCTGCTCTCCCGGCTGCCCGGACTCGTCGGCCCGCAGGCCGAACGGGTGCTGGTGATCCATCCTCGGGCGCTGCGCGCCACCGGCGACGTCGTCCGGGAGGACCTCGAGAAGGTCGGGTACCAGGCGCTGGTCGCCGAGATCCCGGACGCCGAGGAGGGCAAGCACATCCAGGTCGCCGCGTTCTGCTGGCAGGTCCTGGGGCAGAACGACTTCACCCGCTCCGACGCGATCGTCGCCGTGGGCGGGGGCGCAGTCACCGATGCCGCGGGCTTCGTGGCCGCGACCTGGCTGCGCGGGATCCGCGTGGTCCACATGCCCACCACGCTGCTGGGCATGGTCGACGCCGCCGTGGGCGGCAAGACCGGGATCAACACCTCCGAGGGCAAGAACCTGGTCGGCTCGTTCCACCAGCCGGCCGGGGTGCTCGCCGATCTGGACACGCTGCTGACCCTGCCGCGCAACGAGCTGGTCGCCGGACTCGCCGAGGTGGTCAAATGCGGATTCATCGCCGATGAGCGGATCCTCGACATCATCGAAGCCGCCCCGGAGCAAGCCCAGAACCCGCACTCCTGGCAGATCCGCGAGCTCATCGAGCGCGCCGTCGCGGTCAAGGCCCATGTGGTGGGGCAGGACATGCTCGAATCCGGTGTCCGGGAGTCGCTGAACTACGGCCACACGCTGGGCCACGCCATCGAACTCGCCGAGCGCTATCAGTGGCGCCACGGCGCGGCCATCTCGGTGGGCATGATCTTCGCCGCCGAGCTCGGGCGCAGCCTGGGCCGGCTTGACGACGCCACCGCTGACCGCCACCACGCCGTGCTGACCCTGCTCGGGCTGCCCACCACCTACCGCGATGACCGCTGGAGCCAGCTGCTCGAAGGCATCCGTCGGGACAAAAAGAACCGCGGCGACCAGCTGCGATTCGTGCTGCTCAACGGACAGGGACAGCCGGCCACCGTGGAGATCCCGGACGCCTCGATCCTCTTCGCGACCTACCAGGAGATCGCCCAGCCGGAGACGGGCAGCATGATCTCGCTCTGAGGTCGGCGCGCAAGCCTGTAGAATCAACGGGCGCCGCGTGGAGCAGCCATGGCGTCCAGCCTCGGCTGTGCATCCAACTCCATGCCCTCACGACCCAGGAAAGGCAGATTGTGGCCAGCTCGAACGACATCAAGAACGGCTCCGTCCTCAAGATGGAGGGGCAGCTGTGGAACACGCTCGAGTTCCAGCACGTCAAGCCGGGCAAGGGCGGCGCGTTCGTGCGCACCAAGCTGAAGAACATCCGCACCGGCAAGGCCGTGGACAAGACGTTCAACGCCGGCGCCAAGGTGGAGTTCGCCACGGTCGACCGCTCCAACTACCAGTACCTCTACCAGGACGGTGAGGACTTCGTCTTCATGGACCTGCGCGACTACGACCAGATCACCGTGCCCGCCGCCGTGGTCGGCGACGCCGCGAACTTCCTGCTGGAGTCCCATGAGGTCACCATCGCCCTGCATGACGGGACCCCGCTCTACCTCGACCTGCCGCCCTCGGTGGTCCTGGAGATCACCTACACCGAGCCGGGCCTGCAGGGTGACCGCTCCAACGCCGGCACCAAGTCCGCCACCCTCGAGACCGGACACGAGATCCAGGTCCCGCTGTTCGTGGACCAGGGCACCCGCGTGAAGGTCGATACCCGCACCTCCGCCTATCTCGGCCGAGTCACGGACTGATCCCGCCAGTGGCAAAGCGAAGCAAAGCCCGCCGTCGGGCCCTCGAGATCCTCTTCGAGGCCGAACAGCGAGACATGGACCCCTTCGAGGTCCTGAGGGTCCGCCGCGAGCGCGCGGACCTGATCGTGAACGAATACGTCCTCGAGCTCATCGACGGGGTGAAGTCCGAACAGGAGCACATCGACGAGATCCTCGCCACCTACGCGCGCGGCTGGACCCTGGAGCGGATGCCGCGGGTGGACCTGATGGCGCTGCGCATCGGGGCCTGGGAGCTGCTGTGCAACACCGAGATCCCCGACAACGTGGCGGTCTCCGAGGCCGTCGCCCTGGTCAAGGAGCTCTCCACCGACGACTCACCCAGCTTCGTGAACGGCCTGCTCGGCCGGATCCAGGTGCTCAAGCCCACGCTGGTCGAGGTCGATGACGTAGAGTGAACCCGGCGCGTGAATCACGCGCCGACGCAGGACAGCAGCTGCGCCGCGATGCGGCGGCAGCCGCCGAGAACTGAAGATCCAGACTTCCTTTAAACATCGTCCAGTGAGGCGAGGAAGGAGTCATACGGTGACCCGATCACCCGAGACCTCTCATGTGATGTCCGCCTCCGACATGGACCGGGCGCTCACCCGCATTGCCCACGAGATCGTCGAATCCCACCGCGGGGTCGAAGGTCTGCTGCTGCTGGGCATCCCGCGCCGCGGAACCATCCTGGCCCGCCGGCTGGGCGAGCGGCTCGCCCGGATCGACCCCGGCTTCGATCCCAGCCAGGCCATCGGCTCCCTGGACATCACGCTCTACCGCGATGACCTGCGCGCCCATGGCGCCCGCACCCCGGAACCCACAAGGATCCCCGGCGCCGGCATCGACGGCGCCACCGTGGTCCTGGTCGATGACGTGCTCTATTCCGGGCGCACCGTGCGCGCGGCCCTGGACGCCCTGCAGGCGCTGGGCCGTCCCGCCGTGGTCCGGCTCGCCGTGCTGGTGGACCGCGGCCACCGCGAGCTGCCGATCCGCTCCGACCACGTCGGCAAGAACCTGCCCACCTCCCGGGACGAGCGCGTCTCGGTGCTCCTCGACGAGGTCGACGGCGTGGCCCGCAGCCAGGAGGCCGTGGTCATCCAGCGCGGCGGCGGCATGAAGTCCCAGGCGGGTGAGCGCTGATGCGGCACCTGCTCTCCACCGCGGATCTCAGCCACACCCAGGCGCTGAGCATCCTCGACACCGCCGAGGAGATGGCCGCCGTCTCCACCCGCGAGGTCAAGAAGCTGCCCACACTGCGCGGGCGCACCGTGGTGAACCTCTTCTTCGAGGACTCCACCCGCACCCGGATCTCCTTCGAGGCCGCCGCCAAGCGGCTCTCGGCCGATGTGATGAACTTCTCCGCCAAGGGCTCCTCGGTCTCGAAGGGCGAGTCGCTGAAGGACACCGTGCAGACCCTGGAGGCCATCGGCGCCGACGCGATCGTGATGCGGCACTGGGCCTCCGGGGCCGCCGCGCAGCTCGCCGGCTCGGGCTGGACCGACTGCGCGGTGATCAACGCCGGCGACGGCACCCATGAACACCCCACCCAGGCGCTGCTCGACGCGCTGACCCTGCGCCGCGGCTGGTCCGCCGCGCACGGGGAAGACCCACGCGGCACCGACCTGACCGGGATGCGGGTGCTGATCGTCGGAGACATCCTGCACTCCCGGGTGGCGCGTTCCAACATCTGGCTGCTGCGCACCCTGGCGCCCAGGTCGGCCTGGTCGCCCCGGCCACGCTGCTGCCGGTGGGTGTGGAGAAATGGCCGGTGAGCGTCTACTACAGCCTCGACGAGGCGCTGGGCTCCGGCCCGGAGGCCGGCCCCGATGCGATCATGATGCTCCGGGTCCAGGCCGAGCGGATGGGCGGCGCCTACTTCCCGACCGCCGCCGAATACACCCGCCGCTGGGGCCTGACCGACGAGCGGCTGGCTCGGCTGGCGGCCCACCGCGGCGCCGCCGGGCAGCGACCGATGATCCTGCACCCGGGCCCGATGAACCGCGGAGTCGAGATCTCCGCCGCCGCCGCCGACTCCCCGATGAACCAGGTCCTGGATCAGGTCTCCCACGGAGTCTCCGTCCGCATGGCCGTGCTGCACCTGCTGCTGAGCAGCTCAGAGAGGAACACCGCATGAGTGACACCCCCACCGCCGCCACCCTGATCCTGGGCGCCCGGCCCTATGGGGAGGCGCCGCTCGACCTGCTGATCAAAGACGGACGGATCGCCGCCCTCGGAGAAGCGGCCCGAGCCCAGGCCGAGCAGCTGAAGGCGGAGCAGGTGACCACCGTTGAGGCGGAAGGACTGATCATGCTCCCGGGCATGGTGGATCTGCACACCCACCTGCGCGAACCAGGCCGGGAGGATGCCGAGACCGTGGAGACCGGCAGCCGCGCCGCCGCCAGGGGCGGATTCACCGCGGTCCACGCGATGGCGAACTCCTCCCCGGTGGCCGACTCCGCCGGCGTCGTGGAACAGGTGCACCGGCTGGGCCGGGCCTCCGGCTGGACCGAGGTCTACCCGGTCGGCGCGGTCACCGTGGGTCTCGCCGGTGAGCGACTCGCCGAGCTCGGCGCCATGGCCGAGTCCTCCGCGCAGGTTCGGATGTTCTCTGACGACGGCATGTGCGTGCACAACCCGGTGCTGATGCGCCGAGCCCTGGAGTACGTGAAGACCGTGGACGGATTCATCGCCCAGCACGCCCAGGAGCCGCTGCTCACCGAGGGCGCCCAGATGAACGAGGGCGACGTCTCCGCGGTCCTGGGACTGCCCGGCTGGCCCGCCGTGGCCGAGGAGTCGATCATCGCCCGCGACGTCCTGCTGGCCCAGCATGTGGGCTCGAGGCTGCACATCTGCCACGTCTCCACCGCCGGATCGGTGGAGATCATCCGCTGGGCCAAGGAGCGCGGCATCGACGTCACCGCCGAGGTGACCCCGCACCATCTGCTGCTCACCGACGAGCTGGTCCGCGGCTATGACCCGGTGTACAAGGTCAACCCGCCGCTGCGCACCGGCGCCGACGTCGAGGCGCTGCGGGCCGGACTGGCCGACGGCACCATCGACGTCATCGGCACCGACCACGCCCCGCACCCCACCCAGGCCAAGGAATGCGAATGGTCCGCCGCGGCCATGGGCATGACCGGGCTGGAGACCGCGCTGCCGGTGGTCATCAAGACCATGATCAACACCGGACTCATGGACTGGCGACGCTTCGCGGAGGTCACCTCGATCACCCCGGCGCGGATCTATCGCCACGCCCATCAGGGCCGGCCGCTTCAGCCGGGGGAGCCCGCCAACCTGATCCTGGTCGACGCCGAGGCCACGCAGACCGTGGACCCCGAGGGCCACGCCAGCAAGGGCCGAAACTCGCCCTTCCGCGGCATGGAGCTGCCCGGCGCGGTGCGCGCGACCTTCCTGCACGGGCACCCGGTGGTGCTCGACGGCGAGCTCAACACCCCGCTGAGCGAGGCCTCCGCGGGCGCCGCCGGATCGTCACAGGTGAGGCCATGACGCTCACGTTTGCCACGCTGGGACTTCCCGCGACCCTGGGCACCACCGCCGCGGACATGACCGGCACCTACCTGAACTACCTGTGGATGGCCCTGGGCATCATCGCGGTGCTGCTGGGCCTGCTCTGGCTCGGCTGGCGCGGACGCAAACGCCGCCAGGGCGGACTGCCGGTGCCCGATGAGGTCCCCGCCACACTCATCGAGGCACAGCCGCGCGCAGCCGCCGAGGGCATGGTCATCGGCACCGTGAAGGCCGGGGACTACCTGGACCGGATCGCCGTCCACGGACTCGGCGTGCGCACCAACGGACGCCTCGAGGTCCACAGCCAAGGCGTCGCCGTGTTCCGCTCAGGAGCCCCGAACTACCTGATCTCCGCGGCCGCGCTCGAGCATGTGCGCACCGACCGGGGAGTGGTCGGCAAGTTCGTCGAACGCGACGGCGCCATCATCATCGGCTGGCGACTCGGCGAGGAACCGGTGGAGACCGCCTTCCGCGCCCGACACGCAGAAGCCCATCAAGAGCTCCTCGACGAGCTCACATCCGTCATCCGTCCCTCCGACGAGGAGTCAGAACCTTCATGACAGCACATCCCTCCGCCACCCCGGCCCAGTCATCGGCCCCGGCCGCGGCCCCGGCCCCGGCCCAGTCACCCGTCGCCACGCAGGCTCCCCTCCAGGCCGCCGCCCCCGCGCTGCTGGTCCTCGAGGACGGCACCGTGCACCGCGGCGCCGCCTACGGCGCCCAGGGCGCCCGCCTGGGCGAGGCGGTCTTCGCCACCGGGATGACCGGCTACCAGGAGACCCTCACCGACCCGTCCTACGCCCGCCAGATCGTGGTGCAGACCGCCCCGCACATCGGCAACACCGGCATCAACGACGAAGACGCCGAGTCCCGCAGGATCTGGGTCGCCGGTTATGTGGTGCGCGACGCCGCCCGTCGGCCCTCGAACTGGCGCTCCCGGCGGACCCTGCACGAGGAGCTCAGCGCCCAGGAGATCATCGGCATCAAGGATGTCGACACCCGGGCGATCACCCGGCACCTGCGCAGCGCCGGATCGATGAAGGCCGGGATCTTCTCCGGGGACCAGGCAGCCCGGCCCATCGCCGAGCTGATCGCCGAGGTCAAGGCCCAGCCCTCCATGGCTGGGGCGCGGCTGGCCGAAGAGGTCTCCACCGACACCGCCTACACCGTCGAGCCGGGCGACCACGGCTGGGGCGCGGAGATCGTCGCCACCGTGGCCGCCATCGACCTCGGCATCAAGACCATGACCCCGGTGCGGATGGCCGAACGCGGACTGCGCGTGCATGTGCTCCCGGCCACGAGCAGCTTCGCCGAGATCGAGGCGCTGAACCCGGACGGGGTCTTCCTCTCCAACGGTCCCGGGGACCCGGCCACCGCGGCGAACCAGATCGGGCTGCTGCGCGAGGTGCTCGATGCCAGGACCCCGTTCTTCGGGATCTGCTTCGGCAACCAGATCCTGGGCCGCGCGCTGGGCTTCGGCACCTATAAGCTGCCCTTCGGTCACCGCGGGATCAACCAGCCGGTGATGGATCACGCCACCGGCAAGGTGGAGATCACCTCGCAGAACCACGGATTCGCCGTGGACGCCCCGGTGGGCGAGGTCCTCACCGCCCCGCAGGACCGCTTCGGCCGGGTCGAGGTGAGCCACTCCAGCCTCAACGACGGCGTCGTGGAGGGCCTGCGCTGCCTGGACATCCCCGCCTTCAGCGTCCAGTACCATCCCGAGGCCGCGGCCGGACCGCATGATTCGGCCTACCTCTTCGACCGATTCGTCGAGCTGATGACCGATGCGCGCACCAAGACCGGGGCCGACACCGTCAGCGCCGCCGACGGTGCGACCGGCCCCGCGAGCACCTCCGGCACCACTGAGACCACTACCGACACTGAGACCCGTGGAGGGAACCCACTCAATGCCTAAGCGTCAAGACCTCAAGTCCGTCATGGTCATCGGCTCCGGGCCGATCGTGATCGGACAGGCCGCCGAGTTCGACTACTCCGGCACCCAGGCCCTGCGAGTGCTCAAGGAGGAGGGCCTGCGGGTCATCCTGGTCAACTCCAACCCGGCCACCATCATGACCGACCCCGAGTTCGCCGACGCGACCTACGTGGAGCCGATCAGCCCCGAGGTGGTCGCGAAGATCATCGAGAAGGAGCGCCCGGACGCGCTGCTGCCCACGCTCGGCGGGCAGACCGCGCTGAACACCGCGATCGCACTGGACAAGGACGGTGTGCTGGAGAAGTTCGGCGTCGAGCTGATCGGCGCGAACATCGCCGCCATCGAGCTCGGTGAGGACCGGCAGAAGTTCAAGGGCGTGGTGGAGCGCTCCGGCGCGGAATCCGCGAAGTCGCTGATCGTGCACTCCATGGAGGAGGCGCTGGCCGCCGCCCAGGAGCTGGGCTACCCGATGGTGGTGCGCCCCTCCTTCACCATGGGCGGACTCGGCTCCGGCATGGCCTACGACGAGCGGGACCTGCACCGGATCGCCGGCGCCGGGCTGCAGTACTCACCGACCACCGAGGTGCTCCTGGAGGAGTCCATCCTCGGCTGGAAGGAGTACGAGCTGGAGATGATGCGCGACTCCAAGGACAACGTGGTGGTGGTCTGCTCCATCGAGAACTTCGACCCGGTGGGCGTGCACACCGGCGACTCGATCACCGTGGCTCCGGCCATGACGCTCACCGACCGCGAGTACCAGCGGCTGCGCGACATCTCGATCAACGTGATCCGTGAGGTCGGGGTCGCCACCGGCGGCTGCAACATCCAGTTCGCCATCGAGCCCGGGACCGGCCGCGTCGTCGTCATCGAGATGAACCCGCGGGTCTCGCGCTCCTCGGCGCTGGCCTCGAAGGCCACCGGGTTCGCGATCGCCAAGATCGCCACCAAGCTCGCCCTGGGCTACACCCTGGACGAGATCCCCAACGACATCACGCAGAAGACCCCGGCCAGCTTCGAGCCGGTGCTGGACTACGTGGTGGTGAAGGTCCCGCGCTTCGCCTTCGAGAAGTTCCCCGCCGCGGACCCCACGCTGACCACCACCATGAAATCGGTGGGCGAGGCGATGGCGTTCGGGCGCAACTTCACCGAGGCCATGCAGAAGGCCCTGCGCTCCCTGGAGCAGCGCGGCAGCGAGTTCGACTTCACCGTGGCCGAGCCGGAGGAGCTCGAGCAGCTGCTGGAGAAGATGGCGACGGCGACCACCGAGCGGCTGCACCAGGTGCAGCGGGCGCTGCTCTCCGGCGCCTCGATCGAGACCGTCTATGAGATCACCGGGATCGACCCCTGGTACCTGGATCAGCTGCAGCTGATCAACGAGACCGCGATGGCCGTGGCCTCGGCCCCCGAGCTCGACGTCGAGGCGCTGCGCCTGGCCAAGCGGCACGGCTTCTCGGATGAGCAGATCGGCGCGCTGCGGCACATGGACGCCGCGGTGGTCCGCGGGGTCCGGCACGCGCTGGGGATCCGCCCGGTCTATAAGACCGTGGACACCTGCGCCGCCGAGTTCGAGGCCTTCACCCCGTACCACTACTCCTCCTATGACCTCGAGGATGAGATCCTGCACCACGATCAGCCCTCGGTGATCATCCTGGGCTCCGGGCCCAACCGGATCGGGCAGGGCATCGAGTTCGACTACTCCTGCGTCCACGCCACCATGGCGCTGCGCGAGGCCGGTTACGAGACCGTGATGGTCAACTGCAACCCCGAGACCGTCTCCACCGACTATGACGTCTCCACCCGGCTCTACTTCGAGCCGCTGACCCTGGAGGACGTGCTGGAGGTCATCGCGGCCGAGGAGCGCACCGGGGGAGTGGCCGGGGTCTTCGTCCAGCTCGGCGGGCAGACCCCGCTGAAGCTCGCCCAGCAGCTCGCAGACGCCGGGGTCACCATCCTGGGCACCTCCCCGGAGGCCATCGACCTCGCCGAGGACCGCGGCGCGTTCGACCAGGTGCTCCAGCGCGGCGGACTCATCGCGCCGAAGAACGGCACCGCGGTGAGCTTCGAGGACGCCAAGAAGGTCGCCGACCGCATCGGCTACCCGGTCCTGGTCCGGCCCAGCTACGTGCTCGGCGGACGCGGCATGGAGATCGTCTACGACGAGCCCGGCCTGGAGCGCTACATCGCCAACGCCACCGAGGTCACCCCGGAGCACCCGGTGCTGGTGGACCGGTTCCTCGAAGACGCCATCGAGGTCGACGTCGACGCCCTCTACGACGGCGAGCAGCTCTATGTGGGCGGCATCATGGAACACATCGAGGAGGCCGGGATCCACTCCGGCGACTCCGCCTGTGTGCTGCCCCCGATCACGCTGGGCCCCGACGTGCTGGAACGGGTCCGGGTCGCCACCCGGGTCATCGCGGAGGGTGTGGGGGTGAAGGGCCTGATCAACATTCAGTTCGCCCTGGCCTCAGACATCCTCTACGTCATCGAGGCCAACCCGCGGGCCTCGCGCACCGTGCCGTTCGTCTCCAAGGCCACCGGGGTCCAGATGGCCAAGGCCGCCGCGCACATCGGCACCGGGGTCAGCATCGCGGCGCTCCGAGCTGGTTCCGGAGACCCGCTCTCCGGGCTGCTTCCGGCCACCGGGGACGGCTCCGAGCTGCCCCCGGGCGCCCCGGTCTCGGTGAAGGAGGCGGTGCTGCCCTTCGCCCGTTTCCGCACCCCCGAGGGTCGCGTGGTCGATTCGTTGCTCGGCCCGGAGATGCGCTCCACCGGCGAGGTGATGGGCATCGACAAGCACTTCGACACCGCCTTCGCCAAGGCCCAGCAGGCGGCGAACAACCCGCTGCCCACCTCGGGCAAGGTCTTCGTCTCGGTAGCCAACCGGGATAAGCGCGCGATCATCATGCCGGTCAAGCGGCTGGCCGACCTGGGCTTCTCCATCGTCTCCACCGGCGGCACCGCCGATGTGCTGCGCCGCAACGGGGTCGAGACCACCACGGTGGCGAAGATCGCCGACGCCGAGACCCCGGGCGGCACCATCCTGGAACGGGTGGAGAGCGGCGAGATCGCGCTGATCATCAACACCCCCTCGGGCGGTGACGCTCGCAGCGACGGCTACGAGATCCGCGCCGCCGCGACCTCGGTGGGCACCCCGGTGATCACCACCGTGGCCGAGTTCGGTGCGGCGGTGCAGGCCATCGAGGCGCTGGGCCAGTTCAGCTGGTCGGTCGCCTCGCTGCAGGAGCACGCCGAGCGGCTGAAGCAGGCCGAGGCGCGCCAGCAGGCGGAACAGCGCAGGCAGGCGGATCTGCGTGAGCAGGCCGACGCGTCGAAGCAGGCTGAGCCGGTGGGCCAGGCCGGGGCATGACCTCGCCTCTCCCGGGCCGGGCCGCCGGAGTCTCCTTCGGCGCACGCCTGGCCGCGGCGATGCGCACCCACGGCAGGCTCTGCGTCGGCCTGGATCCGCACCCGCAGCTGCTCACCGACTGGGGGCTCACCCAGGACGCCGCCGGGCTGGAGGTGTTCTGCGACCGGGTGCTCCAGGCCTGCATCGGCCGGGTCGGGGTGCTCAAGCCTCAGGTGGCGTTCTTCGAGCGCTACGGGGTCGCCGGCATGCAGGTGCTCAGCCAGGTCCAGCACCAGGCCCGTGCCGCCGGGCTGCTGGTGATCGCCGACGCCAAGCGCGGAGACATCGGGTCCACCATGGCCGGCTACGCCGAGGCGTGGCTGAACCCTGAGGGGGACTTCGGCGCCGACGCGCTCACCGTGAGCCCCTACCTGGGCTTTGGATCGCTGCAGCCCGCGCTCGACGCCGCCGCCCGCCACCGGGCAGGACTCTTCGTACTGGCCCTGACCTCTAACCCTGAGGGTCAGCAGGTCCAGCTCGCTCAGAACGCTCAGGGCGTCACCGTGGCCGGCCAGATCGCCGCCGAGGCGGCGGCCGCCTCCATCGCGCTGGGCCAGTCCCACACCGCAGCAGGTTCCGCAGGGGCTGAAGATCCGCGCGCGGGCGCTGCGCTGGGCAGCATCGGGCTGGTCGTCGGTGCCACGACGGCGGGGCTCGCCGCCCAACACGGAATCGACCTCGCAGCCGGCCGGATGCCGCTGCTGGCGCCGGGCTACGGGGCCCAGGGAGCCGGGGCCGAGGAGCTGCGCGCAGGCTTCGGCGAGTCCTACGCCGAGCAGGTCCTGGTGAACTCCTCGCGCGGGATCCTGAGTCAGGGACCGGACCCAGATTCGCTGACCAGGGCCATCGAGCTGGCGAAGACGGATCTGGGCTGAGGACTCGCCAGGCCGCACTCTCTTGATGTTCCACCCTCCAGCCGTTAGATTCTGCTCATCATCACCTGGTGCCGCCGGCAGAAAACCGTTCCTAGCGGGTGCACCACGGAAGTTGGGGGAGAATCGTGGCACTGCGAGAACTGACCAAGGAAGAGCGGGACACCGCCCGTCGCAAAGCACTGGCCGCCCGCGTGGAGCGGGCCCAGCTGAAGAAGGAGTTCGGCAACGGAGGCATCGGCTTCGATGAGGTGCTGCAACGCGCCTCAAGCTCCGAGGCGGTGGCCCGGCTCAAGACGCTCGAACTGCTGGAGTCTCTCCCCGGGGTCGGCCGCGTCACCGCCACCAAGGCGCTGGAGGACCTGGGCATCTCGGTGAACCGGCGTCTCGGCGGGCTCGGGGTCAAGCAGCGACGAGCCTTGAAGGAGTATCTGGCAGAATTGGGATGACCACCCCAGCCCAAGGAGCCAGTGCATTGTCAGCAGTCCCCGGCAGTCCCGCCGTCACAGTGCTCGCCGGACCGACCTCCGTCGGGAAGTCCACGCTGAGCCGATTCATCCGCACCCACTACCCGGAGGTGCACTTCTCGGTCTCGGCCACGACCCGAGCACCGCGCCCGACCGAGGAGGACGGTGTCGATTATCACTTCATCGATCCCGCTCGCTTCGACGAACTCGTCGAAGCGGGGGAGTTCCTGGAGTGGGCCACCGTGCACGGCAAGCACCGCTACGGCACGCTGCGCTCCACCGTGGATGCCGCCCTGACGGCCGGGAAGCTGGTCCTGCTGGAGATCGATCTGCAGGGAGCCCGCCAGGTCAGGGCCACGATGCCAGAGGCGCAGTTCGTGTTCCTGGCGCCTCCCTCATGGGAGGACCTGGTCTCCCGCCTGGTCGGTCGCGGCACCGAATCTGAGGAGGAACAGCGGCGCAGGCTGGAAACGGCTAAGATAGAACTCGCCGCAGAGCAGGAATTCGACGTCTCGATCATCAACGACGAGCTCGACCGTGCCGCAGCTGAACTTGTAGCCCGCATGGGCTTCACCCATGCATCACCCCAATCTGAAGGACGACTCCCCACGTGACTGAGCAGACCGAAGGCATCATCTACCCGTCGATCGACTCCCTCCTGGAGAAGAGCGCCTCGAAGTACTCGCTGGTGCTCTTCGCCTCCAAGCGCGCCCGCCAGATCAACGCGTACTACGCTCAGCTGCACGAGGGCCTCTTCGAGTACGTCGGACCGCTGGTGGACACCAAGCTCAACGAGAAGTCGATGTCCATCGCCCTGCGCGAGATCAACGAGGACCTGCTGGTCAACCACCCCGCGGTCAACCCCGCCTCCTGATCAACAGCCGCTGCGCACCCGCTCCGCCGGGTGAGCAGCAGGACCCCGCAGTCACCCCCACCTGGGACTGCGGGGTAATCTGGGCGGATGCGCATCGTTCTTGGAGTCAGTGCCGGCATCGCCGCCTATAAGGCGGTCCACCTCCTGCGACTCATGCGAGAAGCCGGTCACCAGGTCGATGTCATCCCCACTCCCGCCTCGGAGAAGTTCGTCGGACGCGCCACCTGGGAGGCGATCAGCGGCCGCCCCGTGACCACCTCGGTGTTCTCCGGAGTCGACGAGGTCCGCCACGTCCGGCTGGGCCAGGAGGCCGATCTGATCGTCGTCGCCCCCGCCACCGCCGATCTTCTGGCCCGGGCGCGGGCCGGTATGGCCGATGACCTGCTGACCACCACGCTGCTGGCCTCCGAGGCCCCCACGCTGCTGGTCCCCGCGATGCACACCGAGATGTGGAACAGCGCCGCCACCGCGGACAACGTCGAGGTGCTGCGATCCCGTGGCGTGGAGGTCATGGAACCCGCCGTCGGCCGGCTCACCGGCAAGGACACCGGCCCAGGACGGCTGCCGGAGCCCGAGCAGATCTTCGCTCGGGTCACCGAGATCCTCAGCAACCCTGAGGACTTCGGATATGCCTCCGCACCGCGCGCCGGAACCTTCCATGCGCCTGACCCCGAGGTTCAGCCGCCGCTCTCGGGCCGGACCGTGGTGGTGACCGCCGGGGGCACTCGCGAACCCCTGGACCCGGTGCGCTACCTCGGCAACCGTTCCTCCGGCAAACAGGGCATCGCGCTGGCCGAGACCGCCGCCGCCGCGGGCGCGCAGGTGCATCTGATCGCCGGGATCATGGACGTCCAGGCCCCGGAGCACATCGCGAACATCACCGTGGAACGCATCGAGACCGCCGCCCAGCTGCAGGCCGCGGTCCAGCGGGTCGCACCGCAGGCGGACCTGCTGATCATGGCCGCCGCCGTCGCCGACTTCCGGCCCACCGCCTACGCCGCGCAGAAGATCAAGAAGACCGAGGACGGCGAGAACCCGGTGATCACCCTGGAGCGCAACCCCGACATCCTCGCCGAGACGGTGCAGCACCGCCGCGCCGAAGGGACCGGGCCGCGCGTCATCGTCGGCTTCGCCGCCGAGACCGGAAGCGCCGAGGCGGACCCGCTGGAGCTGGCCCAGGCCAAGCTGCTGCGCAAGGGCTGCGACCTGCTGGTGCTCAATCAGGTGGGGGAGGCGCTGGTCTTCGGCCGCGACGAGACCGAGATCCACATCCTCACCTCGCCCACGCTCACCGCACCGACTCGAAGCGCACCGGATGGCAGCGCACCCACTCTCAGCGCCGCCGACTCAGCCGTGACGACCCGGCGCGGTACCAAGCACGAAGCCGCCCAGGCGATCATCGCCGCGGCCGCCGCTTACGTCGTGTGAAGCTAGCTCCTCAGGTCGGGATCGGCCTGCCGTAGGATGACCCAGTGACGAATTCCAACACCTCCGCGGCTGGGTCCTCGCTGCGCCTCTTCAGCTCAGAATCCGTGACCATCGGCCACCCGGACAAGATCTGTGACCAGATCTCCGACGCCATCCTCGACGCGCTGCTCGCCGAGGACAAGAACTCGCGAGTGGCCGTGGAGACGCTGACCACCACCGGGCTGGTGCACGTGGCCGGTGAGGTGACCACCTCGGGCTACGTCGAGATCCCGCAGATCGTGCGCAACACGCTGCTGGACATCGGCTATGACTCCTCGGCCAACGGATTCGACGGCGCCCGCTGCGGCGTCTCGATCTCCATCGGTCAGCAGTCCCCAGAGATATTCGCCGGAGTCTTCAACTCCATGGAGGCCCGCGGGGGAGCAGAGGACCGCCGGGACGCCCAGGGCGCGGGTGACCAGGGCATCATGTTCGGCTACGCCACCAATGAGACCCCGTCCTATATGCCCAGCGCCATCTCGCTGGCCCACCAGCTCTCTGCGCAGCTGACCAAGGTCCGCCAGGACGGTCAGCTGGCCTATCTGCGCCCCGACGGCAAGACCCAGGTCACCATCGGCTACGACGGCGACCGTCCGGTCAGCCTCGACACCGTGGTGGTCTCCACCCAGCACACGGCCGAGATCTCCCAGGAGCAGCTCCAGAGCGAGATCAGCGCCCAGGTGATCGCACCGGTGCTGGAACACACCTCTCTGGACCTGGCCACGCTCTCCGAGATCATCAACCCCTCGGGCCCGTTCGTGGTCGGCGGACCCGTGGGCGACGCCGGGCTGACCGGACGCAAGATCATCGTCGACACCTACGGCGGCTTCTCCCGGCACGGCGGCGGCGCCTTCTCCGGCAAGGACCCCTCGAAGGTCGACCGCTCAGCGGCCTACGCGATGCGCTGGGTGGCCAAGAACGTCGTCGCCGCCGGACTCGCCGACCGCGCCGAGATCCAGATCGCCTACGCGATCGGTCGTGCGCACCCGGTGGGCATCTACGTGGAGACCTTCGGCACCGAGAAGGTCGATCCGGCACGGATCTCGGCCGCCATCGACGCGATCTTCGACCTGCGCCCACTGGGCATCATCGAGGACCTGGACCTGCTGCGCCCGATCTACCGCGAGACCTCCAAGAACGGGCACTTCGGCCGCGACGGAGAGAACTTCCCCTGGGAGCGGCTGGACCGGGTGGATGCACTGAAGTCCTTCTTCAACGCCTGAACCGGCTGAGTCGGGGCAGCGTTCGGTCAGCAGGCGCTGCAGGGCTGCTGTGCGGACCTGCGCCTGGCGCGGCGCCGGTGGCCACTGCGGGCGGGCGTCGGATGCCCGGCGGACGGCGTGCCTGCGCTCAGGCGGAGGCCCCGGGGAGGCGGTGACTCGAGGTGCCGCGCCAGCTCCGGTAGGCCCAGATGGTCATGGCCACCACCACCGACCAGGCCACACCGATGACCACGCCGTTGACGATGGTCTGATCCGCGATGAAGGCCCCCAGCGCCACCAGCGCGACCTGTCCGGGCACGGTGGCGACCGCACTCGCCACGACGAAGTCACGCTGGGTCACTCCGAAGGCGCCGCTGCCGTAGTTCACCGGCCAATAGGGGACCCCCGGGGTCAGGCGCAGGGCGCAGACCGCCTCGAAGCCGGCCCCCTCCAGATGCGCCTCGACCTTCTCCGCATGGGACCCCAGCAGCTTCCGCACCGCCTGGGTGCCCAGGAAGCGTGCCAGGTGGTACGCCGCGAAACAGCCGATGAGCACCCCGACCACCGAGAGCAGACTGCCCAGCAGGGTGCCGAAGACCAGCCCGCCGCTGACCGCCATGATGGTGACCGGGATCGGGGTCATGGCCACCGCCGCGTAGACGGCGATGAACACGATCCACGCGGCCCAGCCGAAGTCCTCGATGCGCTGCTGCAGCTCGTCCAGAGGCGGCAGCCGCAGATTGAAGGCCGCATAGATCATGCCGGCGAGCACTGCCACGAGCAGCGCATTGCGGATGAAGGAGCCCCAGGCGGGACCGAGGGCTTTTTCGCTCATTGGCTCAACTCTACGCATCTGCCCGTGTCCCTGGTGGGAGATACGATCGCAGGGCAGCGGAAATCACGGCGAGGGGGTGGATCAGCGTGGCGCAGGAGCCGACATTACAGGCGGGGCAGCAGTCGAACCAGCCAGCCCTGCTGGACTCGCTCGCGCCTGCGCCTGCCGCGCAGCTGCCCGCCGGGGCCACCGAAGAGCTCCCCGTGGCGGAGGTGCTGCTGGAGTCTGCAGTGCCCCACCTGGATCGCCCGTTCGACTACGTGGTGCCCATCGACCTCGCCGAGAAGATCGTTCCCGGCTGCCGGGTGAAGCTGCGGTTCTCCGGTCGGGAGATGACTGGATATGTGCTGCGCCGCAAGCAGGAGCCCTCCACCGCCTCACGGCTCTCCCTGATCACCAAGCTCGTCACCGCCCTGCCGGTGCTCTCCCAGGACATCCTGGAGCTCGCCCAGCAGGTCGCCGAACGCGGCGCCGGGGTCACCGCAGATGTGCTGCGCGCCGCCATCCCACCTCGGGCGGCCCGGGTGGAGAAGGACTACGCCGGCCTGCGCGCCCCCGCTGCCGATCTCGACCCCGAGAACCCCCGTCCACGCAGCGCCGCGCTGGCGCTGAAGTCCTATGGGGAGCAGTCGTGGACGACCCAGGTGCTGGATCGGGTGCACGAGTGTCTGGCGGGGGAGGGTGACGCCGTGGTGGTGGTGCCGGACCAGCGCGACGTCGAAGCCCTGATGGAGGTGCTCACCGGGACGCTGGGCAGCGGGGTCGCGGTGCAGCTGACCGCCGAGATGGGTTCCTCCGCGCGGTACCGTTCGTTCCTGGATCTGCGCTACGGACAGGCCCGAGTCGCTGTGGGCACCCGTTCGGCGGTGTTCGCCCCGGTGGCCCGGCTGCGGCTGCTCATGGTCTTTGAGGACGGCGAGCAGACCCACGCTGCGCCACGCGCGCCGTATCACCATGTGCGTGAGGTGGCGCTGCTGCGAACGGTGCAGACCGGCGCTGAGCTGGTGATGCTCTCCACCTCGCGCAGCCTGGAGGTGCAGCGGCTGGTCGAGCGCGGCTGGCTCGCCGAGGCGGCGCCCGAGCGGGAGGACCGCCGGACCGCGGCGCCGCGGATGATCGCCACCGCCGACTCCTATGAACAGGAGCGCGAACCGGCCTTCCGAGCGGCCAGGCTCCCCGCGGCCGCGTATAAGGCGGCCCGGGACGGGCTGACGCAGGGACCGGTGCTGATCCAGGTCGCACGCAGCGGGTTCATCCCGGCGGTGCTCTGTGAACGCTGCCGCAGCCGCCAGCAGTGCCCGCAGTGCCACGGACCCCTGAGCCTGCCAGCTCATCACGGGCAGTCCCGGACGCTGAAGTGCCGCTGGTGCGGGCTGCACCACCGCAACCACCGCTGTACCGAGTGCGGCTCCACCACCTTCCGGGCTGGCACTCGTGGGGCTGATCGCACCGCCCAGGAGCTCGGCCGCGCCTTCCCGAACACCCCGGTGATCTCCTCGACCTCGGATCATCCGATCGCCGAGGTCGGACAGGAGCCAGCCCTGGTGGTCAGCACGCCCGGAGTGGAGCCCGTGGCGCAGACCGGCTACGCCGCCGCGCTGCTGCTCGACGGGGACACCCAGCTCAGCCGTGAGGGCCTGGACGTGCCCCGCCAGGTGCTCTCCCGCTGGTTCCGCGCGGCCTCGCTGGTGCGCCCGCACAAGACTCACGGCGGCACCGTGGTGATCACCGCCGACGCCGAGGAGCTCACCGCCGCTCTGGTGCGCTGGGATCCGGTGGCCTATGCCCGCAGGGAGCTGTACAGCCGATTGGAGCTGGGACTGCCGCCGGCACAGCGGATGCTTAGCCTCACCGGAGACCCGGCCGAGGCTGAGGCCTTCCTCGCCCAGGTGCAGCTGCCCGAGGGCAGGGCGTGGATCGGGCCTGCGGCGCTGGATGATGGGCGGCACCGCTACCTGCTGTTCTTCGGGTACGCCGAGGCCGCCGCAGTGGTCACCGAGATCCGTCGGATCCGACGCACCCACAGCGCGGCGCCCCCGGGAGCCGCACGCGGCAGCCGCGGTCTGCGGATCGCCATGGACGACATCGCAAGCCTGCAGTTCTGATGACGCAGTTCTGATCCTGCAGTTCTGATCCTGCGGATCAGGGGCGGCGCGAGGGTGCTCAGTCCAAGGTGGAGATGAAGCGGCGCAGCGCCCGGGCCGCCTGCGCCGGCTTCTCGTAGTGCAGCAGATGACCGGTCTCACACAGCACCTCGGTGTGCGCCCGTGGGATCATTGCGCGCAGACGCCGCTGCCCGGCCGGGGTGCTCAACTGATCTTTCGCCCCCGGCGCCAGCAGCACCGGCAGCTCCAGCCGGTCGGCGAACTCGGTCACGGTGTGCCGGCTGGAGGCCCAATAGGCCTGCAGCAGCGTGTGCGGGTCCGCGTAGCCGCTGAAATGCTGCCGGTGCTGATCCCGGATATACGCGACCTGATCCGGCTCGCGGGTGACGATCATGGAGGCGTTGGTGACCGCCTGCGCCAGCGGAGACCGCAGCAGCGCCAGCGCCAACCGCTCGGGCAGCCACTGGCTTGCTCGGTAGTACAGATCCACGGCGGCCGCGCCGGGGAGCAGTCTGCCGGTGAAGATGTCATTGCTGATCGGGGCCAACAGCCCCAGCCCCGCCCAGCGCCGAGGTTCCTGCGGCGGCGCCGCGGGGTTGGTCTGCGCGGCGTGGGCCGCTGGGTTGGTCTGCGCGGCGTGGGCCGCGACGATGATCGAACCGAAGGAGTGACCCACCAGGACATCCCCAGCCCCCAGCTCCAGGGCCTCCGCCAGTGCCTCCACGAAGCCCGCATAGGCGTCCAGGGTGTGCTTAGCGGGGCCCTGCTTGCCTGGACCCTGCTTGCTTGGACCCTGCTCCGCGGGACCGTGCTTTCCGGGGAGAGAGTCGGCTGCGTCGCTGGTGGCGCGCTGCAGCGGCGGGGTCGCCCCGAAGCCGGGAAGGTCCGGGACGAAGACCTCGAACTCCGGCAGCGCGTCCACGATCAGCGCCATCCCGTGATGGTCCCCGCGGAAGCCGTGGATCAGCAGCAGCCGGCGCGCCGGAGCCTGCGACGCGGCAGAGGGACCGGGCTCCGACGCCTCGGCGGGGTAGTGCCAGACCGCAGCCGTCGTGCCCAGCCATGCGCCGCCGTCGTCGACGGTCTCCCGTCCGGGACTGCTCACGACCCTTCGAGCGGTGAAGTCCACCGGGACGTCTCGTCTGATTCCTGCCCGAACTGGGTGCTCGGTCCACGTCTGGCTCACTGGCCCAGCCTACCGGGGAACTCAATTAGACTGGCGGGGTCCAAGATACGACCCGACGACGACGAGGTGCCCCCCAGGTGAGCCACGCGAGCGAAACCGCTGCAGCCGATACCACTGCGACGCAGCCCAGCAGCCCTTCGGCTGACGCCCAGGGTGGCGAGAAGAAGCAGTACTCCTTCCAGGAGATGGAGGCCCGCTGGCTGCCCCTCTGGGAGGAACAGGGCACCTTCGTGGTGGACCCGGCGGACACCCGGGAGAAGAAGTACGTGCTGGACATGTTCCCGTACCCCTCCGGCGATCTGCACATGGGTCACGCCGAGGCCTTCGCCATCGGGGACATCCCCGCCCGGTACGCCCGGCTGCGCGGCTACAACGTGCTGCACCCGATCGGCTGGGACTCCTTCGGGCTGCCGGCCGAGAACGCGGCGATCAAGAACGACGCCCACCCTGCGGACTGGACCTACGCCAACATCGAGACCCAGGCGGCGTCCTTCAAGCGTTACGGGATCAGCACCGACTGGACCCGCCGGCTGCACACCTCCGACGAGTCCTACTACCGGTGGACCCAGTGGCTGTTCCTGCAGTTCTACAACAAGGGCCTGGCGTATAAGAAGGATTCCCCGGTCAACTGGTGCCCGAAGGACCAGACCGTGCTGGCCAATGAGCAGGTCGTCGAGGGTGCCTGTGAACGCTGCGGGACTGCGGTGATCAAGAAGTCGCTGAACCAGTGGTACTTCAAGATCACCGATTACGCCGACCGGCTCCTGGAGGACATGGACGAGCTCAAGGGCCACTGGCCCGACCGGGTGCTCTCGATGCAGCGCAACTGGATCGGCCGCTCCACCGGCGCCTCCGTGCGCTATCAGATCCCCGCCGCGCAGGGCGCGCCCGAGCACCCCCCGGTGGAGGTCTTCACCACCCGCCCCGACACCCTCTACGGGGTCACCTTCATGGTGGTCGCCGCCGACGCCGACCTGGCGATGGAACTGGTCACCGACGGTCAGCGCGACGAGCTTGAGGCCTACCGGGCCGCGCTGGGCAGCGTCTCCGACATCGAGCGCCAGTCCGCCGAGCGGGAACGCACCGGGGTCTTCCTGGGCCGCCATGCGATCCACCCGGTCACCGGTGAAGAGCTGCCCCTGTGGGCCTCGGACTATGTGCTCGCCGACTACGGCACCGGCGCCGTGATGGGCGTGCCCGCCCATGACCAGCGCGATCTGGAGTTCGCCCGCACCATGGGGCTGAAGGTCCGCGTGGTGGTCGACACCGGCGAAGAGGACCCGGCCGAGACCGGCATCGCCACCGCCGGTGAGGGCACCGCGATCAACTCCCCGGCCTGGGACGGGCTGAACAAGGACGCCGCGATCGCGCGCGCCATCGAGGTGCTCGCGGAGAATACGGTGGGCGAAGCAAGGTCAACTACCGACTGCGCGACTGGCTGCTCTCCCGGCAGCGCTTCTGGGGCGCGCCGATCCCGATCATCCACTGTGCCGACTGCGGCGAGGTCCCGGTGCCCGAGGACCAGCTGCCGGTGAAGCTGCCCACCGGCATGCGCGGCGAGCAGCTGGCGCCGAAGGGAAAGTCCCCGCTGGCCGGTGCCACCGACTGGGTCAACGTGGAGTGTCCCTCCTGCAGCGGCGCCGCCACCCGGGACACCGACACCATGGACACCTTCGTGGACTCCTCCTGGTACTACCTGCGCTATATCGACCCGAACAACGACGCCGAGATCTTCCCCAGCGAGGAGATCAACAAGTGGCTGCCGGTGGATCAGTACGTGGGCGGCGTCGAGCACGCCATCCTGCACCTGCTCTACTCCCGGTTCTTCACCAAGGTGCTCTTCGACCTGGGCCTGGTGAACTTCACCGAGCCGTTCAAGGCGCTGCTGAACCAGGGTCAGGTGCTCAACGGGGGCAAGGCCATGTCCAAGTCTCTGGGCAACGGGGTGAACCTCGGCGAGCAGCTCGACATCTACGGCGTCGACGCGATCCGGCTGACCATGGTCTTCGCCTCCCCGCCGGAGGACGACGTGGACTGGGCCGACGTCTCGCCCTCGGGCTCCGCGAAGTTCCTGGCCCGTGCCTGGCGCTTCGCCCAGGATGTCAGCTCCGAGGCCGGCGTCGACCCAGCCCATGGCGCCAAGGCGCTGCGCGTGGTCACCCACCGGACCATCCAGGACGCCGCGCAGCTGGTGGAGGACAAGAAGTTCAACGTGGTGATCGCTCGCACCATGGAGCTGGTCAACGCGGCCCGCAAGGAGATCGACTCCGGCGCCGGCGCGGCCGATCCTGCCGTGCGCGAGGCCGCCGAGGTCACCGCGCAGATCCTCTCCCTGGTCGCGCCCTACACCGCCGAGGACATGTGGGCCCTGCTCGGCCACCAGCCCTCGGTGGCGAACTCCGCCTGGCCCGCAGTGGATGAATCGCTGCTGGTCCAGGACACCGTCACCGCGGTGGTCCAGGTCAAGGGGAAGCTGCGAGACAAGCTGGAGGTCGCCGCAGACATCACCGAAGCCGAACTCGAGGCCCAGGCGTTGGCGCTGCCACGGATCCAGAAGTACATCGCCGAGGGTGGCGGAGTGCGCAAGGTGATCGTGCGTGCACCCAAGCTGGTCAACGTCGTGACGGGCTGATGAGCCCCCGGCCAGCAGAACGCTGCCAGCAGAGCCTGGCCCGATGGCGCAGCGCCCTCGAGGCCGACCTGTTGGCGCGGCGGGCTGCGGTGCCGGGGCGCAAACCCAATCTGCGCCGCAAGAAGGGGCGCATCGCGGTAGTGACCGACTCCTCCTGCTCGCTTCCGGTGGATCGTGGAACCCAGGAGGTGCTGCTGGGCCCGGTCGGGGTCAACGTCATCTCGGTGCCGATCCCGGTGATGATCGGGGATCAGATCTACCCGGAGACCAGTCACGAGCTGGACCGAGATCTGCCCCTGGCGCTGGCCCAGGGGAGCCCGGTGCGCACGTCTCGGCCGTCTCCGGGACGGTTGCTGGAGTCCTACGAGTCGCTGCGGGCCCAGGGCTACGCCGGGGTGGTGTCCATCCACCTCTCGGCGAAGCTCTCCGGCACCGTGGAGGCCGCCCGGCTGGCCGCGGGAGAGCTGGACTTTCCGGTCATCGTGGTCGATTCCCGCCAGGCCGGCCTGGGTCTGGGGCACAGCGTGATCGACGCGGCGATCACCGCGCAGCTCGGCGGATCCCTGGCGGCGGTCGCGGAGGCCGCGACACGCAGCGCCCACGCCGCAGAGACGATGTTCGTGCTGCCCAACCTGGACCAGCTGCGCCGCGGGGGACGGATCAACGCGATGTCCACACTGATCGGGGGACTGCTCTGGGTCAAGCCGCTGTTGCAGCTTACCGAGGGCGAGATCCAGCCCATGGAGCGTCCGCGCACCATGCCGCGCGCCCTGGAACGACTTCAGGCCCGGGTGGCGCAGCACGCCCACGGCATGGACGCGCCGCGCTTGGGAGTGCATGGATTCGGCAACCCGGCCCAGGCGCTGGAGCTGGCAGAGACGCTGGCCCCGCTCTCCGCGGCCCCGGTGCCGGTGGTGGACCTTCCCCCCGCCCTGGGCGCTCACCTCGGCCTGGGAGCGCTGGCCGTGTCGTTGAACCCGGCCCTGCCCACCACCTCCTGAGGCTGCGCACCAGGTTCTCCGGCTCGGACCGGTCTTCCCCAACCCTGGACTGAGGACGACGCCGCGGCCCGCTGCGCACAGCGGATGCTGAACCGCGCATCCGAGTCGATCACGGTCCTAGCGTGATCCCATGGAGGACCGAGCTGAGGAGCAGCTGACACGTCGGGAGCGGCTGCGCGCGGAGCGCGAAATCGAACACGCCGCCCCGGCCAGGATCCGGTTGAAGCTGGCCGGCGTGATCGTGATCGTCATCGCCCTGCTGAGCTGGCTCGCCGTGTCCTGGTTCAGCAGCACCGCTCCGTCGGGAGCGCCCACCCTGCCGGAACCCCCGCAGCTGCAGGGCGCGGAACATTCCGGAGCGGGCCCTGGTGGCGGCCCTGGAGACGGCCCCGGTGGCGCATCGGGTCAGGCCGATGCTTCTTCGATGCCGAACAGCCCCGGCGCCTCCGCCGTGACCGACACCGGGCCCGGCACCGGACCCGAGGGTGCCTCGGATGGGATGCAGAGCGCTGAGCCGGGTGCGCAGGAGACGAGCCTTGTGGTGGTCCACGTGGGCGGTGCGGTGGTGGACCCGGGCGTGGTGGAGCTCGCCGCCGGGGCACGTGTGCATGAGGCGATCGAGGCCGCAGGCGGAATCACCTCGAAGGCAGATCCAGGTGGGCTGAATCTCGCCGCGCCGGTTCAGGACGGCACTCAGATCTGGGTGCCCACACCGGAGGAGCTTGAGACCGGGACCGGACCCCCGGATACCGGGCAGGACTCACCCGGGCCGCCGGGGACGTTGCCCGGCTCTGGTCCGGGGACAGCGCCCGGCTCTGGTCCGGGGACAGCGCCCGGAACAGCACCCGCCCCGGGGGCAGGAGCAGCACCCGGGGCCGGTGCCGGTGACCTGATCAACCTCAACACCGCCGATGCCACAACACTTCAGGAGCTCCCCGGGATCGGACCGGCGCTCTCGGAGCGGATCATCAGTTACCGCGAGGCCAATGGCCCCTTCGGCTCGCTGGAAGAGCTTGCCGGGGTCAGCGGCATCGGGCCTGTGATCCTGGCGGATGCGGAGGGTCTGGTGACCTGGTGACGCCTGGGAAGCCGCTGGACCTGCGGCTGCTGCCCGCCGCGCTGGCCGCCTGGGCGGCGGCGCTCATGGCGGTGCATCTGCCGTGGGAGTCGGCGCTGCGGCTGGGCTGGAGCTTCCTGGGTGGTGCCGCGCTGCTGGGCCTCAGTGCCGGTCTGTTCACGCGGCTCGTTGCCCATCCGGTGACGCTGCATGCGCTGCTGTGCTGCGTCTTGGTAGGAGTCGTCGCGCTCCAGGCGGGGACAGACGCTCGGGCGCATGCGATGAGCGGATGGGTGCAGGCGGTGCAGGGCGACGCCCCGGTCATGGTGACGCTGCGGATCTCTGGCCAACCGCAGCTGCTGGCCACCCCGGGGTTCGGCGGTGAGGCACGGGTCATGGCCCACGGGGTCGTGGAGACGGCGACCATGATGGGGGAGCCGCTTCCCGTCCTTGTAGATGCTCCGGTGGTGATGATTCAAGCTGTCTCAGCGGACTTCGACCCTGAGAACCCAGGAGAACCTGAACCCGCGCCCGGTGAGACACCCGTCGAGGACTCTGTCGAGGACCTCGTCGATGTGTCCGGCGGTAAGACTGCCGCACGGGGCCTGCCGCTCATCACGGGTCAGCGCTATCAGGGGCTGGTGAAGCTCAGCCCCACTGACCCGGGCCAGCGGGAGACCGCTGTGCTCTTTCCGTTCGGGGAGGAGCTGGAACGGCTCCCCGCAGATCCTCGCGCCGAGTTCACCGAGATCTTCAACGAACTGCGCTCTGCCACCGTGGCCGCGTCCTCCCACGCGGTGGGCGACGCTCCGGGACTGCTGCCGGGGCTGATCCTGGGAGACCGGACACACCAGGATCAGGAGGTCCGCGAGGCGATGCGCGCGGCGGGCCTGAGCCACCTGACCGCGGTGAGCGGAGCAAACTGCGCGCTGGTCATGGGCGCTCTGATGGGAATCGTGCGCCTGATGCGGGCACCGCGCTGGATGACTGTCCCGGTGGCGCTGATCGGGCTGGTGCTGTTCGTGCTGCTGGTACACCCTGAGCCCAGCGTGATCCGAGCCGGAGTGATGGGCAGCATCGCCGCGTTCTCGCTCTTCGCCGGGCGCGGTCGCTCCGCGTTCTCGCTGCTCTGCCTCTGCGTGCTGGGCCTGCTGGTGTTTGACCCGTTCTACGCCACCGAACCGGCGTTCCAGCTCAGCGCGGCGGCCACGGCCGGGATCGTAGTGATCGGAACGCGGATCCGGGAGCGCCTGGAGAGGTTTCTGCCAGCGGTGCTGGCGGCGCCGCTGGCACTGGCGTTCTCTGCGCAGCTCTTCGTCACCCCGGTGCTGCTGCCGCTCTCGGCGGCGATGAACACCTACGCGGTGCCTGCCAATGTGCTGGCCGCACCCTTCGTGCCCTTCATCACCGTTCCGGGGACCTTCGCGGCGGTGACCTCCACGACCCTGCCCTGGCTGGCGGTCCCGATCCTGTGGTGCTGCGGGTTGGCGGCGGCCTGTCTCGGAGTGATCGGCAGGTTCGCGGCCGGGCTCCCACAGGCCACTGCCCCATGGCCCGAAGGTCCGGTGGGCTGGGGACTGGTGACGCTCTACATCTGCGCAGTCCTGGTGCTGGCCTGGGCCTTGGTGGATCGGTTCCGCCGCTGGCATGTGGTGCTCCTGGCGGCGGCCGCGGGGGCGATGCTGGCACTGGTGCTGCCGGTGACGGCCCTGGCGCCCACGCGCAGTCCCGATCAGTGGCGGGTGGCGCTGTGCGATGTGGGGCAGGGCGACATGTTGGTGGTGCGCACTCGCGAGTCCGCCGGCGTCGTGGTGGACACGGGGGAGGACCCGGTGCTGGCAGATCAGTGCCTTCAGAAGCTGGGGTTGGACACCGTCGAGGCGCTGCTGCTGACCCATGAACATCGCGACCATTATGGCGGGACCCCCGGGGTGATCCAGGACCGCGCCTCGGGATTTGTTCTGCATGCTGGGAGTGCCGAGTGGGACGTGGCGCAGGAGGTCGAGTCCGTGGGGGAGCTGCGCGTCCCGGTGCGCCGTCCCGAGGTCGGCGAGACCTTCGACTTCACCCAGGGGCTCAACGTGCGGCTGACCGTGTGGGCTGCTGAGGCGCACCATGCGGAGGCCAATGACAACTCTCTGGTGGCACTCTTCGAAATCGCGGACCCCGATCTTCCGGAAGGATCGGTGGGCTCACGAGGTCAGCCGCTGCGGTTGCTGACTCTTGGGGACATGGAGGAGGAGGTGGCCGCGTCGTTGCTGCGTCGGGTGGGCACGCCGCAGGACATCCACGTTCTGAAGGTGTCTCATCACGGGGCCTCGAACGGAGGCACCGAGGTCTTGGAGGCGACCCGGCCTGCGGTGGCGCTCATCGGGGTAGGGGAGGAGAACAGCTATGGGCACCCGTCTGCGGAGATCCTGAGCGCATTGGAGGAGCTCGGGACCGCGGTCTATCGCACCGATCAGCACGGCACCGTGGTGTTCACCTTAGGAGCTGACGGGGTTTCGGCGGCTGTGGTGCACTGACGGCCCCGTTGGTGCAGGGCTCTGGACGAGGCCGAGCGAGCAGCGCTGAGGGGCTATGCCGACAGGTGATTGAGACGACAGACGCCGGCGACGAGTCCGGTGCTGCCGAAACCTCAGAGTGCCGCGGTGTGCAGAGCAGATGGTGCAAACGGGTGCAGCTCGATCTCACCTCCGTGGACGATGACGCACGTGGATTCGGGTACTTCCTGCCAGGCGCCGCGGAGATCACCCAGCGGTTCCGAGACGACGAGCCGGGTGCCTTGGAGAGTCCACGGAGCGGCAGGTGGTCCGAGTGCTGAGCTTGCAGGGTCGCGATGTCGTTGCTGTGGAAGAGCGACCGAGAGTTGCCCTCGCTGGAGTAGCGGAAGGCCCAGGTCGTGTCGCCGTTGGTGGCGGCGACCGTCATCTGGACGGGGTGTTCGACGCCGTGGCGCCGTCCGGCGTCCTCAATGAATTCCACTGCCTCGGCGACTGCGGTGCGCGGGTTTCGTTCCAGCCCGAATGTCAGTGCGAGGTAGAAGAACAGTTCAGAGTCCGTGGATCCTTCGATCTCGGGATAGAGGTCGGGCTCGACCGCCATGGCCATATCTCGCTTCAGCTTCGGGAAGTCCGCGAGCACTCCGTTGTGCATCCAGAGCCACTGGTTGTGCCGGAACGGGTGGCAGTTCGTCTGTTGGACAGCCGTGCCCGTCGTGGCGCGGATGTGCGCGAAGACGCGGCCTGCGGAGGCCTGCCCAGCGAGCTCACGGAGGTTGCGGTCGTGCCAGGCAGGTTCTGTGCTGCGGAATACCCCGGGAATAGGTTCGGTGCCGTACCAGCCGACGCCGAACCCGTCCCCATTGGTGGTCTCGACACCCATGCGCGAGTGTTTGCTCTGCATCACAAGGGAGTTTGCGGGTTTGTAGAGCAGGTCATCGAGCCGGACGGGGGAACCTGAATACGCTAGCCAGCGACACATGTCGTCTCCTTAGGGTCGGGCAGGATGTCCTTGCCGTGACGGAGCCCGTCCATCGGCCCTCGTCCACCCGGTCCAAGCTACGCTGGAGACGTCCACATCCCACTGTCACCGGCGCTTCGACGCCCCGTCAGCCCGTCACATCCTCATCCTACGCGCGAGTGAGATGAGACACATCCCCTGCGAAGCGTGCCCTCGAGTCAGGGGGACTAGATGCGTGAGGACCCGCCGTTGGTCCCGCCACTGAAACCGGGACAGACCAGAGTCTCCATCAAAACCAGGGCGGTTCACAGAGACGTGCACTAAAAGTGAGTGGAGTCTGCAGGCGCAGGTTCCAGACTCCACTCACCGACGCGCTTGTCGCTGGCTAGCGCTTCTTGGCGTTGCGATAGGCCTCCACGACTTCCCGATGCAGCCGGCCTCTCGAAGAGACCTTGAAACCGTTGTTCACCGCCCACTCACGAATCTGACGAGCCTCGTTCTGCGGTGACGGAGGGGCAATGACCCGACTCTTGCTGATGTACTGCTTCAACGACTCACGCAGCTCCTTAGCGTGCTGATCGCTGAGATCAATTTCGTAATACCGAGCATCCAGACCAAAAGTCACCGTCTCCTTTGCTTCACTGCCGTCAAGATCATCGACAAGCACCACTTCGATTCTCTGAGCCATATCCAAACACCTCATTGCCTCACCGACGATGAGGAAGCAACTGCCTCACCTGTCGTACCGACTTCTGCAAGTGAAAGTCATGCAGAAGGTATAGCTGATAGTGATTACGCCGGGGATGCGTCCAGCGTTCAATCGTGTTGCGAATAAAAATACGTTTCTGAAAAACAAGGGGATGGCCGGCCCTGCGTAACCCGGTGCGAGCTGTGGTTCCGTGGGAGCCGAACAAGGACGCTGACGAACCTGTGGAATCAGCTATACGCCCGTTGTATCGGCGAGGCGGACTGCCCGACCTGTGGCTGTAAGGAACTGGTCAGCGACCCGCTGACGGAGCTTCACCCTAGGCAGCGCTGGAGACAGCCCAGCGATTCGGACAGGTCTTATGCATTCCCGCAGGATTGTTATCGCCTTTCTGGAGTGGGTATTCGCTCCCTCCGCGGCGCCTGGGGGCGCGGGCTCAGGGCCAACCCTGGCGGGGCCCTTCACAGGCTCAGATGCGGCCGGTCTCGTGGGCCCACATGGCGACCTCGACACGATTGCGGGCGCCGAGCTTGCGCATCAGGCTGGCGAGGTGGGCTTTGACGGTGCTCGGGGTGATGTAGAGCTCGCGGGCGATCTCATTATTGGTCCGGCCTTGGGCTACCGGCAGCAGGACCTCCTCCTCGCGGGCGGTGAGCGGTTCTATCGGCTGCCTCGGTGGCGTGGTCTGTGCATCGGCGAAAGCTGCGAGCAGTCGGACCGTCACGCTGGGTGCGATCAGCGCGTCTCCATCGGCGGCGGCATGGATGGCCTGGGTCAACAGGGCGGGTCCGGCATCCTTGAGCAGGAACCCGCGGGCGCCGGCCTTGAGAGCCCCGTGCACGTACTCGTCGAGGTCGAAGGTGGTGATGACGACGATCGGCAGGGGGTCCGTGACGTCGGGGCCAGCGAGGCGCCGGGTGGCTTCGATGCCGTCCATCAGCGGCATGCGGATGTCGAACAGGCCGACGTCGGGGCGCAGCTGGCGCGCCAGGCGGACTGCCTCGCGCCCGTCTGCGGCCGCGCCGACCACTTCGATCCCGGGTTGCGCCTCGAGCAGCATGCTCAGCCCGGTGCGCACGATGGGCTGGTCGTCGGCGATCAGGACCCTGATGCTCATCCGGGAGCCCCGTTTCGGGGCAGAACCGCCTCGACCCGCCAGCCCCTCGCCGCGGGGCCTGCCTGGAAGCTGCCGCCGAGCAGTGAGGCGCGTTCCCGCATGCCGATCAGCCCGTAGCCCACCAGACCGTAGCCTGCTGGGGCGCGGCCGCTGACGGGGGCGCCGTCGTCGTCGATGGTCAGCCGCACCTGGTCGGCCTCGCCCGTGACGGCGACGATGACCCGGGTCGCGTGGCGGGCATGCCGTCGGGCGTTGGTGACGGACTCCTGGGCCAGGCGGTAGATCGCGGCCCTGACCGCTGGGCTGAGGTCGTCGAACTCTCCGGAGAGGGTCACCGTGACACTGGGCCGTGTCTGCGCGTCGGTGGCCAGCTGCTGGATCTCAGCCATGCCGGGCTGCGGCGCGAACTCGGTGTCCTGCGAGGCGCGAAGCACGCCGACGATGTCGCGCAGCTCGGTGAGCGTCCGGGTCGCTGCGTCCTCGATGGTGACCAGGGCCTCGATGGCACGTTCGGGGTGGGAGGCTGCGATGGCGCGTCCTGCTTGGGCCTGGATGGCGATGCCCGAGACGTGGTGGGCCACGGTGTCGTGGAGTTCACGAGCGAGCTGTTCGCGTTCCCGGGCCTTGGCCTGGTCGACGTCGCGGATGTGAATCTTCGTGCGATACCGGATCGCGGCGCCCAGCGCGGCGGCGAACAGGAAGAACCCATATCCGGCGACTGCTCCCCAGAGGCTGACGGGGTCGGCGACGTTGGTGATGGGCAGCCAGAGCAGGATGATGCCGAGGCCGCTTGCGGCCTCTCGACCGGAGCCCCACCGGAACAGCGCATATGCCAGGATCAGCGCCGCCGACATGCTGTTCAGCATGCCGCCTTCGGATCCGGTGAGAATTCTGACGGAGTCGACCACGGTCCACGTGCCGAAGCAGGCGGCGACTGCGAGGAGCGGGTGCGCGCGTCTCCACAGCAGCGGGCCGAGGACTGCGAGCACCGCGAGCAGCAGCAGCGCCAGTGGCGCCAGGTCCTCGCGAAGCGCGACTTCCACCACGGACCAGCAGAACAGCGCGGCGACCAAGGCCCAGTCCCGCGACCCCCGGGCCGGGGCGTTCGTGGGTCGAGGTTCGGCCCACAGCGAGCGGAGCGCGTTGGTCGCCATCTGATCAGCCTAGACAGCCCGTGGGCTCGGTGCATCCGCCGAAAGTACCAGAGCCCGACTGTGCCAACGGCCAGGTCGATTCAGGCTCCACGGCTGATGTGCCCGACGCAGGTATCCGAGACGCTGGAAGCCCCCACCCGATCCAGCCAAGGAGCATGGTGATGAGAACACCTCAATCCCCCGCCACGATGAAGAATCCGTCGTCCGAGAGCCCGCTGGAACATCTGCGCATGCCGGTGCAGGCCACACTCGCAGCGGCATGGACCAGCGTCATGTTCCTCTACATCTACGTCGACTACCTCGCCCTGTACAAGCCGGGCGTCGTCGACGACATCCTGGCCGGCGTCGTCCACGAGTTCGACACCGGCCCCGCCTTTCTCGCCCTTGGGCTTACGCTCATGGCCATCCCGAGCCTCATGATCCTGCTCTCCATGACACTGCCCGCGCGGACCAACCGCACCCTGAACCTGGTCGTCGCAACGCTCTTCATCCCCGTCTCGATCTATAACGCGGATGGGGAGTCCTGGGCCTACTCCTACTTCTACGGCCTCTCGATCGGCCTCGAGGTCTTGATCCTGGCCTTCATCCTGCGCATCGCCTGGACCTGGCCCCGCCGCACCGCCTCACCGGCGCCCCTGGCGGTCAGCGTCGAGGGCGAGCCGGTCCGCACGCCCCGGCAGGCATGACGGTGCGCACTGCGCAGCAGCCTTCGCCCACACCGCCTCCAGGCACGGTCAAGGGTTGTCCGGTCCGCGGTCCTAGCGGTCCCGCACCGGAGACAAGTACGTTTGCAGGAGTCCCCTCGGGCAGCGCATCCACTCACGAAGAAGAGCCGGACTGTTGCGCCGATCAGGAATGTTGGCGGTTATCGGGACCCACGGCATGTAAGCGGGCTCGAGCACACCTGCACGCTCAACCAACCCATCCAACGCGCACACCGCGGGGCACATCCGAAGCCGCAGGGCATCGTGGTCACCGCCCATGCACTGCACGCCGGCGCGGCGAGCCCGTCGCTGGAGACCGCGCCCCGAGGTCATCCAGCACCCAGCATTCAGCAACCCCGCCACCCGGCTCTGGCGGGTCAGGGCCAAGTCGGTCAGACCACCCCAGCGATCGTCCCACTACCAGTGATGGGAGAACGGCATGACATCGCAGAGGCACCACGCCACCACGAGCGGCGAGCCGCACGCTTCGCACCGGGAAGGCGTCTTGATGCAAGCCATGGTGCAGAAGGGGTACGGCTCCACGGAAGTCTTCGACCTCGCAGAGATCGAGCGCCCCAGGATCGCCGAGGACGAAGTACTGGTGCGCGTTCGCGCAGCGGGCCTCGACCGCGGAACCTGGCACATGATGGCTGGCCGACCATACTTGCTCCGGGTGATCGGTTTCGGCTTTCGCAGACCAAAGAACCCCGTGCCGGGAATCGACGTCGCCGGAACAGTGGCTGAGGTGGGTTCCGCGGTGACCAGGTTCGCTGTCGGTCAACCGGTCTACGGGATGTCCCGAGGCTCCTTCGCCGAATATGCTGCCGTTCTGGAGACCAAGCTGGCCGAAAAGCCGGCGAACCTGACTTTCGAACAGGCCGCCGTCGTTCCCATCTCCGCCGGCACAGCCCTCCAGGCGCTGAGCGACTCTGGCCGGGTGGAGCAGGGCGAGAGGGTGCTGGTACTGGGTGCCTCCGGCGGTGTCGGCAGTTTCGCCGTGCAACTGGCCAAGGCATTCGGCGCGGAGGTGACGGGCGTCTGCAGCCCCGGCAAGCAGGACTTCGTGCGATCCCTCGGCGCTGATCATGTCATCGACTACACCCGGGAGGACTTCGCGGACGGTTCGAACCACTACGACCTGATCCTCGACATCGCCGGCAATCCCCCTCTCGCTCGGCTGCGGCGCGCCCTGGCGCCCAACGGGACCGCCGTCGTCGTCGGCGGTGAGGAAGGCGGTGACTGGACCGGTGGGTTCGGGAGAAGCCTGCGGGCGCCGCTGCTCGCGCGATTCGTGAGGCAGCGGCTCACAATGCTTGCGTCCAAGGAACGCGGAAGTGACCTGGAACGGCTCGCGGAGCACTTCAAGAACGGCACGGTCACGCCGCGTGTGGACCGTACCTTTCCCCTGGCGCAGGTTCCAGAGGCGATGCGGCATCTCGAAGCCGGAGACGTGCGCGGCAAGATCGTGATCACCGTGGTCACCGACGAAGCACGCTCATAGCCGCTTCTGGCCCAGGACAGGAACGAGCGATATCGCCATCGAGAAGCTTCAGGATTGCTGCCATCGCACGGCTGGGGCAAGTGTCGTGACGCCGCGAGAGCGCCGTCGCGCTCTGGTCTCGAGGGCAGATCTGCGGTTCTTGCGTGATGAATCTGGTGCCAGTGGACACACTACTAGGGGGCGTCAGCTATGCGCTGACGCCCCCTAATGGTGTGCCTGCTGGCACAAAGTTGAATCAGCCTGCTGCGGGCAGCTTCAGCTGATCGCCGACGAAGATCAGGTTGGGATCCTGGACGGTGTCGGTGTTGGCGTTCCAGATGTCTTTCCAGTCCAGGCCGAGAGCGTTGGCGATGCTGGAGAGCGAGTCGCCTGCCTGCACGGAGTAGGTCTCGCCGGAGGTCTGAACCTCAACCTGCTGCGGTGCCTGCTCGACCGGAGCCTGCTCCACGGGTGCTGGCTCAGGGGCGGGTGCCGGTGCTGGCTCAGGGGCCGGTGCAGGCTCGGGTGCCGGTGCGGGCTCAGGAGCGGGTGCTGGCTCGGGGGCCGGTGCCTGCTCCTGGGGAGCGGACTGCGCGGGAGTGGTGGAGCCGCCGCCGCCCGGGTTGCCGGAGAGGCCAAGCTGCGAGGTGCAGGAAGGCCATGCGCCCCAGCCCTGGATCTCCCAGAGCTGGTGTGCGCGGCTGATCTGCTCGGACTTGCTGGCGTCGCTGGGGAGACCGGAGCCGCCCACTGCCTGCCAGGACTGCTGGGAGAACTGCAGGCCGCCGTAGTAGCCGTTTCCGGTGTTGATCGACCAGTTGCCGTTGGACTCGCACTCGGCGAGCTGGTCCCACTGGCCGGAGGCGCTTGCGGCAGGAGCCTGTGCGACGACGGCTGCGCCGGCGAGCGTGGCAGCTGCGAGGCTTCCGCCGAGAACCTTTTTGAAAGTCTGCTTGGTCTGCATGAGAGTTGAGTCCCGAAGTCCCTGCACTCGTGACCCTCCCGGGCCGTCCTCGTGTCACCGTCCGCCTTCATGTATGTGTAGCGGTCAAGTTTCACCTGGGTCAGCGTGGACGGTGGTGGGTGGCTGACTCGGGTGCTTCCTGAATGCCGTGTGTGGGTCTGGGAACGGAGACCCAGTCGTCACAGCGGAATCACGGAAGATGTCCGTTAACCAGTAAAAGGTCTCGATTTGATTGCGTCAACCGGGGTTCGGGTGACTTCGAACACCCAAAAACCCCGGAATCGCGCGGAAATTGCTTCGTTACCTGGCCGTTATCAACGTTCCTGTGAATAACATGTGAGTGATGTAACCGTGATGCGCCAAGGGTGTGGAATTGCGACTGAGCCCTGGCTCGGCCCAGAGGAGCGGCTTCCACCATGTGGGAATTTTGGTGCGCGAACCGCCAAAGTATCGAATCCGGTGCAAGAATCAGATGATGGACGGTGTGGATCGCGCAATCATTTCTGCGCTGCGAGAAGACGGACGGATTCCCAACGCGGCGTTGGCCCAGAAGGTCGGACTCACCGCCGGGCCCTGCCTGCGCCGAGTCCAGCGGCTCGAGGCTGAGGGTGTCATCTTGGGTTATACCGCTGACATCAACCCCGAAGCCCTGGGACAGTCCTTCGAGGTCGGTCTGGACATCGAGCTCAAATGGGGCGACCGGGAGACCGTGGAGCGGTTTGAGGACACCATGGCGAGCTACGAGGAGGTCCTCGAGCTGCTCCGGCTCTTCGGCTCGCCGGACTATTTCGCTCGCGTCGCGGTGGCGGATCTGCATGCCTACGAGCGGTTCCTCACCAAGAAGGTGCTGACCATTCCCGGGGTTCAGGGCACAGACTCCGCCTTCCCGATGAAGATCATCAAGAGCCAGCGCCCGCATCTGAACACCGGGAAGTCCTTCGACGAGTGAGTCGCGCATGAGCGCGGCCGAGGAGTCCTCGCCTCGGGGTCTGCCGCAGCTGCTGATGATCGTCACGGTCCTGATCGTGGCGGCGAATCTGCGTCCGGCGATCACCGCCGTAGGTCCGCTCATCGAACGGATCGGTGAGGACACCGGTCTCGGTCCGGCAGCCCTTGGACTCCTCGGCGCCATCCCGGCCCTGGGATTCGGCGTTGTCGCGCTCTTCATCGCGGCGCTTGGGCGTCGCTGGGGGCTCGAGCGGACCATCTTCATCTCGCTGCTGCTGCTGGGACTCGGCACGCTGCTGCGGTCCATGCCCTTGGGGGCCTTCTCGCTCTTCGCCGGCACGATCATCCTCAGCGCCGCCATCGGGGTGGGCAATGTGCTGGTCCCTGCGGTGGTCAAACGTGACTTTCCCGCCCGGGTCCCGGTCATGACCGGGCTCTACACAGCGGTGCTCGTCGGCTGCGCCGCGGTGGCCTCCGGCACAGCGGTGCCGGTGGCCGCGGCCAAGGGCTGGGAGTTCACACTCGGGGTCTCGGCGATCTTCGCGCTGCTCTCCGCCGCCCTCTGGGGAGTCCGGCTCAAGGGGAGCCGGCGGACCGGCTCCGCCACGGCCTCCCGCGGGCTCGGCACGATGGTCCCCGACCCAGCGCCGCCCGCTTCGGGCTCCCACGGTGGCACGATGTGGCGCTCCGCGGTCGCCTGGCAGGTCACCGCCTACTTCGCACTGCAATCGGGCATCTTCTACCTGATGCTCACCTGGTTCCCCGCCATCCAGACCTCCCATGGCGTGACCGAGGCCGCCGCCGGCTTCTGGCTCGGCGCCTATCAGGCCATCGGGATCCTCGCGAGCCTGGTGGTGGGACCGATCATGCAGCGTGCCCAGGACCAGCGCGCGGTCATCGTCGTGCTGGCGGGCATCATGTTCCTCGGGGTGCTCGGGATCCTGTTCTTCCCCGTCGCCATGCCCGCCTGGGCGCTGATCGTGGGCTTCGCCTCCGGCGGCAACCTCCTGGCCGGACTGACCCTGATCAGCATGCGCGCCAGGACCTCCGGGGAAGCAAGTCGTCTCTCCGGAATGGCCCAGGGCGTGGGGTACCTGCTGGCCGCCGTGGGTCCGCTGCTGGCCGGCACGCTGTTCGAGTTCACCGGCTCCTGGTCCCCGGTGCTGTGCATCATCGCGGTCGCCGTCGTCGTGATGGCGGTGGTGGGACTCTTTGCCGGACGCAGGGTCGACGTGCTCTGATCAATCACGCCTGCGCGTGGACCTCCTGTGAGATCAGGCGCTCCAGATCGGTGAACTCGACGCTGGTCGGGTCGCGATCTGTTCCGAGGGTGACATCGAAGATGCGTCGGATGTGACCAGGAATCCCATGGGACAAGCCGCCGGTCATGATGACCACGCGATCAGCGAGTCGCACCGCCTCTTCGATGCTGTGCGTCACGAACAGGACGGTGGTCCCCACGGAGCGTCTGATCCGGGACAGGTCCGACTGCATCTGTTCCCGAGTGAGCGCGTCCAAGGCCCCGAAAGGCTCGTCCATGAGCATCACCGTGGGCCTGTTCGCCAGGACTCGAGCGATCGCCACCCGCTGCTGCATGCCGCCGGAGAGCTGATGCGGGTACTTGTCCCTGACTCGGCCCAGCCCCACCAGATCCAGGTACTGCTCGACCAGACCGCGCCTCTCGACACGGGGAAGTCCCTTCTCCTTCGGTCCCAGCTCGACGTTCTCCGCGACCGTGAGCCACGGAAACAGGCCATAGTCCTGGAAGACGAATCCACGGTCAGGGCCGGGGGAGGAGACGTGCTTGCCGTCGAGCGTGATCTCGCCCTCAGAATGCGACTCGAACCCGGCGATCATCCGGAGCACGGTGCTCTTTCCACAGCCGCTCGCACCCACGATGGCGACCAGCTCACCGGGACTGACCTCCAGGTCGAATCCCTGCATGGCGAAGGGTCCTTCGCCGTATCTCTTGCCGACATTGGCGAATGACAGTGCGCCGGTGGTGGTCTGGTTCGCGCTCGATGTCGATTCAGCTGTCGTGCTCATGAGATCTCCTGGAGGACGGGGCGGTTGCGGGAGATGACCTTCAGTGCAAGGACCAGGAACCGGTCGGAGAGGAACCCGAGAATTCCGATGATGATCATTCCGGACATGATCAGGTCGATCTGTGACACGACTCGGCCTTCCATGATCATCGCGCCCAGTCCGATGTTGACGCCGGTCATCTCACCGACCACCAGCAGTGCCCACGCCAGACCGAGGCCCACCCTGAGTCCACTGAAGATGCCCGGAACCGAGGCGGGCGCGACGACGTAGATGAGCCGCTTCCAGGGCTTCATGCCCAACATGGCGGCGGCCTCCAGAAGCCGCGGGGGCACCTGGGCAGCGGCGGCCGATGTGCTGATCAGCATGGGGAAGAAGGCCGCGAGGAAGACCAGGAAGATCGCCGAGCGGTCGCCGATCCCGATGACGATCAGCGCCAGCGGCGCCCAGGCGGTCACGGGTATGGGGCGCACGATGTTGATCAACGGTTCAAAGAGCTGAGTGACGGTCCTGGATCGTCCCAGCAGGATCCCAAAGGGCACGGCGAACGCGGCCGCGAGGGCGAATCCGCTCCCTGCACGAACAAGTGAGGCCCAGATGTGTCTCCAGATGTCCCCGCTGTAGGGTCCGGGGACCAGACCGCCGAAGAAGAGGTCCGCGAGTCGAATACCCACCTGAGACGGAGTGGGCAGCTGTGCCATGCGAATGCCGAAGGGCAGATTCCAACCGAACTGGACTCCCAGGCTCCAGAACACGAGCACTGCGAGCGGCACCGGGAGAGCCAGCAGAAGCGCCCTCGGTGACCACCGCCGACGTCTGGGAGTCGCCGGCTCGTGTCTCGGCGGAGCTTCTCGTACATCTGGGGAGGTCGTGGGTGCGATGGCTGTCATGACGGCCTCACTCCATCTCGGTGACGACGTCATCGGCCACGGGTGCCTCAGAGATGATCTCGAGCTCTTGCATCTGCAGAGCCAGCTCGTCGATGTTGCCGCGATACTCCTCGTCGATGTCTGAACGCAGCCAGATGTTCTCCACCGCCTGCTCCAGCACCTCGTTCTCGAAGGAGAACTGCCCCTGGACGGCTTCTATCCACTCGCTGGGGTTGGCCTCGAGGTGAGCCGTCGCCTCCTCATGGATGCCGAGCAGCTCATTGACGAGCTCGGGATTCTCTTCGGCAAGCGTTCCGGTGGTCGCCAGGCCGATGTTCACCGGACCAAGGGGCGTGGTGTAGATGTCCTCGACCGGTTCGGCTCCATCCAGGAGCGAGAGCGAGACGCCGACCTCGGCTCCCGCGAAGGCGTCGATGTCGCCGCTGCTCAGGGCTTCGTGCATATCGGCGTACCCCAGGTTGACCATGTTGATGTCGGTGTCAGGGTCCAGTCCGGCTTCTTCTGCGAGGAGCCGGAACGCCATCTCCTGTGAGGAACCGGGGACATACCCCACAGTTCTGCCTTCGAGGTCGGGGACCCCCTCGATCTCGGCATCACCGATCAGACCGCTGCCGCCGTCGGCGCCGGAGGCGATCAATGTGATGTCGGACCCCTCCGAGACCCCCGTGATCACCGTCGGGACACCCATGAGGGCGAAGTCCACGTCACCGGAGAGCAAAGCGGTCATCTGGTCGGTGGAGGTGTCCATCGGCACTACTTCGATGGTCGTGCCTTCGGGTGCGAAGTCTTCGTAGGCGTAGGGGGCATACAGGTGTGGCTGACGCTGGGTGGCGATGCTGATGACGTCGTCATCTTCTCGGTCGGGTTCGCCGGTGCATCCGGTCAGGGCCAGAGCGGAGGTCATGACGACGGCGGTGAACGTAGTCGTCCGCAGAGCAGTGATGTTCATGGTCCCATTTCCTGAGGCTGAATCTTCTGAACGTGAATGGAGTGGTCTGCGCAGGACGGAGAGCACCCGGAGACGTGTGTATCCGCAGTTGTGGACGCGGTCGTATACACGTTTTGAAGCCTAGGGAGCCGGTGTTTCAGCGGCATTACTCAGCGGTGAAGGGGTCGTGTCCGCGAGCTCACCACGCCGCGTGTGGGCCAGGCGAGGCTTACTCGGGAGTCGGTTCGTGGTCACGCCGCACGTGACTGCGGGCATGCTCCACCGCAGGTGCCAGCTCGGCGAAGAGGTGCTTGTGGTGTCGCAGGGACTCGAGCACTCCGACCCGTGTGACCAGCGCGAGGTGCCGGTCCTGGATGCCTTTGATCAGCACCGTGATGCCACGCCGTTCCAGCGCGGTGACCATCTCAGACACCACGCGGGCACCGGTGGCGTCGAGAACCTGCAGCTGAGACATCCGGATGATCACCACATCGACGTTCTGGATCTCGGTGACCTTCTCCAGAACCCGCTCGGCGGCGCCGAAGAAGAGCGCCCCGTCCAGACGAAACACCGCGATATGGCCATCCCCGGAGTGCGCCGGTCCGGGAATCACCTCCCGGTGCACCCCACTGGTGGCGACCATCGAGCGCAGCGCGAAGAACGCAGCGACGAGGACGCCGATCTGCACCGCCTCGATCAGATCCAGCGATACTGTGATCACGGCGGTGACCAGGAAGACCAGGGCGTCTGCCCGGGTGGAGCCCACGATCGCGCGGACAGTGGCCCGCGAGACCATGCGCACCGCGGTGACCATCAGCACCCCGGCAAGGGCTGCCAGCGGGATCTGGGACACCGGGCCGGTGGCCAGGTAGACGACGCCGAGCAGCACCGCTGCGTGGACGATGGCGGCCAGCCGGGTGCGCGCGCCGGAACGGATGTTCACCGCCGTGCGGGCGATCGCTCCGGTGGCCGGCATGCCGCCGAAGAAGCCCGAGGCCACTGATGCCAGGCCTTGCCCGACGAGCTCGCGGTCCGCGTCATAAGGGCCGGTGTCGGAGATCGAGGTCGCCACTCGCGCCGAGAGCAGCGACTCGATCGCTGCCAATGCGGCGATGGTGGCCGCCGGAGCGGCCAGCGCCAGGAGGGTGGCGCTGTCGAACTCGGGCAGCATCGGGGCCGGAAGCGAGTCCGGCAGTGCGCCGATCCGGGCAGTGGGCAGGTCCAGCAGCGCCGCCAGTACGGTGGCGGCGATGATCGCCAGGATCGAACCGGGCATCTGCGGGTGGATTCGAGGCGCCCCGATCATGATCACCGCGACCAGCACGACCAGTCCCACGGGTGCGGCGATCTCCGGCCACGGGACCGTGGCAAGACTCTGGGCGGCGGATACCGCGGCGTTCGCGCTGGGGCCCGCGAGCACTCCGAAGGCGGCGGGCACCTGTTGCAGGAAGATGATGACCGCGATGCCGAGGGTGAAGCCCTCGATCACCGGCCAGGGCAGGAAGGTCACCACCCGGCCCAGCTTCAGCGCCCCCGCGGTGATCACCAGGAGCCCGGCCAGCACGGTCACCACGGCCAGGGCGGCGATGCCGTGGGCGGCGATCACCGGGCCCAGGACGACCACCATGGCGCCGGTGGGGCCCGAGACCTGCACGTTGGACCCGCCGAACACCGCGGCGATGAACCCGGCCACCACGGCAGTGATCAGACCGCTCGCCGCCCCGGCCCCTGAGCTGACCCCGAAGGCCAGCGCCAGCGGAAGCGCCACGATGCCTACGGTGACCCCGGCGACCAGGTCGCCTTTCCAGGTGCGCGGGATCGCGGCGTAGTCAGACCGCCTGGGCAGCAGCGCCCGGATGGACGCCACGGCCTTCATCGGTTGCCAGTGACAGTGGCGGAATCCGCCGGTGACTCTGCGGCCAGCGCGTTGGCGAGATTCCGCTCGGTGCTGCGCAGGATCTCCTGGAGCAGCGCCTTGGCCACCGCCAGCAGCTCGGCCACCTGAGGGTGGGCCAGTGAGTAGAACATCTGCAGTCCGCGTCGATGGGACACGACCAGATCGTAGCGTCGCAGCACTGCCAGATGCTGGGAGAGATGTGAGGCCTCCAGCGAGGTCTCGGCGAGCAGATCGGTCACCGAGACCTCCGGCTGCTCGGCGAGCAGCTCCAGCACCCGGATCCTCACCGGGTGGGAGAGGCCCTTGAAGAGGTTCGCTTTGACCTGGTTCAGGGGGCCTCGTCCATCGACATGATCGTCCACGATCGTCTCCTCAGAGCTGCCAGATAGTTTATTGATTTATAAACTCATCATATAGCGCTGGGGGAGGAGGGTCCACGGCCGCTCTCCTTCCACCTGTACGGCCGGGTCGATGGATGGGTTCGTCACCGCTGCCTGGCCAGGTCAGCTCCAGGGGATCAGCCCCAGCACCAGAGCCAGCACCAGGGCGACCACGGAGAAGATCCACATCGGCACGAAGGAGTAACGGATGTGTTTGCCGATGTCACAGCCGGCCAGTCCGAGTGCCAGCCACAGGGCCGCGGAGAAGGGGCTGATGAAGGTGCCGATGATGTTGCCCACCAGCACCGCGTAGACCACCGCGAGGGTGCTCACTCCGGCCTGGGTGGAGACGCCCTCCACCACGGGCAGCAGCGCGAAGTAGTGGGCGTCGGTGCTCAGCAGCAGCTCCAGCGGAAGTCCGAAGACCCCGACGATCAGGTGCAGGTAGGGGATCAGTGCGGCAGGCAGGATCGATACGGCGTCGGTGGCGAGGGATTCCAGCATGCCGGATTCCTCCAGAATGCCCAGGAAGCAACCGGCGGCGAGCACGATCGCGCCGGTGGTGACGGCGGCGCCCCCGTTGATCTTCAGCGCCTCCATCTGGTCGCTGACCTTGGGATAGTTGATCACCAGGGCGCCGCTGAGGCCGAGCATGAAGGCCAGTGGGGAAGGCAGGATGTCCGAGATCAGCAGGGCAAGCATGCCGAGGACCAGGATGGTGTTCACGATCATCTTCCACCGCGGGGTTGCCACGGCGTTCTCCGTCCCGCCCCAGAGATCATCGGCCTCGCCGCTGTAGGCGTCCGTCTTGGCCGCGCTCTGGCCGTCCCGGTCAGAGCCGGTGGAGGTGGTGGAGCTTCCGCCGGTGCCGGTGCCGGTGGCGTTGGCGGTGGCGGTGCTGCCCGTGGTGGCGCCTGCGGTGGTGCGGCTGGTGACGCCGCGGTTCGCAGAGGTGGCGGAGACGAGCTCGCGCTCCTGGACCCGATCCCCTGCGGGGCCCTCGACCTGCGCGTCGACCTGTTCGTCGAGCTGCTCACCGGACTGCGCCTCAAGCTCGGCAGCTGCCCTGGTGCGGGCAGCGATCCGGCGCTGCTCGCGCAGACCCAGCAGGACCGCGGTGATCACGAGCATCGCCAGGCACAGGATCTGCACCGGGATCAGGCCGCGCCAGAGGTCGATCGGATCCATTCCGACGACGGCGGCCGAGCGGGCCACGGGTCCGCCCCATGGCAGCATGTTCAACACGCCCATGCTCATGCCTGCCAGCAGCAGCAGCAGGTACGGGCTCATGCCCAGGTGCCGGTACAGCGGGAGCAGGGCTGGAATCACGATCAGGAATGTGGAGGCGCCGGCGCCGTCGAGGTGGCAGACCGCCGCCAGCAGCACCGTTCCCACGCAGATCGCGATCACGTTGCCGCGGGTCAGCCGCACGGTGAGTCTCACCAGCGGGTCGAAGAGTCCTGCGTGGTTCATGATCCCGAAGAACAGGATGGCGAAGATCAGCATCACCGCGACGTCGAGCACCGAGCCGATGCCCTCGCCGAAGAAGTCGCCGATCTCGGTGAAGGTGAAGCCGGCCAGCAGTGCTCCCGCAAAGGGAATCACGGTCAGTCCGACGATGGGGGCGATGCGCCCCATGATCAGCAGCGTCGTCATGGTGACGATCACTGCCAGGCCGATTAGGCTGAGCATGATTTTTCTCCTCGATGCGGGTGTGGGGATCGATCAGCGGCAAAAATGTGAGCCACGTGACAGCATGGAACGCATGTGACCGGGCCCACAGTTTTGTGCATCTGCGCGCAATATTGGTCATATTGGTCTCGATCACGGCATTGCGCGGCGAATGATCCGTGAACCATCAGCCCAGACCCGCAGCATCAGGAGGCAGCAGTGTCCGTGCGGTCATCACAGGCGCCCACCACTGGTGAGGTCTCCCTGGTCCGTCGGCTCTTCCGCTGGAACATCATGCTGCTCATCGGCGCGGTGACCCTGGTCAGCCTGCTCTGGGGGGTGCACCAGTATCTGGAGGTCCGCGCACAGTACGCGGAGCGGGTGCTGACCATGGCGGAATCGGTCTCCGTGATGGACACGGTCCAGGACGCGCTGCGCACCGAGAACCCCGCCGAGATCCTGGCCCCCTGGGCCGAGACGCTGCGGGCCGCCAGCGGGTATGAATACATCATGATCGCCGATGCCGATGGCATCCGGCAGTCCCACCCCGACCCGGCGGCCATCGGCGGGCGCCCCGAGCTGGATCCGGCACCGGTGCTGGCCGGAGAGACCTGGACCGGGGTGGAGCACGGCCACGCCGGGCTCACCATGCGCGCCCGAGTGCCGATCACCGAGGACGGGGGTGAGGTCATCGGCTTCGTCTCAGTGGGTATCCTCGCCTCCGAGGTCCGCCTCGCCTCCTTCCAGGAGCTCCCGCTGATCCTGGGGGCCGCGGCGCTCGCCGTAGGCATCGGCGCGATCGGCGCCCGGATGCTGGCCCGAAGGCTGCGCGCGGACACCCACGGCCTGGAGCCGCGGGAGATCACCGCGCTGCTCGATGGTCGAGAGGCGCTGCTGCACGCCATCGGTGAGGGCGTGATCGGCCTGGACCGGGAGGGCCGCGTGGTGCTGGCCAACACCCCGGCCCGGCACCTGCTGCGCCTGCCGGTGGATCATCTCGGGCGCACGCCCGCACAGCTGGGACTCAGCGCCGAGGCGCAGACGGTGCTGACCGGGCCCGAGCCGGGGGAGGATCTGCTGCTGAGCGTGGACGGGCTGATCCTGGTCTGCAACCGCAGGCCGGTGCGCCTGCGCGAGGACGACGGCGGCGTCGTCGTCACCCTGCGTGATCGCACCGAGCTCACCCGGCTCAGCGACCAGCTCGACGGCGCCCGCACCGTCACCGACGGGCTGCGGGCCCAGCGGCACGAGTTCGCCAATCGGCTGCACACCGTCGCGGGGATGCTGGAGCTCGGCGGCGTGGATCAGGCCCAGGACTACCTCTCCGAGCTCTCCCTGGCCACCTCGGGTGCCGATGCCCAGATCGCCGCCCGGATCCAGGACATGACCGTGGCGGCATTGGTGCTCGCCAAGTCCGTCCAGGCCGCCGAACGTGGGGTGCAGTTCAGCCTCTCCGAACTTTCTCAGCTGCCCGCAGACCAGCCCCACGACCTGCGCGATGACCTGCTGCTGGTGATCGGAAACCTGATCGACAACGCCATGGACGCCGCGATCTCGGGCCCGCTCGCGGAGGCACGGGTGGAGCTGATGGTCCGGCACCACGGTGGGATCACCGACGGGCTGGTCGAGGTGCGGGTGATCGACTCGGGCCCCGGCCTGGACCCTGAGATCGCCGCAGAGATCTTCAGCGTCGGACGCTCCACCAAGGACCAGGAAGGTCGCCGCGGCCTGGGCCTGGCGCTGGTGCACCAGGCCTGCATGCGACGCGGCGGCTCGGTGAGCGTGGAGCATGAGGACGAGACCACCTTCTGCGCCTATCTGCCGGTGCGAGCCGAGGTGATCAGCGCATGAACGCCCCTGCTGGGACGACCTCCGGCGGGCCCGGAACCCCCGCCCCGATTCCGGTGCTGATCGTCGACGACGACGTGCGTGTGGCCCGGAACCATCGTGAGCTCGTCGACTCGATGCCCGGCTTCACCGTGGTGGCCAGCGCGCACACCGCCGCCGAGGCACTGGAGGCGGTGCGCCGACACCGTCCCGGTCTGGTGCTGCTGGACCTCTTCCTGCCCGACCGCACCGGCCTGGCGGTGCTCGAGGAGCTCCGGAGTGCGACCTGGCTGCGGGATGTCGGCGTCATCGACGTCGTGATGATCACCGCGCTGCGCGACGTCGAACATGTGCGCACGGCCATGGCGATGGGTGCGCTGCACTACCTGATCAAACCCTTCCCGCTGCGCCAGCTGCGCGACCAGCTCGAACGCTACGCCGCGGCGCGCAAGCGGATGGCCGCGATGTCCACCGTGACCCAGAACGACGTCGACGCGCTCTTCGGCATGATGCGCCCGATGGCGTCACGGTCCATGGCCAAGGGGCTGACCCCGGCCACGGCTGAACGGGTGGCGGAGGCGCTGCGCTCGAGAGAGGGCGACGTCTCCGCCGTCGAGGTCTCCGAGGCCACCGGGATCGCCCGGGTCACCGCCCGGCGCTACCTGGAGCACCTGTGCGCAGAAGGCCGGGCGGAGCTGACCCTGCGCTACGGACAGGCCGGGCGGCCGGAGCACCGCTATACCTGGGTGCCCTGAGCGCGTCGCCGGGGTTGATCTCGCGGCACAAGTGACGGAGCTGAGACCGGACTGACTAGGCTCGGGCCATGAACAAGCAGAGCTGGACCGCGGCAGATCTCCCGGTGCTTCACGGTCGCACCGCGCTGGTCACCGGAGCCAACAGCGGCGTCGGGCTGGCGACGGCGACCGCACTGGCCCACGCTGGAGCTCATGTGGTGCTTGGTGTGCGGGACACCGCTCGCGGCCGCGTGGCTGCGGCGACCATGTCCGGCAGCACCGAGGTTCGTCGACTGGACCTGGCGGACCTGGCCTCGGTGAGAGCCTTCGCCCAGTCCTGGACCGGCCGGCTCGATCTGTTGATCAACAATGCGGGGGTCGCCGGTGGGCGGGGCGCGGTGACCGAGGACGGATTCGACCTGCAGTTCGGCACCAACCACCTGGGGCACTTCACGTTGACGAACCTGCTGCTTCCGCATCTGAGCGACAGGGTGGTCACGCTGGCCTCCGGAGCGCACCGGGCCGGTGACATCTTCTTCGAGGACCTCGCGCTGCGCACCCGCCGGTACTCGCTCGCCGAGGCCTATGGGCAGTCCAAGCTCGCGAATCTGCTGTTCACCCTGGAACTGGAACGTCGACTGCGGCAGTCCGGCTCTGCGGTGCGCTCGCTGGCCTCGCATCCCGGGTACTCCGCCACCAATCTAGGAATCCGTGGGCGCAGCAGACCGCTGGTCGCCACCGTGAACCTCGCAGGACGGCTTCTGGCGCAGACCAGCCAAGAAGGTGCTGTGCCCACGCTCTTCGCCGCCACCCAGGACCTCCCAGGGGCCAGCTACGTCGGCCCCGACGGCCGGTGGGAGCTGCACGGCAGCCCCAGCCTGGTCGGACGCTCCGCCAGGGCCAGTGACCCTGTGCTGGCGCAGCGGCTCTGGGAGGCCTCCGAGGAGCTCACCGGGGTCCGCTTCGGGCTTGACCTGGGGAGGTCTGCCGCAGACCGCTGATCTCAGTCAGCTGGGCCTTGTGGGTCCTGCGATCTCCTGCAGCGCCTGCACATGCGCGTTGAAGGCCGAACGCCCGGCATTGGTGAGCGAGAGCCAGGTGATCTGCCGGGAGTCTCCACGTCCCGCTGAGGAGGCCTTCCTGGAAGAGACGTAACCCGCGGAGGCGAGCGTCTTCAGGTGTTTGGAGAGTGTGGCGTCGGAGACCTCCAAGCTGTCGCGCAGCACCGCGAAGTCGAGCTCCTCGACCGGGCGCAACAGTCCGCAGATCCGCAGTCGGACCGGGGCGTGGATGGTCTCGTCGAATCTGGCCTCAGCCATGCCGCAGCTGGTCCACGGCCGAGCGGTAGGCGATACCGGCGAGCCACGCGGTCGTCGCGAAGGCGATCAGACTGGTCAGGGCCACCGCCCAGATCATGCCGGAGGCCACGAGGCCGAGAGAGACGCTGAAGAGCACGAGACACGCCGTGATGATCCTGGCGACCGCGAAGCCTGCGCGTGAGCCCACGGTGCGCAGCCGCAGCCCGGTCTCGCGCTGGATCAGGTGGAGGATCACCAGGATCCCGACCAGGGCCAGCCAGCCAGAGGCGGGAGGTTCGTAGTTCTCGCCGGGGGTGGTGCCGGCCGCAGTGGAGACCCACCAGGCGGCGAGGCAGCCGAAGGCCGCCAACAGTGCTCGAGGAACCTGGATGGCTGACGCCAGGCGCTCGCGGTCATCGGTCAAGGTCTCCAAGGTCTGGGCGGCGTCCTGGGGGGAGGTGTCGGCAGAGTGTCTTTCCATAACGGAAAGTCTATGTGTTGATTTCCGCAACGGCAAGTAACCTCAGCTCGTTGAGGTGCTGGCCGGTCTTTCCGCGATGATCGAGACGTGGGCTCGACGCCCAGGGTCCTCTCGGTCCTCGGCATCGAGAACCGTGAATCCAACCCCCTCCAGCCGCTGACGCATCGCCGCGGTCGACCAGGAGTGCGCTGCGCTGACCTCATGGGCGAACACCGCTGCGTCGGGCCCGCCGAAGAAGCCGATCAGCAGCCTCCCACCCGGCCTCAGGGCTCGGTGGAGTTCCTGAAGAAGCACGGGCAGGACCGGGAGGGGAGTATGGATCAGGGAGTACCAGGCCAGGATCCCGGCCAGCGAGCCATCGGGAACCTCAAGCGCAGTCATCGACCCCACTCGGAACGGCACGCCGGGGAACCGGGCCCGCGCATGGCCGATGAACTCTGGCACCAGATCCAGGCCAGAGATGTCGGCGCCGAGCGAGTGCAGGTGGGCGGTCCAATGGCCCGGACCGCATCCCGCGTCGAGGACCGGACCGGTGGGAAGCTCACCGGCCCACGCTGTGATCCTCTCGCGATCACGGGGATCCATCTGTGTGACGGTGCCCAGCAGGGAAGAGTACTCGGCGGCCCGCCGGCCATAGGCGACGCGCAGGTCCTCTTCACCGGTCATCACGAGCGATCCTGAGCGTGACGAATCAGGGCTGCGCGATCTCAGGTGCGTCCCACTCCGGGCGACGCTTCTCCGGCTTGGATCCGCGAGCCATCAGGATCAGGAAGATGATTCCGCCGAGGACTGGCATGAACGAGATGAAGAACATCGGGCCGGGCAGTCCGGTGTCGTGGAAGCGACGCCAGGTCACGGCCAGCAGCGGGGAGATGGTCGCGGCCCAGATCAGCAGCATCAGGAATCCTGCGATGGCGACGATCGCGCCGGCGGTGCCTTCGAACCAGATCTGGTAGGAGAACTCCGGCTGGCCTGCTGGGTTGTAGGCCTCGGTGACGATGTCGTCCGAGAAGGACGTGGAGACGAGGATCGCGGTGGCGATGATGATCACCCACTGGATGAGGAAGAGCATCAGCCAGGGCCACCAGAACTCTCCGCGAGTGGAGTAGCCCTTGAACTGCGTGTAGTTCTTGAAGAACGCCGCGATGCAGGCCTTGGGACCACCAGGAGACGGCGCCCGGTGACAGGTGCATTCGGTGGAGTGTCATACGCGTAGTCAGTCATGGGGTCTCCTGAGCGGCCGGTCGGCGGGGACGGGGAGTGGCGGCGTCGAACAATTCTTCACACGCCTGCAGGAGAAATCCCTGACCGCGCATCAGCGTCGATGCGATTCAATGCCATCGAGGCTGGTCTGACCTGCAGGTATGGGGGATTTTCAAGCTCCACGATTACCGAAACTAGCCTGAACAAAAGGTGCGCGTCAACAGGATCCGTGCGCCACGCCTGGGTCTCGGCGATGGTGGAACGGCCGCGGTGGGCCTGCATCCCTGCCATGACGCGGATTGAGGCAGTTGCCCTGCGCAATTAAAATTTCTTGCGCGAAACGGGGTGTGAACTCTCCGAAGCTCAGAGCACCGGGCGCAGCGGGATCAGCGCCCACTCCGTGGCGCGCGCCATCGGGTGGCGTTCACGCCAGGTATCGGCACTCACGACCTCACAGTGCTCACGGTCGCTCTTGAAGACCTTCTCCATCTCGGAGGCGAACCCTGGATCGATGACCTCGACATTGGACTCGTAGTTGAACGACAGGGACAGTCTGTCGATGTTGGCGGTGCCGATCGTCGACCACTCGCCGTCGATCGTCGCGGTCTTGGAGTGCATCATGCTGCTCGCGTAGAGCAGGATGGAGATGCCCGAGTCGAGCATCTCCCTGAAGAAGCCGCGGGACACCCAGTCGGCGAGGACGTGGTTGGAATCCTTGGGCACCATGACCTGGACATCCACGCCGCGCTCCGCGGCCAGCTTCAAGGCCCGCAGGATCTGTTGGTCCGGGATGAAGTAGGGGGTCGAGATCCAGATCCGCTCGTTGGCCCGTTCGATGGCCTTCAGATACATGTTCCGGATCGGGTAGACCAGGTCCACCGGGAGGTTGGCGACCACGCGGACCGAGGGATCCCAGCTGTCCGGGGCGATCCATCGGATCTGATCCTCTACGGCGCGATCCTCGTTCCACAGCCGAGCGATCGTCTGGCGGAGCCCCCAGACGGCGGGGCCCACCTCGCGCAGGTGGGTGTCGCGCCACTTCTTCGCGTAGAGCGAGCCGATGTTGTACCCACCGACGAAACCGACCTCGTCGTCGACGACCAGGATCTTGGAGTGGTTGAAGCCGGTGGACCGGATGGGCGCCTTCCAGAAGCTTCTTCCTGCCGCTGGCATGCGGAAGACCTGGATGTCAGCATCGAGCTGCGCGTAGAAGGAGTGTGACACCACCAGATTGGCGAATCCGTCATAGATGATGAAGACCTTCACCCCGCGACGAGCCGCCGCGTTGAAGGCATCGATGAACTGCTGACCGACCTCATCGTTCTTCCAGATGTAGGTCTTCATCAGAATCACGTCTTCGGCCGATTCGATGGCTTCGAGCATGTCCCCATAGAGCGATTCACCGTCGGTGTAGATGCGCATCGGGGACTCTTCGACCTCGGTGTCGAACGTTCCTGGGCGCGGCGCGTTCCGCTCCTTGCGCTGGCCATGCTTGAACAGGTCCAGTGCCACCACCGAGAGGGCTGCCAGCGTCGGAACTGCCAAGGCGGAGGCCGCGACCGCAAGTGGCAGGGTCTTGCGCGGAGATCGGGGGCCGCCCAGGTGGCGCTCGTGCATCAGGAAGCTCATGGGACCACTCTAATTGGCCGCAGGCTCTCCAGGCGTGGTGCCCGCGCCACGCCTGGTGACCCATCAGCCGACATCTCTTGACCTGGTGCCCGCCAGGGTCTCTGATGGAGTCATCGACTGGGTCCGTGTCACCTTCTCCACAGCAGGGTTCCGGCCAGTGGGATCCAGACGGCCGCACCCGAAAGAGAGCCTGTCATGGTGCGCATGTTGCTTCAGGCCGCGATCAATGTGGTGATGGCCGCCGTTGCGATGCTGGTCGCCGGAACCTTGATCGACGGCGTCACCCTCGAACCGGTGGGATTCGTCACCGCCGTCGTCGTCTTCGTCCTGGCGCAGGCCGTCCTGGGGCCATTCGTGTTCAACATGGCCCGTCAATACGCCTCCGCAATCCTCGGCGCGGTCGGCCTGGTCTCCACCCTGCTGGCCGTCTGGGTGGCGACCCTTGTGACGGACGGTCTTACACTCTCCACCCCGATGGCCTGGATCTTGACTCCCCTGGTGGTCTGGATCGTCACGGCCCTGGGGACCTGGATCCTCGGGTACCTGGTGCTCAAGCGCTGGTGGGACAAGCGCACCGAGGAGAAGAACATCCGGCAGGCTCTGCGCTGATCCCGATGCTGTCGTTGACCAGCCACACCGGAGATCCTGGATAGAAGGACGTCACGACGATGCCTGGGATGAACGGACAAGAAGCACCGACCGTCGCCGGGCTTCTGCGATTATCGGTCCCGGCGATCCTGGTCGGCGCCGTTTCGGCCCTGAGCCTGTTCCTGGTGGAGGAGACCGCGCATCTGTTGGAACACGTCCTCTGGGTGGACCTCCCCGGACTCTTCGGCCTCGATCCAGACTCGGGCTGGTGGATCTTCGCGGTCTTGAGCGCCACCGGACTTGCGGTCGGAGCAGTCTGCACGTTCGTCCCAGGTCGTGGGGGACGCGACTCCGCGACCGTGGAGCTCCTGGCCCCGCCCCTGCCGCTGTCCGCCGTGCCGGGGCTCCTCCTGGTGAGTCTGCTGGTGCTGGCCGGGGGCGTCAGCCTCGGCCCGGAATCACCCATCATCGCGATCAACACCGCGATCCTGGTGGCATTGACCGTCCGGTTCTGGCCGCGGATCGAGGTGAAGCTCGTGGTCCTGATGACGGGTGCAGGAACCATCGGCGCACTGTTCGGCACGCCGGTGGCCGCCGCGCTGGTGCTGACCGGTGTGGTGGCCGCGGCCACCGGCGGGGGCGCGCTCTGGGACCGGCTCTTCCTGCCGCTCCTCGCTGCGGCGACCGGATCGCTGACGATGCGGATGCTCGACGGCCCGCAGTTCGGACCCACCGGGATAGAACCGCTCGGGGCGCCGCAGCTCTCGGACCTGCTGCTCGGCGCCGTGGTCGCCTGTGCCGCCGCGCTGGTCATTCTCGCCGGAGCCGCCGTGTTCACCCCGCTGCATGCGAGCTTCCGCAGACTGCGCAGCCCGTTGCTCTACACCACCCTGGGCGGAGTCCTGCTCGGTGGTCTCGGCGCGCTCGGCGGCCCGGTGACCCTGTTCAAGGGAGGCCGACAGATGGCCGATCTCATCCGAGACGCGGGGGAGCGCACCACCACAGAGCTGATGCTCATCGTGGCGGTCAAACTGTGCGCGCTGCTCGTCGCGGCCACGGCCGGCTTCCGCGGTGGCCGGATCTTCCCGGCCGTCTTCCTCGGGGCAACGGTGGGACTTGTGGCGCAGTCGCTGCTCCCGGAGCTTCCGCTGAGCCTCGCGCTCGCCTGCGGGGTGCTCGGAGCCGTGCTCGCCGAGAGCCGCGACGGGTGGATCGCACTGTTCATCGCCGTCGTCGTGGTCGGGGACATCTCGGTCCTGGCCGTCCTGTGTGTGGTGGTCCTGCCCGTATGGCTCCTGGTCATGGGTGCCCCGAAGATGTTGGTCCGCGCGGAGGAGCAGCCGGTCTCGGCGTGACTCCGGTCTCGTCTGGTGAGGTCCGTTGGTCGGAACAACGCACGGGGCAATAAGGTAGTGCTCCGTGAGCACTCAGATCCCCGCCTCCAAGACTTCCGCACCCCGGCAGCTCGGGAGCCTCGACCGGTATTTCCACATCACCGCCCGCGGCTCGAGCATCGGCCGGGAGGTGCGCGGCGGACTGGCCACCTTCTTCGCGATGTCTTACATCATCGTGTTGAATCCGCTGATCATCGGCGCCTCAGCCGACTCCACCGGCAACTTCCTGGGCGGCGGCTCGGAGCCGAACCTGCCTGCCGTCGCGGCGGCGACCTCGTTGATCTCAGGTCTGATGACCATCCTGATGGGCGTGATCGGCAAGTTCCCGATGGCGGTCTCCTCCTCGCTGGGGCTCTCGGCCTTCATCACCTACGGCATCGTCGTGCTGCCCGGTATGACCTGGGCCGATGCCATGGGGCTGGTGGTCATCGAGGGCGTGATCCTGTTGGTCCTGGTGCTCACCGGGTTCCGCTCCGCGATCTTCAACGCCGTCCCTGGCGCGCTGAAGATCGCGATCAGCGTCGGCATCGGGCTGTTCATCGCCCTGATCGGCATGGTCAACGCCGGCTTCATCCAGAACAACGGAAGCACCGGACTGGAGCTCGGCGTCGGCGGATCGCTCTACGGCTGGCCGATCTTCATCTTCCTCATCGCGATGTTTGCGCTGTTCGCCATGTGGGCGGCCAAGGTCCGCGGCGCGATCCTCTACTCGATCGTGGGCGCCACGGTGCTCGCGATCACCCTGGAATCGGTGTTCCGGATCGGTCCGCAGACCGCCGCAGACGGCACCGAGAACCCCTACGGCTGGGGTCTGACCGTGCCGACGTTGAACCAGGACTGGCTGACCATGCCGGACCTGAGCCTGATCGGTGACTTCAACCTGCTGGGCTCCTGGCAGAGCATCGGCGTGGTCGCGGCCACCCTCGCGATCTTCACCCTGCTGCTGGCCAACTTCTTCGACCTGCTGGGCACCATGGTGGGCGTCTCCAACGCCGGCGGGATCAAGGACGCCGACGGCGAGATCCCGCACTCGCGCCGGATCATGGTCGCCGACGCGGTCGGCACCATCGGCGGCGGCGTGGGCTCGACCTCGGTGAACTCCGGATTCATCGAGTCCACCGTGGGCGTGGGCGACGGCGCCCGGACCGGTCTGGCCAACGTGGTCACCGGCGTGCTCTTCCTGGCCACCATCGTGCTGGCTCCGCTGGCCGCCGTGATCCCCACCGAGGCTGCCTCGGCCACGCTGGTGCTGGTGGGCTTCCTGATGATGCAGCAGATCGTGCGGATCGACTGGACCGATGTGGAGATGGCGATCCCCGCCTTCATGACCATCGTGGTCATGCCGTTCTCCTACTCGATCACCAACGGCATCGGCGCCGGATTCATCAGCTACGTGGCCATCAAGGTCTTCCGCGGCAAATGGCGCGAAGTGCACCCGCTGATGTACGTCACCGCCGCGCTGTTCGTGCTCTACTTCGTCTCAGGACCCATCCAGGAGGCCCTCGGGGTCGGCTGAGTCGCAGGGTATCCGCAGCTGTCACTGAATAAAGGGACTTAAGGTCCTGGCGCACTCCCCAGCGGCGGCGAGACGATGGCCCCTGAAAGGAGAGTGACGTCATGGATGCTGTGATCGTCTACGAGTCCGCGTGGGGAAACACCAAGATCATCGCCGAGGCGGTGGCGGAGGGACTGGTCTCGGCCATTGATGTCGGAATGATCCTCGACGTCAGCTTCGCTCCACCTGCTGACACCATCACGGCTGACCTGCTCGTCCTCGGCGCCCCGACCCACGCCTTCGGGCTGAGCCGACCGCAGACTCGCGAAGAGGCCGCTCGACGGGGCGGGCACCCCGGGGACACCGGCATTCGGGAGTGGATCGGCGCCGCCGGTGACCTCCACCTGCCGGTCGCGGTGTTCGACACCCATGTCCGCCACCCGAACCTTCCGGGTGCGGCCAGCAAGAAGGCCGCGAAGCTGCTGCGCAGCCACGGTGCCTCTCTTCTCGCGAAGCCGGAGAGCTTCTACGTCGAGGGGTATGAGGGGCCGGTGCTGCCCGGGGAGATCGACCGAGCCAGGAAATGGGGCGCCGAACTCGCCCAGCGGCTGCCGGAGAGCTCCCGTGTGGCCTGAGCGGGCGGCCGCTCGCGGCCCTCGCGCCGCTGGTGCTCCTCGCCACGAGGTGACCGGCCCCGCCTCAGCTGTGGCTCCGCGCTGGCCCAGGCGCGTCTCGACGGTGGCAGGCGCCATGATGCTGAGCGGCGCAGCGATCAACACGGTCCTGGTCACCGTGAGGCCTGAGGTCTACCCGATGCTCGGGACCTGGCTCGCGGACCTCTCCCCGTGGCGGTTCGGCGTGCTCCACGATCTGTGGGACCGCACCTTCGGGACGCGCCCGCGGGTGTGGGGCGCCGTGGTGGGCGTGGGCTGTGAAGCTGCGATCGGGGTGCTGGCGCTCTCCCGCAACCCACGCCGCAGGCTCCTGGGCCTCAGCGGGATCGCGCTCTTCAAGCTGGGGCTGCTTGCTCTGGGACTGTGGTTATGGGCCCTGCCGTGGCTTGCCGTGCTCATCCCGACGATCGTCCTCACCGCCCGCTCGTCGGTCCGCTCGCCGGCCCGCTCGCCGATCCGGGTCAGGGCTCAGGCCAGGTCCATGCCGGGGCGATGACGTCAGTACCAGGAAGTTGAGAACTCTGCGTGGTGCTTCTCCGGGGCGGAGGCCCGCATGAGCAGGATCATCACCACGAACCATCCGATGATCGGAATGAACCCGAGGAAGAACATCGACCCCGGGAGCCCGGAGTCATGGAGCCGGCGCCAGGTGACGGCGAGCAGCGGGGGAATGGTGAGCACCGCGATGAGCAGGTGCAGGCCGAGGATGGCGGCGGCGAAGACCGCGCCGAAGCCCTCGAGCCAGACACTGGGGGAGAAGCCCGTGATCCCGAACAGGTCCTGCGCGTCGGCCACCATATCCTCGGCGAACAGCGTGCTGAGGGTGATGATGGCCGTCATCCCGATGGCGGCATGGACGAGGGTCAGGAACAGGAAGGGCCACCAGAACTCCGAGCGGGTGGAGTAGCCCCTGAACTGGACGTAGTTCTCGAAGAAGGACGAAAGCGCCGCGTCTGGCCCGTAGACATCACCCACTGGCCATGTGGTCTCACCGGCGTATGACTGCATTGCATATCCTCGATCTGATCACACGCACGGATGGGTCAAGAGGCCATATCTATTAAGCACACTCTGATCGCTTTTCGTCGTGAAATAAAGAGTCTTTGGTCCTATCGAACTCCTGACGCCATCTCAGGCGGGCCCACCGACGTGCAGTCATCCGTGTCCGTGCCCCACCCTAGGCTCACCTCTGTTGCTATCGAATGTATGTTCGAATACGATGAGGCCTCCGGGCTTCCCATCGGCTTCGTCATATCTCTTGGAGACATGAAAGAGGGAGCTTACCCATGCCCACTGTTATTCGCCCCGAAGCCGACCGAGCACCTCGCCGCGGAGCGGTGACGCTCACTGAATCCATTGATATTGAATGTGACGAGCAGTTCCTGCCCCATCGGGTGATCTGGAAAGAGCGGAGGCATCTCGTGGTCGAAGCCCCTGTGCGCTGGTATCAGCGGCGCAGCTGGTGGCTGGAGGAGCCCCGCGCCGAGCGGGGGCGCCCCGGGCTGGTGGCTCATGAGATCTGGCGGCTGCAGGTCCAGCTCGAAGCCACCTCTCGCACCGAGACCGCCGAGGTGCACACCATCGATGTCAGTCGACACCTGGCCTCTGGGCGTTGGCGTCTGGTGCGGGTCCATTGACCTTCACCCACCTGAATGTGGCCAGCTCGTTCAGCAGCCATTACGGCACCAACCGCCCTGAGGAGCTGGTGGCCGCGGCTGCGGCGGATGGCATGACGGCGCTGGCCATCACCGATCGGGACGGACTCTACGGGGCGGTCAAGCACCTCGGGGCGTGCATCGACCTGGGCATCGCCCCGATCATCGGGGTCAGTCTCGCCGTGGAGGACCGTGGTCGGGCCGTGGTGCTCGCCAGCAACGCCTCCGGTGGGTATGCGGCGTTGTGTCAGCTCATCTCCCGCGCCCACGAACGCCCACAGGGCGAGGCCGCCCGAGTGAGTCTGCAGGAGCTGGCCGAGTGTGCCGCCCCGGGGCAGGGCGAGGTGCGTCGTCGTCTGTTCGTCCTCGCCGGGCCGGAGAGCGAGATCGGTGTCGCCGCGGCCTCTCGGGACTACCGCGGCACCCGAGCGCTGTTGCGCCAGTGGCGCGAGGCGCTCGGCGAATCGCTGCGAGTGGAGGTGGTGTCCCATCTGGCACCTCCGGGGGAGGCGCTGTCCACCGCCCATGCGGTCCGAATGCTCAGCGCGGCTCAGGTCAGCCGGGTGGCACCGGTGCTGACCAACGCGGTGCGACTGCTGAGCACCGACGAGGCCGCCACCGCGGATGTGCTCGACGCGGTACGGGTCCTCTCGGACCTGCACAGCACCACTGCACTCCAGCCCACCGATCAGGGCTGGCTGAAGCCGGCCGCGGCGATGAAGGCCCTGGCCGCGGAGATCTGCGCGGCCAGCACCACACCGATACCGGCCCAGGAGCTGCTGACCAACACCGAGGCGCTGGGCCGCCAGTGCCAGCTGGATCCGGTCGCCGATCTGGGCTGGGGCCGGCCCAAGGTGCCTGAGACCTCCGTGATCGGGATCGAGGGCGATCCGGATCAGGAGCTGCGAGCCCGCTGCGAAGCAGGCCTGGCGGAGATGCTCGCCCAGGAGAGCGCGGCTGGAGCGAGCGCGACCCAGGAGGATCCGGAACAAGGGGAGCCGGACCAGGGGTATCCGGACCAGGAGGGCGTGGGTGGAGAGGGCGGGGCAGAGCAGGACAGCGAGGCTCCGGCCCGGGCGCGTCTGGAACACGAGCTGAGCATCATCGCCGATCTCGGCTTCGCCCCCTATTTCCTGACCGTGGCCGAGGTGGCCCGGCTGATCCGCGAGATGGGGGTCCGCGCCGCGGCCCGCGGCTCGGCGGTCTCCTCCCTGGTGGTCCACGCACTGGGGATCAGCCCCATCGATCCGCTGCAGCACGGACTGATCTTCGAGCGCTTCCTCTCCCGCCGACGCTCCACCCTGCCCGATATCGACATCGATGTGGAGTCCTCCGAGCGGCATCGGATCTATCGGGCGGTCTTCAAGCGCTTCGGCGCCCAGCGGGTCACCTTGATGAGCATGCAGAACGCCTACCGGATCCGTGGCGCGGTCCGCGACGCCGGGCTCGCGCTGGGGCTCCCCGAGGAGGAGATCGACCAGCTCGCGGAGATCATGTGGCGCTTCCCGGCCCGGGAGTTCCGCCGTGCGTTGAAGGAGAAGCCCGAGCTCCAGAGCCTGGCCGAGCGGATCGAGACCGAACGTGGCTCCGGGCGTCAGCAGCTGGACCTGTTGGTGGACCTCTCTGAACGCCTGGACCGGCTGCCTCGGCACATCTCCACCCACCCCTGCGGCGTGATCCTGGGCAACAACAACCTGCTCACACTCACCCCGGTGGAGCGCTCCGGGGTCAACGGGCTGCCGATGAGCCAGTTCGACAAGGACGATATGGACCCGATGGGGTTCATCAAGCTCGACATCCTGGGCGTGCGGATGCAGTCGGCGATCGCCTACGCGCTCACCGAGCTCGAACGCACCACAGGGGAGGTGATCGACATGGTCAAAGACGTGGACTATGCCGATCCCGCGACCTTCGCGATGATCCAGTCCACCCACACCCTGGGCTGCTTCCAGATCGAGAGCCCCGGGCAGCGCGAGCTGATCGGCAAGCTGGTGCCCAAGACGCTCAATGACCTCGTGGTGGACATCTCGCTGTTCCGCCCCGGGCCCATGGGCTCCGGCATGGTCAAGCCCTACCTGGAGCGCCGCCACGGCTACGAGACCGTGGGTTACCCGCACCCGGATCTGGCGAAGATCCTCGATGAGACCTACGGGGTGGTGGTCTTCCACGAACAGGTGCTGCGGATCTTCGACACCATGACCGGCTGCGGCCTGGACGTGGCCGATGAGCTGCGCCGCGCGATGAGCAAGGACAGGTCGGGGCCGGTGGAGACCTTCTTCCGCGCGGAGACCGAAAGGCGCGGCTACTCCGCTGCGGTGATCGACCGGGTCTGGGAGATCCTGCTCAGCTTCGGCAGCTTCGGCTTCTGCAAGGCCCACGGGGCGGCCTTCGCGGTGCCCACCTACCAGTCGGCCTGGCTGAAGACCCACCACCCCGCGCATTTCCTCTGTGGACTCTTCGAACATGACCCCGGCATGTACCCGCTGCGGCTGCTGGTCTCCGAGGCCCGCCGGCTGAAGATCCCGCTGCTGCCGATGGACGTCAACCGCTCCACCAGCAGCTATCACGTGGAGGCGACCTCGGTGGCGGGGCTGCCGGTGTGGGGGATCCGGATGTCGCTGATCGGGTTGAAGGGGATATCCAAGGCCGAGCTGCGCCGGATCGAGGCGGAGCAGCCCTTCGCCTCCCTGGCGGACCTGCGCGACCGGGCCCGGCTGAAACGTTCCACGCTGCGCGATCTGGCCAAGGTGGGTGCCCTGGACTGCCTGCTGCCCGAGGGCCGGAAGCACCGCAAGGACCTCATCCAGTGGGTGGAGTCCACCAACCTGGAGTACGCCAAGAAGCTGCCGGCCCGGCAGGTCCAGGGGCAGCTGGCCCTGCCCATCGGTGATGTGGAGATCGCAAACATGCCCACCGGGGCGGGGGAGCTGGCGGCCCGGGAGATCGTCACCACCGAGCTGGACCTGACCTCCCTGGACACCAGTGGCCACGTGATGGACTTCCATCACCCGGTGCTGCAGGCTGCCGGAGTCACCTTCGCCGAAGACCTGCTCTCGCTGCGCAACGGCGCCACCGTCCGGGTGGCCGGGATTCGGGTGGCCACCCAGACCCCGCCGATGGCTTCGGGCAAACGGGTCGTGTTCATCACCCTCGACGACGGCACCGGCTGCGTGGACCTGAGCTTCTTCGAGGAGGCTCAGCGCAACACCGGGGAATGTCTCTTCGCGGCGAAGATGCTGATGGCCGAGGGCACCATTCGGCGCACCGGACCCCGAGCGGTCACCGTGCAGGCGACCCGCGCCTGGGATCTGCGTGGGGAGACGGTGCCGGGACGGACTCCCGCCGCAGCAGGCTCTCTTTGATCTGCACCCCGTAGCGGAAGCCGCCGAGCCCACCGTCGGTGCGGACGATCCGATGGCAGGGCACGAACAGTGCCGCCGCGTTCATCGCGCAGGCACCGGCCGCGGCCCGGATCGCGCTCGGGCGGCCTGCGCGGGCCGCGTACCCGGCATAGGTCACAGGCGCGCCCGGCGCGACCTGGCGCAGCGCCTCCCAGGCCTGTTCGCGAAAGGGCCCGGAGCGCTGCCTCACCGGCACACGGTCCACGGCGGTGACGTCACCGGCGTAGTAGGCCGCCACCGCCTCAGCCGCCTGGTCCAGCACCGGATGCGGGTCAACCTTCGAGCCGGCCCGGACCTCTGAAGCGGCTCCGCGGAGGTCAGGGTGGATCAGTTGAACCAGGGCGCCGATGTCCCAGGTCCAACCAGAGGCCAGGACGTGATGCTCATCAGCCACCACACTGAAAGGTCCATCAGCTGTGGTGAAGCTGACATGGTTCAGGTTGTAGTTGCGAGTTGTCATGATCTACCGTCCTTTTGAGTCTGATCGGGCAGGTTGGTGGCCGCCTGCCAGAGGTGCATCGCAGCATAGGACCGCCAAGGCGACCAGCCTCGGGCATGAGATTCCAGAGCTCGATGTGCGGCCGCCTTCTTCAGCTCCGGGTCCAGCAGGCCGAGCCGCTTGGCACCGTTGAGCAGAACGACGTCGCCGGTCATCCAGACATCCGGGTCGCCGAGGACGCGCAGCATCAGGTAGGAGGCGGTCCACTGCCCGATCCCCGGCATGGCGGTGAGCTGGTCATGCAGCACCCGGGTGTCTGCTCCCTGGTCCACGGTGAGCTCTCCGCTGGCCAGGGCTGCCGCGGCGGCGCGCACCGTGGCGATGGAGCGTGCGGGCAGTCGCAGCGGCCGTTCCGGATCCAGGACCGGTCTCGGACCGGGACCGGTGCGCGCCGGCGGCGCGGGGACCCCGGTCACGATCTCTTCCGAGGTGGGGAACAGTCGGGACAGCCCCGGGAAGGAGGACACATGTTCGGTGCCCAGCGCATCGACGAGCCGACTGAGCTGGGTGCGGGCGGCCGACACCGAGATCTGCTGGCCCACGACGGCGCGGACCAGGTACTCCGGACCATCGGCGGTGCCTGGGATCCGCAGCCCGGGAGAGCGGGCGACCAGAGGTGCCAGCACCGGGTCCTCCGCGAGGGCGGCACCGACGGCAGCCGGGTCCGCGTCGAGATCGAAGAGCCGGCGCGCCACCGCCACCATCGCCGGGATGTCCGCCCAGGCGCTGAGCTCACATTCCAGGTGCAGCCGCCAGCGCACGGACTGCGGCTCAGCCAGGCCCTCGGTCGGAGTCGCCGTGACCTGGAGGGCCGCCGGCCCATGGGCCAGCCGCAGGGTGCGCGCGTAGGTGAGCGCCTCGTCGTCGAGCCTGGTGGCCTCGACACCGGGGATCGCACGCTCGGCCAGGAAGGTGAAGAGCTCCACCGCGTTGAAGGGCTCCCGCACCGGCAGAGCCAGGCGCAGCGACAGCTGTTGAGCTCCAGCTGAGTCACAGACTCCGCTTGCCAGGGGAGCGGCGCTGATCCCGGGTCGGTGCTGCGCACGCGTCCTGATCTCTCGGGGCGTCGCGCCGAGGACCGCCCGTGCGGTCTCATTGAACTGACGCACCGAGGAGAACCCGGCGGCGAACGCGATCTCGGTGATCGGCAGCGACGTGCCGACCAGCAGACTGCGGGCCAGGTGGATCCGGTGAGCCCGGGCCAGGGCGAGCGGACCCGCACCCAGCTCGGCGCTCAGGGTCCGGTGCAGGTGCCGGCTGCTGTAGCCGAGCTGGGTGCTCAGGGCTGTTACGCCGCCGTCGTTCATCGTGCCTTCGCGGATGAGCCGCATGGCCCGGCCGGCCAGATCCTGCCGGGTGTTCCACTCCGGGGTGCCCGGGGCGGCCTCGGGCAGGCAGCGTTTGCAGGCCCGGTAGCCGTGTTCGTGGGCGGCGGCAGAGGTGGAGTAGAAGGTGACATTCTCCGGCTTCGGAGTCTGGGCGGGGCAGGAGGGTCGGCAGTAGATCTTCGTGGAGGACACCGCGGTGTAGAACTGCCCGTCGAAGCGGTGGTCCCGAGACTTCACCGCCCGGTAGCGGCGCTCGAAGACTTCGTCCTGATCCATGTGCTCCATTCCACATCTCAGCCGCAGAGAAAGCTAGCGGGAATCGGACCTGGCCGTCGCCCTGCCCAGCCCCGTGGCGAAGGGCAGGGTCAAGCCGAGGGCCGCGTGTGCTGTCAATTTCTCAGGGTCTCATTCGGGCTGCTGGGGTGGGCTGATCCAGGAGCTGGGCTTGGCCGAGGCGAGGGTCGCCGACCTGCCCGAGTGGTGATCGAGACTCCCAGCACGACGACCAGCGCGCCCGTGACCTTGGCTGGTGTCAGTTCGGCATCGAGCCACAGCACCGCTCCGGCCATGGTGGCGACCGGGAGGAAGTTCAAGAAGCTGGACGCCCGGGCGGCACCGAGCTGTTGGACCGCGCGGTTGTAGAAGAGCAGCGCGAGCAGTCCTGGAAAGACCCCCAGGTAGAGCAGACCAGGAAGGTGCTCGGTCGGGCTGAACGCCGGAGGCCCGAGCACCATCCACTCGAGGGCCACCAACGGCGCCAGGATCATCGCAGCGAGCCCGGTCATGACCAACAGCACGCCGAAGGTGGGAAACAGACTGAGGTATCGGGTGACAGCGATGGAGTAGACCGCCCAGGAGGCGACCGCTCCGAGCATGATGCCATCGCCGATGTTCCACTGCAGCTGCGTCACGGCGAAGATCTGCCCATCGGTGATCACCCAGAGCGCCCCGAGGATCGACAGCGCCAGGCCGCTCCACTGAAGGATCCGCAGCCGCTCGCGCAGGACCAGGGCGCTCAGCGCGAGGGTCAGTGCGGGGATCAGGGTCTCCAGCACCGAGACATTCGTGGAGGAGGTGAACTGCAGGGCCGCGTAGATGAAGGTGTTGAAGAACGCGACACCGGTGAGGGTGAGCAGCAGCAGCGGCTTCCACTCGTGGAGGAACAGTGCTCGGGACCGCCAGGCGGTTCGGGCTGCCAGCGGCGCGAGGCACAGGAACGCGACGGCGAGCCGCGCAAACGCGATGGTCAGCGGCGGGAGGTCATTGAGCGCCTCACCGACCAGAATGTTCCCCGCGTAGAAGATCACGACCATGATCATCAGCAGGTAGGGAAGCATCAGTGGAGTTCCTGGTCGATGGTCAGGGGCGTCTCGTCCTGGACGCAGGAGGAGGTCTGCAGGTCAGACGGCGGTGGTCAAAGCAACGAGTTCGCGGCCGCGAGGTGTCGGCGAATCTCCTCCACCGTTCGCTGAGAATCGCGGACGCTCAGCAGATAGGTCTTGCCTGAATCACGAACCTCGACGCTTGGACCACCGACCAGGAGTCCCACCTTCCCACCGGGGAGAATCCGATAGCCGGCCCCTTCCAGGACCCCGGTCTCGGGACCCTCCTGGACCGAGAGGATCTCGTCCCACGCGAAGCTCACGTGGAAGATTCCCATGCACCGGGCACTCAGGCCCGTATCACCGGCGACGATCTTGACCCGGGAGAACGCGACCGCAGCGCCGATCACTCCCACCAGCGCGAGCAGGCTGACACCGACCCCGAGGGGGGCGAAGAGGAGTGCGGGCAGCGCGCCGAAGACCAGGAGCACGAACAGTGGAATCGAGACGCGCCGGCTCAGACCGGCCTCGGAGATCGACTGTTCTGTGGGATGTGTCATTGTTTCAAGCCTATAGATCTCTCCGGTGGGAAGATAGATCTCGACGAGATCGCCATATCCTGTCCGCGGTCAGGCCGGAGCTGCCGTGGACTATTTCCGGAGCCTCCTCTTGACCCTCCGCGTGACCTTGTGCAGGGCCGATGGAATTTGAGGTCGTCGAGCCAATGCCCGGCGACCTGCGGACTTATGTGCCTGAGCGAGGTACTCATTGACCGCGGCGTCTCCACCCTCTTCCAGCAGCTTCTCTTGAGCGCGCGCCAGCCGAAATCCACCGAGACTGCCTCGGGTATAGAGGAAGTCGGCGATGCGCTGATAGCGCGCGGGGCTGATCCGTGGGTGTGAGGCCAGCACCTCAGCGTTGGTGGACTGCAGCAATGTGCTCCAGTTCTGCGGTGGTTCGACGGCCTCTCCCCGGAGGGTCCTCTCCGCGTCGGCGAACAACGCATCGAAGTAATCGAGCACCTCGTCGCTGTAGGTGACGGTCTTCTTGAACTCTGCCCCGGAGGAGAACGTGAACTCACCGAAGTAGGGGCCGTCTTCGGTGTCGTAGAGGTCGACACGCACGAACGGGGCGTCGGTCATCTTGGCAAGTTCGATGGCCCACCGTGAAAGCATGACCGCCGAGCGCGGGACCACCGGCACTCCGGGTTGGATGTCCGAGGGCCGGAACTTGTAGTCCCGCCCGGGGACGAATGGCTTCAGGTCCCCGTCCAGCTTCACCATGCGTGGAGGTGAGAAGTTCCGGTCGATCTGGGCGACCATGCCGATCTGTCCCTGAAACATATAGAACTTGTAGTCGAAGGGCACCGCGCCGGGCTGCATCCCGCGGAGCAGCTCTTCCACGATCCATTCGGCCTTCTTCCCGGGAAATTTGGCCGCTACTGCGTCCTGCTTCCCGCGAATACCTTCGAGGGTCCATTCACGCGACGCCATGTGGTCGTAGTAGCGGTCATCGCCGAGGCGCTCAAGCAGCATGACGCCTTTGGCCGACCAGCCATTGGCGAACTTCAGTGCGATGCGGTCACCGAGCAGCTCCGCGGTGATCTGTGCAGTGGAGGTCAGCACTGCGTACTGCTGAGGCAGTCCGATTCGTTCTCCGCCGAGCGTCTTCTCCGAGAGCAGCTGGTGCACGTAGGTCTTGTTCGAGAGGTCGCGGCGATGCTGGGAGCCGCGTCTACGAAATTCGGCCGCTACGAAATTGAGGAAGGGAGACTTCGTATCGGGTGTGGCGGATGTCATGTCGAGATACCAGTTCTTCGTGCGTCGTGATGAGTCAGCTCGGAGGGCTGCTGGTCGATTTCTACCGATTCAGTGGTGAAAGGGGCCGTGGTCTTGCCTGGGGCTGGTCGGAGCATCGATTTCTAGAAGGTCAGATGCTGCTGCTCCGCTTTTTTCGCAGTCTCAAAGGTATATGCGCGTGGGCTTCTCTGGAGTTCTGTGACGCCCCAAGTGCCCCCAGGGTTGCGCCAGCGCGCCGGAGAGAAGAATCGCATTGGAGTTGAACGGCGTCCGGCGTTTATCGCACGGCTATGCCATGTCCCATCGCTATGGACGGAAATATCGATGGGACATGGCATAGCGATGCGACAAACTGCTTCAACGACGGCGCGCGATCCGATCCGCGAGCTTGCTGCTGCGCCGATGAAGCCTCGCCCAGCGGGGTCCTGACCTGACCAGCATCACCCCTGGACCTGGTCCAGCTCGGACTGAGGATCCTTGAACACTCCCAGACACGAGCCTCGCGGAAGCAGCAGTTCTGGACCACGTGGCAGTCGTTCGTCGCCATCCCGGCAATCCTGCACATCGGATGGATGCTGCTGGCTCCGGAGGACCTCCGGCTGTCAGGCGGACACGTCTTCCTGGTCTGGCTCGCAATCTTCGCCCTCGGGGCCCTTGCCGGTTTCGTCCGACTCAAGCGGAGGCCCGACCGCTGACAAGGTACTGGATCCTCGGGAAGATGACGCGCCGACTCGGTGCAGCGCGGACGGGTGAGACGGCCGCGTCGCGCCGGAACTGCAGGGCCCAAGCCGATTGCCCTGCACCCCCGCGTCTGCCAAGCTCAGACCATGTGTGGACGCTATGTCATGGCCAAGGACACCGGTGACCTGGCCGATGATTTGAACCGGGCGCGCCTGGGACCCGTTCAGCCACCGGCCTTCGAACTCAAGCCCAATTGGAACACCGCCCCGACCTCTACGGTGCCGATCCTGGTGGAGCGCTATGACGACTCTGGGGCGCCGCTGCGTGAACTCCACCCAGCCCGCTGGGGGCTGCTGCCGGTCTGGGCCAAGGACATGAGCTTCAGCTCCCGCACCTTCAACGCCCGCTCCGAGACGGTGGCGTCCAAGCCCAGCTTCCGATCGGCGGCGAAGGCGCGGCGCTGCGCGGTCCCCGCCGAGGCGTACTACGAGTGGAAAGCCGGTGGAGCGAAGAAGCGGCCGCACGTGATCCGTTCCGCCGATGCTTCCCCCCTGATCTTCGCCGGACTCTACGAGTGGTGGAAGGACCAGGAGGCCGAGGCCCGCGGTGAATCCGACCCCTGGATCCTGTCCTGCACCATCCTCACCGGCCCATCCCCAGAGATTACCGAGGACGGCGTGCTCAGCGAGCTCGGGGCGCTGCATGACCGCATCCCGCTGGCCATGACGGCGGAGTTCGCGGCGACCTGGATCCACCCGGGGGAGAAGACCCCGGAGGAGCTGGAGGTCCTGCTGGAACAGCTGCGCGGCGAGATCACCGAGGTCGCCTCCGCCTGGGAGATCTACGAGGTGGATCCTGCGGTCGGCAATGTGCGCAACAACGGAGCGCAGCTTCTCGAACCCGCACCCACCTTGTGGGAATGATGATGACCCGGAAGCACCTCGGCATCAACACCCCCGGCGGCATCGCGGAAGGCTTCGCCGAGGCCTGGAACAGGGCCGACGCCGAGGCTCTGGCCGCGCTGTTCGTCGAGGACGCTGACTTCGTCAACGTGGTGGGGCTCTGGTGGACCAATCGCAGACGGATCCGCACCGCCCACGAATACGGATTCGCGAAGATCTTCGGCGGCTCGCAGATGCAGCTCGACCAGGTCCGGGTGCGTGATCTGGGGGAGAGTGTCGCCGTCGTTCATGCGCTGTGGACGCTCACCGGTCAGACCCCCGCGCCCCGGGAAGCCCCGGATACAAGCCCGGGCCCCCGGCAGGGGGTGATCAGCTTCACCCTCCAGCGTCAAGCCCCAGAGAACGGCGACGGCAATTGGCTCGCTGTGAGCGCGCAGAACACCGATCGTGTGCCGGGGGCCGAGACGTTGAGGGCCTCCGGCGAATCGCTCGAACCCACGGCCTACCAGGACCTCAGCGGAACTCCGCGTCGCTGAGCTCGGTCGAGCCCTGTTCGTCAGCGGCTGGCTCCTCCTGGGTCGAAGGAAGCACCGGCGCCTCACCGCGCAGGAAGTACGCGCCGACGGAACCGGCGAGCGTCGCGAACACGCCCACGGAGTACACCGCGAGCACCAGCTGGACCACCTTCGAGAAAGGGTCCTGGGTGCTGATCCCAGTGCCGGTGACGGTCGCCAGGGCCGCCTCATAGAGCGCACTGGTGTAGTCGCTGTGGGATTCAAAGGCGTAGAGCAGCTGGCTCGCGGCCAGCACGACGACGGCGGTCACAGCCGCCAGCCAGCCGATGCGGCTGGTGAGCAGCCGTCCGGCGGACCGGGAGCCGCGGACCCCGGCAGAGAGAATCCCGCCCACCCGGGCGACCCGCGTCAGGCGGAGCACCCGTACGGCCTGCAGCGCCCGGACGAACCGCAGGAACGGCACCAGGAGGAAGATCACCTGCCACCAGTTGCGTCGCCAGAACGCCTTCTGGAACCCGGCGACGTAGGCGCGCAGCAGGAACTCCGCGACGAAGACGGACCAGAATATCCAGCCGGCGGCGCTCAACGCGCGGCTCCAACCCGGCTCCGTGACGAGCATCTGACCCAGAAAGACGAACAGGAACAGGATGCCGAGCATGCCCATGGGACGATCCAGCCGTGCTGCGAGGCGTTCTGCGGCGTTCTCCCGCTCAGCCTGTTGCGCGGGTGCGCGCTTGGGTCGGCTGCTCACGGTCTGCGGACCTCCATAGGTGCTGCGGTGTATTCCATCCCGCTACTCTACGAGTGCGGCCGCAGCTGCTCGGACTGACGTGAGGATTGACTCAGGCAACCTGGGGCGATGGAATGATCCGATGGAGCTAATCGCGATCATTCTGTGGGTCATAGCCGCGGTGCTGTTCACCGCGTCCTTCGACATGCTCCGGAGTGTGAATCCTGACACTCGACTGCCGTTCTTCTTCGGCAGGCCGCCGAACAACCCTCCTCAGGTCGCGGTGCTGCGGCTCCTGGCCTTCATCCTGTTCTTGGCCAGTGCCTGGGTGTTCAGCGACGCCTATGGTCGCGCCGCGGGTCCGTTCTTCATCGTGCTGGGCGCGCTCCCGGGGTGCCTGCGCAATTATCTGCATAATCGCCGGGTCGCGGCAGCCTCCGAGGGTGGCTCATGATCGAGATTCTCAACCCCGCAGGGGTGGCTCGCGGCCGGGTCACCGGCGCGCTGGTCGCTGACATTCTGCAGACCATGAAGCGCCGCGCCGTGGTGGGGACGAACCTGCTGGAGATCAACGCCTGGACCAAGGAGATGATCTTCGAGGCACGGGCCACCTCCTGCTATGTGGCCTACGAGCCATCCTTCGGACGGGGACCGTTCGGCCACTACATCTGCACCTCGGTGAACGACGCGGTGCTCCACGGCAAGCCTCATGACTACGCCCTGGCCGACGGCGACCTGCTGACCCTTGACCTTGCAGTGTCCTTGGACGGGGTCGTCGCGGACTCGGCGATCAGCTTTGTGGTGGGGGACTCGCCGCAGCCCGACAGCGTGGCGATGATCGAGGCCACCGAACGGGCGCTGGCGGCGGGAATCGCCGCCGCGGGCCCGGGGGCTCGGATCGGGGATCTCTCGCACGCGATCGGCACGGTCCTGCGCGATGCTGGGTACCCGATCAACACCCAGTTCGGCGGGCACGGAGTGGGATCGACCATGCACCAGGACCCGCACATCGTGAACACCGGGCGACCCGGTCGCGGATATGAGCTGCAGCCCGGACTGCTGCTCGCCCTGGAGCCCTGGGTCATGGCTGACACCGATGCGCTGCGCACCGACGCCGACGGCTGGACGCTGCGCAGCGCCACTGGATCCCGCACCGCACACAGCGAGCACACCATCGCGATCACCGAGGACGGAGCCGAGATCCTCACCCTGCCGACACCCGGGTGAGGTGGCTATCGCGGGTGCGCCGTCGCGCCATGGTGCGCGTGGGCAGTTGATGCGAGCCCGGCGAAGAGGGCGACGCCCGGACCGTTCAGGCGGATCCGTCGTTCGCAGCGGCCTGGGAGGCGACGACCGACGCGCCGATGATGAAGCCCAGCAGCCAGAGCGTCCCGGCGATCACGGCGAGTCCGCTTTCGTCGCCTTGAAAGAGGAGAAGCGTCCCAGAGAACACCGGACCTGCTCCGGCGATGGCAATCCAGCGCCAGGCCGCGCGGTGCGCGCGAACCCAGGTCTCGGCATCGGCGGTAGTGGACGGGATACGGATGCCCACGAACGCATTCAGTGGCAGCGTTCCTCGACGACACGCGAACGCCAGCAGCGTGGTCAGCACACCGGCGCTGATCAGTACGATTCCGAACACCAGCGCCGTCACGCCGAGGGCCTGCCGGCCTCTGCCCCGTCCGGGGGAGTGAGGGCTCTGCTCCTCCGTGCCGACCCGCCGATGCTCCACATGATCGCGCCGAACGGGATGATCCACAGGCTCCATGCCATCTCGCCCAAGGACCGGTCGTGCCCGAGCAGATGGCGCACCGCTTCCGAGACCACCAGCACGGCCAGGCCGAAGGTGGCCCCCAGCAAGACGTCCTTCTCCCGGTGCGTCATTCACGCCCCCCTGTTCAGCGGTATGGGCCCGCCTCTGAGCTGGATTGAAGCACCAGACTAGTTCATCTGTGCAACCGCTTGGCCAGGATGACCAGATCTTTGAGGGTGGCGTCTTCACCATGCGGTCCCCTCGCAGACCGTTCCCGCAGCTCACCGACCTGTATCTGCCAGGCGTCCCGGGGCACCAGGGCGGACAGGTCGCCCTTGAGGGTGGGCATCTCGTCAGGTCCGTGCCGGTGTGTTGACCACGGCGGCGCGGTCGCATGGGAGACCAGCGTCAGGTGGCCGCCCACCGCGACCCGATCGGCCGCCGCCTGCAGGATCCGCTGCCGGTCCAGCGCCACCGGGGACTGCAGGAAGGAGGCACTGATCAGATCGAACGGTCCCTCTGGCATGCCTTCCGGGAGGTCTGCGGAGCGGAACGTAGCGCCGCCGGCTCCCAGGTCACGCGTCTCGGCCTGGGCCTGCCCGCGCGCCACAGCGGTGGCTGAGATGTCTATGCCCATCGCCTGCCACCCTCGAGCTGCCAGCCAGAGCACGTCAGCGCCTTCCCCGCAGCCCAGGTCCAGCGCGCGTCCTGCAGGCAGGTCAGCGACCAATGAGCTCATTGTGGAGTTGACCCGACCGGACCAGATCCGCTCCGAGTCCGCGTAGCGGCTCTCCCAGAAGTCCTTCGGGCTGTCATCACTCACGGTGGCACCTCTCCTCGGTTGAATTCTCTATGGTCTCTCATCGGAGAGTTCGCTCTCTGCCGCAGCATCTTCCGGAGGACCTGGCTCGTCGGTCACCAGAACCAGCTCGGTCCCCGTATCGACGACTGTGGCGCCGGTGTCTGTGAATGCCAAAGGGATGGCCGTGGCGCCGTCGTCGAGCGGATCGTAGATCCGGGCCGTGTTGCCGGTGACCACGTTGTAGATGTCGAGGTACTCTCCGTCGGCAAGGACATATGCCATGACCCCGCCCACGCCGAGGATCTCGGGTTCAGCATCGAGGCCCAGGGACCAGAGCTGCCCACCCGCGGCGTCGAATCCGGCGAGTTCATCCTCGCGGATCGCGACCCAGGTCTCGGACATCAGGTCAAACATGGCGTCCTGAATCCCCTCCGCCAGGAGCTCGCCGCCGGTGAGGTCCCAGAGATCGTAGCCAGCCGCGGAAGAGCCGATGAGTGCCGTCCCAGGCGGAAGCCGGTTCGTCGCAGGGCTGACGGGGGCCTCTGGGTCAGGAGTGGTCGAGGTGTTGGAGGAGGGCGCGCGCCACAGCTGACCCTCGCTGCCGCTGGCGATGAACTCTCCATCGCGGGCGGTGACCGTGATTCCGAAGAACTCCCCGACGACATGGCCGCGGTCGGGGATGCGTTCACCGGTCTCGGGATCGAGGGCGACGCGCTGATCGGTTCCGCCCATCGGTTCCTCGTGAGGTTCGGCGAAGACCAGACCGGGTCCCTGATGTGGCCCCGGGACTTCTACGGGACCCCAGACGGGTTCCCCGGTGTGCAGATCATAGGCGGTCGCGGTGGTGGTGATCGAGGTGTCATCTGGGGAGTTCTCGGGGTCCACATCGGTGAGTACCGCCAGAGCCCGGTCACCGGCACTCGTGAGTGCAAATCCGGTGCAGCTCAGCGGACGCTGCGCAGTCCACAGCAGGGTCCCATCGGCGGACACGGCGCTGAACACCAGTCTGCCCTCCTCTTCTCTGGGGCCCAGGAAGACGCCGTCGTGGACCTGAGGAGGAGTGTCCCACCCGGGGTCGACGCTGACGAGGTCGGTCAGGTGCACGGGAAGCCGGATCGCGTCCAAGTCCACCTCCTCGGCCGGTGACTGGACCGGGACCGGGTCGGGGTCGAGGGAGCCCGGTGAATGGGTCGACTCGGCCTCGGCGGAGGGATCCTGATCTGGTGGCGCCGCACAGGCTCCCAAGGTCAGTCCCAGGACGCCCAAGACCACGCCTCCTCGGAGGAGCAGGAGAGCAGGTGGTTCGGCGCTCATCGAGGAGACTCCTTCCCCGGGAGGTCTGCGCGGTCAGCGGTGCGGCCGGTCCGGCGCCGGGTCAGCGTCCAGATGAGCAGCAGCGCCGCGGAGCTCCCCAGGATCAGGAGAACGTCTGCGACCGGACCAGCCGCCGAGGAGGCCATCGTCTGCAGCGACCCCTGGGTCCCGCTGGGGACCAGGGAGGGAGCGGTGAGAAGGCCGTTGGTGGTCCAGAACAGGACGCCGACGCCGAGGATCAGCGCGCCGGCAAGGACCGAGGTGGTGTGGAGCTCGCGGCGGAAGAGGGTGAAGCCGCGTCCGCGGAGAAGCTTCATGGACCTGGGGCCGATGCGTCCCCACAGTGCGGCAAGGATCATCAGCGGCAGGACCATTCCGGCGGCATAGACGGCAAGCATCAGGCCCGCCTGCGGGATGCTTCCCTGGGCCACCGCCAGGGTGAGGATGGCCCCCAGGATCGGCCCCGCGCAGAACCCGGCCACGCCACTGGCGGCGCCGAGCAGGAATGTCCGGATCAGACCCTTCTCGCTGTGGGCCCGTTGCTGCAGCCGATGAGTCCCGGGAAGCGCCTTGGAGAAGTCGAAGCCCCAGCCGAGCATCTGGGCCAGGCCCAGCAGGATCAGGAGTCCGGAGGTCGCGGCGATCAGTGCCTGACGGTGGTCGATGAACAACGTCCCGACCGCGCCCAGACCCAGTCCCAGGGGGACCAGCGTGAGGACCAGACCCAGATAGAAGGTGCCTCCGTGGACCAGCAGAGTGAGGCGAGCCCCGATGGTGGAGGCGAAGAACGCCGGCAGCAGCAGTGCGCTGCATGGACTCAGCAGCGCCAGCATTCCGCCGAGGAAGGCGGTGATCAGGCTGATCTCCATCAGTTGCCCTCGGCCAGAGCGTCATCGACCGCGGAGACGAACACCTCGGTGGGCTGGGCGCCTATGATCGGTTCCCCTGCCACGATGAACGCAGGCGTGGAGTAGGCCCCGATGTCGAGGCCTTCCTGGGCGTTGGAGGCGATCTGCTCGGAGACCTCCGGCGAGTTCATGTCCTCTTGGAACTGCGCGGTGTCGAGTCCCACCTGTTCAGCAAGGTCGACCAGTCCTTGCTCCGTGAGCCCGGCCTCAGGCCGAGTTTCCCCACCAGCGAAGAGCAGGCCCTGGTACTCCATGAATTCATCCTGCATCGCGGCGGCGTAGGTGGCCCGGGCTGCCCGCTCGGAGGCTTCGCCGAAGACGTTGACATCCCGCCATTCGATGCGGAGCTCCCCCGCGTCGACGTATTCCATCATGGTGGGCAGGGTCTGCTCGTGCCAGGTGGCACAGAAGGGACACTGGGCGTCGCTGAACATCACCATCGCCACGGGGGCGTCCGCGGGGCCGAGGGAGAGAAGATCATCAGGATCCCGGCGCTCGATGTCACTCATATCCTCCTGCTCAGGCTCGGCTCCACCCTCAGGCACCGCAACCGGCCCTTCAGCCTGAGAATCTGGGCCGGGAGCATCTGGCTCGGCAGTGTCCTGTCCCACGGCGTCCTGCGTGGATTCGGGCGCGTCATCGGCGGCGTTCTGCCAGATCACGAAGCCGATCAGCGCGGCCGCGATGAGGATCACGAACAGCGGCAGCAGGGTGTTTCTTCGTGGACGGATCGTGGGGGTTGCGGGGGAGGACAGAGACATCGGAACCTTTCTCAGAACGGCCATCTACTACGGATCATAGTAATTACCTAGCATAGTAACTATGCAAGATAGTAGATCTGCGGCATAGTTGGCCCCATGGCTCCTCTCTCGATTCAGCTCGCCCGGTGGAGAACATGCAGCGTGCTCGCGGTCCAGGCGCTGCGCTCCTGGACGCCTCGCCAGATCGTCATCGCCACGATCGCCTCTGGAGTCATCGGTGTGCTGGTAGGCGTCGCCACTGTGCTGATCCCCAACTCGTTCTTCGCCCGGGACATCCCGCCGGTGTGGTGGAACTACCCGGTCTGGATCCTCACCTCGGTGCTCAGCGGCATGCTGATGGCGACCTACGTGCGGCCCTCGCGCCCAGAACGGACGATCCCCGGCACCCAGGATCGCGCCACCGCGAGTGAAGCAGAGGATCGGAGCTCCGCCTCCGAGGATCGGCGCACCAGTCGCTTCGGGATGATCGGGATGGTGCTGGCCTGGTTCGCGGTGGGCTGCCCGGTCTGCAACAAGATCGCGCTCATCGCCCTGGGATATTCCGGGGCGATCACCTACTTCACCCCGCTGCAGCCGATCCTGGCCCTTGGGGCGCTGCTGCTCACCGGCCTCGCGCTGATCTGGCGGCTCAAGGGCCAGGTGGCATGTACCGTTCGACCCAGGAAGGAGCTGGTCACAGCATGAGTGAGGAACGTCAGACCGAGATGCCCGCTGAGCGACTCGGTCCGCTCGAGCAGCAAGTCATGGATCTGCTGTGGGATCACTCCGGGCACACCGTGCGTGAGGTGATGGACCAGCTGCCCAGCCGCCCGGCGTACACCACCATCGCCACCGTGATGGGCAACCTGGAGCGCAAGGCTCTGGTGACGCCCACACGGGAGGGTCGTTCCGTGCGCTACCTGCCGCAGCGCACCCGCGAAGAACACACCGCGGGCTTGATGCGCCAAGCACTCGGTGTCAGCAGAGACCGCACGGCGTCCATACTGCACTTCGTGGACACCATGCCGGAGGATGAGCGGGACCTGCTGCGCACCTACCTCGAGAACTCCCAGGACTGAGCATGAATCCGCTGCTCATCTCCTTGCTGATGGTCTTCGCCGTGTTGACGGCAGCCGTGCTCGGGCGTCCGCTGATCCGCGCCGCAGCGCCCGTGCTGATCCGGTTCCCGCGGCTGGCGGTGGTGTGTCTGGGATCCAGCCTCGCGCTCTGGCTGGCCTCGGTCATGGCCGCGGGACTGTTCCTGGCCTGGTCACTGAGTGGCCCGAATCCGCTTCCGGACTCGGTGGCGAAGGTCTGTCAGAGGTGCCTGGAGGCCTCGAACCCCTTCTCCGCCGGGTTCGTCATGGAGACCGGGGTTCCCTCGGCCGCGTTCCTCCTGGCCCCCGCCGGGGCAGGGCTGCTCCTGGTGGCTCTGGGGCTGCGCGCCGTGGTGCAGCGGCGGCGATCGCTTCAGCAGACCTGCCGCTCGCTGCTGCCAGTGGGTCATCGGCGGGTCATCGACGGGCACCTGGTCACCGTGGTCGAGGATCCCCACCCCTCGGCGTTCGCGCTCGGCCGGGACCGGTGGGGGATCGTCGTCACCACGGGACTGCTGGCCGCGCTGGATCCGCAGGAGCTGCGTGCGGTGCTGGCTCATGAGGCGGCGCACCTGCGGGAACGCCACCATCTGGTCCTGGACCTCATCGGGAGCATCACCGGGCCGCTGCGAAGAGTCCCCTTGGCCGCCGCCATCGCGGACGCCGTTCCGCACTATCTGGAGGTCTCGGCGGACAACGCGGCGAGGCGCCGCGCGGGCACCCGAGCGCTCGCCTCGGCCCTGCTGATCATGGGCGAGGCGAGCAGCGTGCAGCGCACGGCCAGCGACCGGACCGGGTCACAGCGCGTGCTTCTGGCCGCAGGACCCGAGCGGGTGCGTCAGCTGGTCGCCCCGGAGAACCCTCGACATGGCATGCTGGGAGCGCTGGCGATGACCGCGATCATGGCTGTGCTGATTCTCACCAGCGCCACCGCCCACGGTGCCGCACTGAGCGCAGTCGTCTCCGGGTGTGTCATCGGAGCCTGAAGAACACGCTGACCCCTCAAGGTCAGCGCATTGTGAGTCGAAGGAGCAGTTCATGAGCTACACCCATACGATCACTGTCCCGATGTCCTACGCCCAGGCGGTGGAGGCCACTCGCGCGGCCCTGGCCGAGGAGGGCTTCGGGATCCTCACCGAGATCGATGTCAAGGCCACCTTCACCAAGAAGCTCGGCGCCGAGTCCGGCGAAGCCGTCGGGGACTACGTCATCCTCGGCGCCTGCAACCCCTCATTGGCCAGCAAAGCCCTGGCCGCCGAGCCGCAGCTCGGCGCGCTGCTGCCCTGCAACGTCGTGGTGCGTCGCGGCGCCACCGAGGACCACGCCACCATCGACGCGATCGACCCGCAGACCATGGTCCAGCTCAGCGACTCAGCCGCGGTCCGAGAGGTCGCGGAGGATGCGGAACGGCGGCTGCGCGCGGCTTTGGACGCGGTCGGGGTCGCCTCGAAGCACGCATGAGAACGCCAGGCCTCACCGCGAGGTGACCGCGTCGTGCTGCCGGTTGCGCGGACGCGTGGCGGAGTACCAGCCGGCGAAGAGCAGCACGAGCAGCGCGATGTCCACCACGTCTCCGCCGTAGTACATCAGCTGTGCCCCTGTCTTCCCGTCCCCAGGTTCCACCCCCAACGGGGGATGTGCGTAGAGCCATTTGGCCAGGATCGAATGTGCCGCGATGAACAGGATCAGCACCGCTGCGCGCACCGGCATCGACGCCCGGTGCGGGTTCGGATCCACCCCGATCAGTGATGCCGTGAAGACATAGCCGGCCACGAAGATATGCAGATGGACCAGTGCATAGGCCACCGGAGAGACATGCATGACCCGGAACAGGTCCGTGGTGTAGAGCAGCCAGAGCCCGCCCGCATTCAGCACCGCAGCGACCACCGGGTGGGTGAGCACCCGGACGCCAGGACTGCGCAGCACGCGAGTCAGGCCTCGGGCGGCCTGGACCGGCAGGGCCCGCAGCGCGAGCGTGACCGGTGAGCTGAGGACCAACAGCAGCGGCGCGACCATGCCCAGCAGCAGATGCCCGAGCATATGCGCGGTGAAGCTGGTGTGCGCCGCCGTGGCCACGGGCCCGAGCAGCCCGCCGGCCGCGCAGATCAGCCCGAGGTGGAAGAGGAGGCTACGGTGCCGGGGCCACGGGCTCCGGCGACGCGCGGCCCATAATCCGCCAGTGTGAAAGCACATGGCGGCCAGCAGCAGCAGGACGACGACGACGTCGAGCCCCGCCCAGATCAGCGGGTCCGCCGGCTCCAGACCGAGACCCTCGAAGGGTTCGCCGTGGTGATGCATCAGCTATGTCTGGACAATGCGGGATCGAGGGTCATGCAGGCACCTGTGCTGGCCGGGTGCGGCGCAGGATCAGCAGCCCGATGATCAGAAGCACGACGGCCGAACCGATCCAGGTGAGGTCGTATACGAAGAGGTTCACCCCGTACCGGATCTGGTGGATCCCGAGCAGCTTATGGAAGACGACGCCGTCGAAAAGCTGGAAGAACCCGACTCCGGTGAGGACCGCGCCGCTCCAGCGTGCCCAGTGCACCTGGGCACGGCGTCGGACGTCCGCGAGCAGAAACAGGCCCCAGACGGTGATGAACCAACCGAAGGCGTGGAAGAACCCGTCCGCCGTGAGTGCGACCTCGCTGGTGGAGAGATCGTAGAAGTGGTGCCACTGCAGCGCCAGGTGGAAGATGAACAGGTCGATCATCGAGGCGGCGATCCCGCACCCGAACAGAACGCCGGAGAGCACGGTCCGCCGAGAAAGCACCTCGCTAGAGGGAGTATTCACAGGACCCAGCCTAGCCCCGCAGGTCGGAGAGCCGAAGGGGTCTGGTCAAAGTGTCGGAGCGGGACGAGACTGGTATACATGAGCGCCTATCCGTTAGAGCTTCACACCATCTCCGTCGACGTACCCGCACCGGTGGCGCGACGGCTGCGGATCTTCAACCTGGTCATGGGCGTGCTGCATCTCGTCTCTGGCTCTGCCATGCTGGCCCTCAGCAACGATTTCAGCCTGCAGGTCTCGACCTTCGCGCTGAACGGTCCCCCTGGAACACCGGTGTCCCAGGGGGTCGCCAATCTCGTCTTCGACGTTCCGCTGGGATTCGCGACGGCATCCTTCCTGCTGCTCTCCGCCCTCTTCCACTTCCTCATCGCCTCACCCTGGGGTTTCCGGCGCTACGTCGGCGAGCTGTCCAAGGGACGCAACCGTTTCCGCTGGGTGGAGTACAGCCTGTCCTCCACGCTGATGATCCTGCTGATCAGCCTGCTGCTGGGGATCTCTGACATCGCGGCGCTGATCGGCCTGGGGCTGGCCAATGTGGCGATGATTCTCTTCGGTTGGCTGATGGAGATGAGCAACAACGGTCTGATGCATGGGGCCTCCGGGCGTTCGGTCCGGGGCGGGCGCGCTTGGTGGACGCCATTCTGGTTCGGCTGCATCGCGGGGATCGGACCGTGGCTGGCCGCGGCGGTCTATCTGATCATCAACGTCGGCATCGAGGGCGGGGAAGGTCCGCCCGGGTTCGTCTACGGCATCATCGTGTCGCTGTTCGTGTTCTTCAACAGCTTCGCCGTCAACCAGTGGCTGCAGTACAAGCAGGTCGGCCGCTGGAGCAACTACCTGACCGGGGAGCGCGCCTATATCGTGCTCAGCCTGATCGCCAAGAGCCTGCTGGCATGGCAGGTGTTCGCCAACGTGCTCGTGGGGTGAGTAGCGCTGGGCCCGGCCCGGAGCGGGCCGGGTAGACCTCAGCGGTGGGTGTAGGTGAGGCAGTCTGCGTCGTCGAGTCCCGGCCCGACACGCACCTCGGATGCACTGCACATCAGGTGATCGTTGTGCACGCATTCGCTGCGCTGGCAGGCTCCGACGCCGGCCAACACCTTGGGCAGCCCGCCGTGGACGCCGATGTCGATGAAGGTCGCGCAGGATGCGTGGTCTTCCTGCCCGCCCACGGTGATCGCAGCGGCATTGCAGTGGGAATGATCGTTGAACGAGCAGGCTTCGACGCTGCATTCCGAGACTTGGGTAGTCATGACTAGGATCCTCCTAGGTTCAACGCCCGACCGGGCCGCTCCATGTCTCCACGGTAGGCCTGATCACGCCAATCAAAAAGGACCAGTTGTGTGACCTAATCGGGCTCTGTCGCGGGCTGCCCGAGGGCTGCCGGAGCATCGCGCGCGGCTCCTCGGCGGCGGTCCGGCGCAGATCGCTGAGGTAGATCTCGTGGTGCTCGCCCGTCGGGCGTAGACCTTGGCGCGGGATGAAGTCATGATGCATCCGCTCTATCGACCTGGGCCTCTCTTCGTACGGACTGCGGTGACTGCCGCATCGAACATCTCGCGCTCACTGGTGAACTTCAGCGAATACGCCAGGGGACACAGCGATGTCAGCGCGGCGGCGTATGCGGGCGAGGTGTTCGGATCACCGTGTCCGTCGATCATCAGAGACTGCATGTCGGGCAGCTCGATGATCTGGCAGTGGCCGGGCCTGGCCTTGCACCGGGGCGACGTCTTCTTGAAATCGATCTTCTCGGTCACAGCCTGATCGCTTCCGGATGCGGCGATTATCCAACATTAAAATCTTCTTGGCCTGCAACTCTCAAGACCTCGCTGTCAGGTTATGGCCAGCTGACAATATGTTTTTGATAGGGAACCACTGTTGAAGTCATAGAGCCAGAGGTCGGGCTGTTAGCCGACCAAGGTCGTCGGTCGCCCTATCTCTGGGGCGTGACGCACTCTCTCAGAAGGACGGGACATGACTCAGGCTTCCATGAATTACAGAACGCTGGGACGCAGTGGAGCAGTCGTCTCTGCCCAGGCGCTGGGCACGATGACGTTCGGGGCGGAGGCCGACGAAGTGGCATCCCATGCCATTCTGGACGCCTATGTCGCAGGCGGCGGCAACTTCATCGATACGGCCGATGTCTACACCGCAGGCACCAGTGAGGAGATCATCGGACGTTGGATCGCCTCCCACCCGACCGAGGCGCGGCAGATCGTCCTGGCGACGAAGGGTCGCTTCCCGATGGGGCAGGGCCCCAATGATCTCGGAACCTCCCGTCGACACCTCCGTGACGCGCTCGATGCGTCTCTGCGGCGGCTTGGCGTTGATCATATCGACCTGTACCAGCTGCACGCCTGGGATGCGATCACCCCGCTGGATGAGACGCTGCGATTCCTCGACGACGCCGTGACCGCAGGCAAGATCGGTTACTACGGATTCTCCAACTTCACCGGGTGGCAGCTCACCAAGGCGGTCCACCTGGCGCAACGGCACGGCTGGTCGCTCCCGGTGACCTTGCAGCCTCAATACAATCTCCTCGTGCGTGGTATCGAGCACGAGATCGTCCCGGCCGCCCTGGACGCGGGGATCGGCCTGCTGCCGCGGTCCCCACTGGGCGGGGGGTGGCTGAGCGGGAAGTACCGCCGGGATGAGTCACCCACGGGCTCGACGCGCCTGGGGGAGGACCCGACGCGCGGCATGGAGGCCTGGGAGAAGCGCAATGCCGAGGAACGCACCTGGCAGGTCATCGATGCGGTCTCTACGGTGGCCGACGAGCACGAAGCCACCCCCTCTCAGGTGTCGCTGGCCTGGTTGAGCGCCCAGCCCGCCGTGACCTCGGTCATCCTGGGGGTTCGTACGCTGGAGCAGCTTCGCGACAACATGTCAGCAGACTCGCTCGAGTTGAGCGCCGATCAGCTCGATCGTCTGACTGCGGCCAGTGAGCCGGAGATGGAGGACTACCCCTACGGATCGGCCGGGGTCCAGCAGCGACATCGCAAGCTCGCCGGTGGGCGATAGGTGCGTGGGACTCGAAAAGGGAGATCCGGACCGCACCAGGTGCTATGGCGAGCAGATGGCGCTCACCGCGCGCTCACGGAGTGATTCAACGACGGCGGGGTCGACGTGTCTTGAGCGCCGTGCCGTGGGAAGTCTCGAGCGTCTCAGGCCGAGCCAGGGCAACTCATCGGCTCGATTCGATCAGATCGCTGACTTGGGGGAACCGCGGCCGAGATTCGATCAGTCGGGCGCCGAACAGCAGGTAGTCGATGTCATCAGCTGACATCCACTACCTGCTGCCCAGTGCCTGGCGAGCGGTCAGGTGCAGCCCGAGACGATCCCGCGGAGCGTCATCACGTTGACCCAGAGGGCGTTCACCAGGGCGGGTCCGCAGCCGATACCGCAGGCCCGCCCTGGCGCACCACGTGTCAGCTGCCCCGCACGTCCTGCGCCGAGGACTTCGCGGAGTCTGCGACGGAATCTTTCTGATCCTGTCCTTCAGACTTCACGTTCTGCGCACTCTCAGCCGCTGAGTCTCGGACTCGCTGCGCAGATTCCTGCGCCGGCTCCTTGAG
>NZ_JEMO01000017.1:0-32432 GCF_000582475.1 Nesterenkonia sp. AN1
CGGAGCGCGGCGCGCGCGGGCGCTGACCCGGCTCAGCGGTCAAGCGTCGTGGCCAGCGGCTTCTCCTCCACGAAGAGCAGCATCACGGTGGCGATCAGCGCCAGCGGCACCATCCAGAGGAACAACGGCACCAGCGCCTCATTGTAGGACTCCACCACCACCGTGTAGATCGAATCGGGCAGCCCGCGCACCAGCTCCGGGGTCAGCGAGTTCGCACCCACCCCGCCGGCGGCATCGGCGGGCAGCCGATCGGTGAGCATCTCGGTGAGCCGGGTCGCGAAGAGCGAGCCGATCACGGCCGATCCCAGCGTGGCCCCGACCTGGCGGAAGTAGTTCTGCCCCGCCGTCGCGGTGCCCACGTGGCGCAGCGCGAAGGAGTTCTGCGCGACCAGGGTCAGCAGCTGCATGGTGCAGCCCAGTCCCAGGCCGAGCACCCCGAGATAGAGGCACTCCAGGATCACCGGGGAGTCGGCACTGACCGTGGAGAGCAGGCCCAGGCCCAGCGCGGTGATCACGCTGCCGATCACCATGGTCTTCTTGTACCGTCCGGACTTGCTCACCCGGCGCCCGACGATGATCGAGGCCACCAGCAGGGTGCCCATCATCGGGATCATCAGCATGCCCGCCTGGGCGGGGGTGTAGCCGGTGACCATCTGCAGGTAGGTGGGCATATAGCCCAGCGCGCCGAACATCGCCACGCCGGTGATCAGCCCGGCGACCATGGTCAGCACGAAGTTGCGGCTGCGGAAGAGCATCAGCGGCAGGATCGGCTCCGGGGTCCGGTACTCGATCCAGGTGAAGAGCAGGCCCGAGACGACGAGCACGGCGAGCAGGCCCAGGATCATCGGGGAGGTCCAGGCGAACTCGCCGCCGCCCCAGGTCGCCACGAGCACGACGGCGGTGGTGGCCACGCCCAGCAGCGCCATCCCCCACACATCGATGCGACCGCGGGCCTCAGGCTCACGCGCGGGCAGCTTCAGCAGCCACACGATCCCGATCAGCGCCAGAATGCCCAGCGGCACGTTCATCCACAGCGTCCAGCGCCAGCCGGGACCATCGGTGAGCCAGCCGCCCAGCAGCGGGCCGGCCACCGAGGAGAACGCGAAGACCCCGCCCATGACTCCCATGTAGCGTCCGCGCTCGCGCGCCGGCACGACGTCGGCGATGGTCGCCTGGGACAGGATCATCAGTCCGCCGCCGCCGATGCCTTGGATCACGCGGGCTCCGACCAGCTGGGCCATGCTGTCCGCGGCGCCGCCGAGGGCGGAGCCGATGACGAAGGCGATGATCGCGAAGATGAACAGCGGCTTGCGCCCGAACATGTCGCCGAGCTTGCCGTAGACCGGCATCATCACGGTGGAGGCGAGGATGAAGGCAGTGATCACCCAGGCCATGTGCTCGACCCCGTCAAGCTCCCCGACGATGGTCGGCAGCGCGGTGGCCAGCACGGTCTGGCCCAGGGAGGCCATCAGCATGGCGAGGATCAGGGCACTGAAGATCCATTTCAGGTGCCCGGTCTCCGGCTCGGGCGGGGTGCCTGCGGTCGCAGCACTGCCACCGGAGGTGTCCCCACCGACTGCGTCCTCCCCCTCGGACGGCGGAGTGGCCTTGGGCAGCGAAGCGGTCTCTGGGTCGGTCATCGGGTGGTCTCCACGACTTTTCTGAACAGGGCGATGGTCTCGCCGATGAAGGGATCGAGGCTCTCCGCGCCGGACTCGTGATACCTGGAGAAGGCGAACTTGGTGATGCCGCCGGCGAGCGCGAGCAGCGCCTCGAACGCGTGGGCGCCCGCGCCCTCGGGCAGGTGCATCCCGCCCTGGTCCGCCTCGGCATGGACCGCGGAGTACACCAGCCGCTCCACCTGCGCGAGCAGCTCAGCCAGGCGGGCGCGCAGCTGCGGGTGCTCGGCGATGATCTCGCGACGCTGCGCCGCAGTCTCCTCCGGCAGACAGGTCCGCACCACGGCGACGAAGAGGTGCACCACCCGGGTGAGCTCATCCTCGGTGGAGGCATGGAAGCGTTCGACCACGGCCGGGTCCAGCTCCGCTGACCGCGTCCCCAGCACGGCGTCCTCCTTCACCGGGAAATAGTTGAAGAAGGTTCTGCGGGAGACTCCCGCCCGAGTGGAGATCTCATCCACGGTGACTGCCCCGGGGCCACCGGCGGAGGCCAGCGCGAAGGCGGCCTGGTGGATCGCGTTCCAGGTGTCACGGTGATTGCGTCGACGCAGCGTCAGATTTTCTTGCACTAGTGCACCTTATGCATTAGTACAACTTTGCACAAGTGCACGTACGCACCTGGGTGCATCTGCAGATCACCCCTCGGGCTGACGTGACGCGGGCGGTGCTGCGAAATAATGGAGCAATGCTTGAATCACTCACACTTGCCACAGAGCTCGCCTCCACCACCGGCGAGGACAACTGGGTCCTGGGCCTGCAGGAGTGGACCCAGGGCATGCCCCCGGCGCTGCAGTGGCTCGGGGTCATCCTGGTCTCCGCCATCCCCTTTGTGGAGTCCTTCTTCGGCGCCCCGATCGGGATCCTCGCCGGGATGAACCCGGCCGTGGCGATCCTCGCCGCCGTCATCGGGAACATGCTCTCGCTGATCCTGGTCGTCTACGTGGCCCACTGGGTGCGCACCGCGGTCCTGCACAAGCGCCCGCAGCAGATGGACCCGGAGAAGTCTGCCAAGCGCGAGAAGGTCCGCAGGATCTTCGATCGCTTCGGCGTGCCGGGGGTCTCGATCCTGGGGCCGCTCGCGCTGCCCAGCCAGTTCACCGCCCCGCTGATGGTCTCCTTCGGCGCATCACGGCACGCAGTCATGGCCTGGATGCTGGTCTCGGTGATCCTCTGGGGCGCCGGGTTCGGCCTGCTCGCGATCTGGGGACTGACCTTCATCGGCTAGCCGGACCAGACCAGCAGGCCTCAGCGCTGCTCGGCGTCCTTGGGGTAGCGCTGCAGCTCGCGGGATCCCTGGGTGAGGTTCTTCAGGTCCACGCTGTCATCGAAGTTCGCCCCGATGGCGCCGGCGAAGGTGCCCAGCGACGCCGAGAGCCAGGCGATCTCCACATAGTTCATGAACCCGGTGCCCTCCCCCAGGATCTCGGCCATGTACCCAGGTTCGATCAACAGCAGCCCGACCACCAGGATCGAGCTGAAGAGCACCAGGTAGAGCGCGGTGACGCTGGCCAGCAGGCTCACCACGGTGGAGATGTTGTACATCGCGGCTTCTCGGGCGCCCCCGACGACGGCGGACCGGTCCCAGAGCCGATTGCTGATGATCAGCCAGGCGCTGACGATGCTGACGGCGGTCACCGAGACGATGGCCAGGCGCCAGTGCGGCAGGAAGTTCGCCATCTCCCAGATCGTGGTGAAGAAGATGCCGAAGGCCCCGGTGGCGGCCGCGGCGGCGAAGACGCCGGAGAGTTTGGGCAGGGACCAGAGCGGCTCGTTGGCCGCGACCATTCCCAGGGTCATCCACAGCCGACCGGGGAAGAGCATCCCCGGGGAGATGAAGAACGTGTCGACGCCCTTCTGCTCCTCGACGTGTGCGTAGTACCCGCCGTACTGGCGCGCAGCGTCCACGGACTCGTTCAGCAGGGCGGTGACCACCCGGTGCAGCTCCCGGCGCAGCGAGTGCCTGATGAAGGCCGGCCCCAGCGCGGGCAGCGAGATGATCGCGAGCCGCTCCGAGAAGTGCAGCTCCGCGGTCTTGGGCCGCTCACCGGCCATGCGCGGGATCTCGGTGACGATCACCGTCATATCGGCCTCAGACTCCCGGGCCCAGCGCTTGGCCACCACCAGGTCGAGCGTGGCGTCTTCGCGCAGCGGGATCAGCACCTGCTCCTGGGTGACCTCGGCCCCGCGGGCCCAGCCGGCACGGCGGCCGCGCTGGGGCTGTTGCAGCATCTTGCGCACCAGAAGCGAGGTGCGTCCTGGATCGGAGTAGACCACGATGCTGCCGTCGCGGACCGGGAGGTCTGTCTCGGGGTACTGATCGACCTGTCCCTGGTTCTGGGTGTCCTGCTGTCCTGGGGCCGTTCCGGTGCCGGGCTTCTCATCCGCATCCTCGTGCGTCTCCTGCGCTGCCATGGAACTACCGTACCGCCCAGTTCCGAGGTGGTGTCCGCGCGCCCAGGGGGCGCTGACACCACCTCGGGGCGCGCTCAGGAGTCGCTGAGCATGTCCAGCACCAGGGGCTTGACCTGGGTGCCATAGAGCTCGACGGCGCTCATCATGTGCTCGTGGGCCAGGCTGGCGTTGCCGTACTTCATGCCGAAGCGGCTGTTGCCCAGCAGCTTCTGGGTCCGTGCGATCTTCCTGGCCACCGTCTCGGGAGAGCCCACATATAGGGCTCCCTGGTGGACCTCCTGCTCGAACTGCGCCCGGGAGGGGTGGCCGTTGCCCCAGCCGCGCTCGCGGCCGAGCTTTGCCATCGACTCGGCCCAGGAGGGGTAGAAGACGTCCAGCGCCTCCTCGTCGGTGGGTGCCACGAATCCATGGGAGTGCACCGCGATCCGGCGGTCGCCGCTGTGACCAAACTCATCGAGCGCCTTCTGGTAGAGCTGGGCCAGCGGCCGGAAGCGCTCCGGAGCTCCGCCGATGATCGCCAGCTCCAGGCCGAGCCCGTGACGGGCGGCCCGGACCACCGAATTGGGGGTGCCGCCCACGGCGATCCAGGTAGGCAGTCCGTGCTCGTGATCGGTCTTGGGGTAGATCTCCTGGTTCTTCAGCGAGCCACGGGTCTTGCCCTGCCAGCTGATCGGGCCCTCGGAGCGCAGCCGGTTGAACAGCTCGACCTTCTCCTCGAAGAGCTGCTCGTAGTCGGAGAGGTCGTAGCCGAAGAGCGGGCAGGACTCGATGAACGAGCCGCGGCCCAGGGAGACCTCGGCGCGACCGTTGGTGAGCCCGTCGATGGTGGCGAAGCGCTGGTAGACCCGGACCGGGTCATCGGAGGAGAGCACGGTGACGGCGGAGGTGAGCTTGATTCGCTCCGTGGCCGCGCCGATCGCGGAGAGCACCACATCGGGTGCCGAGATGGCGTAGTCGGGGCGGTGGTGTTCGCCGATGCCGATCACGTCGACCCCCGAGGCGTCGGCCATCTTGGCCTCTGCCAGGACATTGCGCAGCACCTGGGGCTGCGGCACGTCCTGCTCGCCGTCGAGGGTCTTGGTGACGTCCCCGAAGGTGTGCAGGCCGAGTTCGAACTGGTCGCTGTGGCGCTCTGTGCTGATGGTCATGGCTGGTGCAACACCGGCGTTTCCCACTCCATTCCTCAAAATTTGAAGGACTTGGAGATTTCTTGGTCCACCGTCGCCGTGCCGCGCGGTCCAGTGCCGAGCAGCCCACGCCGCGCCGAGCGGGGCATCCGACGCGGCGCTCAGCGCATCCGCGCGGCAGCCCGGTGCACCGCCGCACTCAGTCGGTCCATCGCGGAGGTGGTGCTGGACCAGTGCTGCCAGTGCAGCGTGGTCTCCTGCAGCCCGATCTCCTCGACGATCGCCAGATCACGGTGAGTTCCCTCCATCACCCCGGGCGGCATCATCGACTCCGGAATCATCCCCCAGCCCAGACCGTAGCCCACGGCCGCGTTATAGGCCTCCACCGAGGGGACCATATGCGTCGCCGGAGTCCCGGTGACGCCCAGTCGGCGCAGCCCGGCGCGCTGGAGCGAATCGCGGATGCCGTATTCCACCAGCGGGACCCGATGCCAGTCCACCGTTCCGGAGGGCGACCGGTGCCGGTCCAGCAGCTCGGTGCTGGCCACCGGCCAGTAGCGCATGACGCCCAGCACGGTGGAGCGACACCCGGAGACCGGTGCGGGATTCTCGGCCACCGCCGCCGCCACGGTGCCGTTGCGGAGCAGCTCATGGGTGTGCTCCTGGTCCTCCGCATAGAAGTGCAGCTCCACGTCGTCCCAGGTGGCGGCCTCCTGCAGCACCCGCAGGAACCAGCTGGCCAGGGAATCTGCGTTCACGGCCACCGAAAGGGTCACCGTCGGGGCCGCCTCCCCGGGGATCCGATGGAAACCCAGGCTGCGCCGCGCCTCGTCTTCGAGCATCACGGTCTGCCGCGCGATTCGCAGCAGCTCCGCCCCGGATTCGGTGGGCACCACCGGGACGGTGCGGGTGACGAGCACGTGGCCCACCTCCCGCTCCAGTGCCTTGATCCGCTGGGAGAAGGCGGAGCCGGAGATCTGCAGCAGCGCGGCGGCGGCATCGAAGGCCCCCTCATCCACCGCCGCGACGAAGGCCCGGAGGTGATCAGTGTTCATGCCCCAAGGCTACCGCTCAAATATGAAGCGTTGCTTCAGATAGTGAAGGATCATGAGCTGGTGCGGATGGTGGTGCGGGGCCCACGATGGAGTCATGACCATCCTGCTCACCGGACTCCTGACCTGCCTGGCCCTCATCGTCGCGATCGGCCCGCAGAGCGCCTGGCTGCTGCGCCAGGGCCTGCGCCGCGACCGCGTGCTGCTGGCGGTGGCCTGCTGCGTCTTCGGCGACATCGCGCTGATCGCACTGGGCACCGCCGGCGTCGGGGCGGTGCTCGATCATGCGCCCTGGCTGATGGAGGTGCTGCGCTGGCTGGGCGTGTCCTATCTGACCTGGTTCGCCTACCGCTCCTTCCGCTCCGCCCGCCGCGCGGGGCAGGCGCTGAAGCCCGGGGTCCATGTCGAGCTCTCCAGCCAGGACGACGACGCGCCCTCCCCCTCCGGCTCGGGCGGCACCGCCCTGAAGCAGGCGCAGCAGGTCCAGGTCACCCGGATCTCATCGATCGCCGCCACCGGGCTCAGCGTGAGCATCCTGAATCCGCACGCCTGGGTGGACACCATGGTGGTGCTGGGCACCATGGCCAACACCTTCGGGGATCAGCGCTGGCTCTTCGCGGCAGGCGCCGTGATCGCCTCGATCCTCTGGTTCAGCTCGCTGGCCCTCGGCGGCGCGGTGCTCTCCAAGTGGCTGAACCGGCCGCGCACCTGGCAGGTGCTCGACATCTTCGTCGGCGCCATCATGATGGTGGTCGCCGGGCTGCTGGCGTTCAGCGGATTCTGACCCCGGCGGCGCCGGGCTCAGTGCGGCGCCGGGCTCAGTGCCGGCGCAGCACCGATTGGGCGGCGTGGAACCCGGCCATGCCGTGAGCTCCCCCTCCCGGAGGCGTGGCGGCGGAGCAGAGGTAGACCTCGGGGCCCTGCGCCCCGTCGATCGGCCCGTGCGGGACGCCCTCGGGGGTGCCCGGCGCCGCATCCCCGGCCCGCAACCACCCACCAGGTTGGGGTTCCACTCCTGCAGGGCCGCGGGGCTCCACAGCTTCCGGGCCTGGACGGAGCCGCCGAATCCAGGGGCCTGGGCCTCGATCTCGGCCTCGATCATCCTCACCACGCGGGCCGACGCGGGACCGCCGAGCCCGCCGGGGACATGGGCGTAGGCCCAGGCCACGGTGCGCTCATCCGGGGTCCGGGAAGGATCCGCCACACTGGGCTGGGCCAGCAGCACATAGGGCCGCCCAGGCAGGGTGCCGCGCACCGCGGCGGCCTCCGCGGTCGCCATCTGCCGAGCTCCGCCGCCGAGGTGGACCGTGCCGGCCCGGCCCATCGACTCATGTCGCCACGGGATCGGACCTTCCAGCAGATAATCGACCTTCACGATGCCGGTGCCGTAGTTCCACCGGCGCAGCGCCCGTGAATATCCGCGGGGCAGTCGCAGCCCGCCGAAGCTGCGCAGCTGCGCCGGGGTCAGGTCCAGCAGCACCGCGTCAGGGACATGGCCGGAGACGCCGGCTCTCCCGGGTTCGCGCAGATCATCCAACCCGGTGATCCTGCGACCGGTGAGCACCCTGCCGCCATGGGACTCCAGCTCCGCCACCAGCGCGCGCACCACCGCACCAGAGCCGCCGCGGGCCACCGGCCAGCCGTTGACCTGCGCGGCGGCACCCAGCAGCAGCCCGAATGCCGAGGTCAAGGGTCTGCGCAGATCCGTGGTGGCATGCGCGGCGAGTCCGGCGAAGAGCGCCTTCGCCGGTGCCTGGGCGAAGATCTGCTGCAACCAGGTCGAGGGCCAGGCACCGCGGACCCCGATCTGCGCCAGGGACTGCAGCCGACGCGCGGCACTGTCGGACTGCAGATTGGACCACGGCGCGGTGATCGGGGTCATTCCGGCGCGCAGCACCTGGTCCCAGTCCCGCGCCACCGGACCGAAGACCCTGGTCCAGGCGGCGCCGTCGGGACCCAGCCCCTCCGCGGTGGCACGCACCGAGGAGTGCAGCAGGGCCGGTGCGGCGCCGTCGTCGAGACCATGGGCCGCAGGGATCGGAGGGTGCAGGTACTCCAGGCCGTGCCGGGCCAGACCGGGGACCGGTGGCGGGCCGAAGGGGAACACGCTGGCTCCCAGGTCGCTGATCACGCCCTCCCCACCGGGCACCGCACCACCCGAGCCCACCGCACCGAGCTCCCCGGCGAACAGCTCCGCCGAACGCATCGCACCGCCGGGAGCGTCGGCCGCCTCGTAGACGGTGACCTCCCAGCCGGCCTGGGCCAGCAGGCAGGCGGCGGTCAGCCCATTGGGACCGGACCCTACAACGGCGGCTCGCATCATGAGAGGGGACCTTTCAGTTGGGCGACCAGGGCGGCGATGTTTCGGATGAACACGACCATCCAGGAGAACAGGACAGCGGCGCCGATGAGCTCCAGGGACGTCAGGTTGTAGTAGCCGATGGGCTCCCACAGCGCCGCGGCACCGACCACGGCCGCGGCGGCCAGGTAGCTGATCAGGTAGAAGGTGCGCGGGAAACCAGGCAGCAGGAACGGCATCCCGATCAGCAGGATCAGGAAGGACAGCCCGAAGCCGGCGGTGAAGAGCACATGGATGTCATGGTGCAGGCTGATCGGCACCAGCCCGACCCCGGCGAGGCAGACGCCCATGCTGATCATCACCGCGCGGATCATGCCGATCCGCGGCCTGGAGACGCGGCGACTCAACCCAGCGCTGATCCGCGCGACCAGGGGCAGGCTGCCGTTTCCGCGGCGGCGTCCCGCCTGCCGCTGCTCCAGCGCCTCCGCACGAGTGCCGGTGATGTGATCGGACCAGATCTCCAGATCACGGGTGATGAACGCCGTCAGGGTGGTGATGATCGTTCCGGAGACCACCAGCGTGGTGTTGAAGGTCCAGAAGGAGGTCAGTCCCGCCTGGCCGGTGCCCAGTTCGGAGAACATCACGTGCCACCAGAACGGGTTCTCGGCGAAGATCATCGAGACCAGCACCCCGGAGGCGGTGAACAGCGCCAACAGCGTGGAGAGGGTGAACGCATTGATCCGCGCCCCGGAGTTGAAGCTGAAATAGCCGGAGGTCCCGCCCACGATGGCGAGCAGCACCGCGCCAGCGATATAGTCCACGGTCAGCCCGATGAACGCCTCCTGGAAGACCCGGAAGAGGCCCAGCGCGACCATCACGGCGATCGAGGAATGCACCACCAGCAGCGCCAGGGTGTCCATCACCTGGCGGATGCGTGGTCGCTGCCCCAGCCAGATGTTCGCCAACCGGGTGTTCAGCGAGAAGCCCAGCAGGAAGGCGAGCCCTGCGGTGACCCCGCCGACGATGGAGCCGAAGACCTGGATGGACCCGTCCCCGGCCAGCGGAGGTCGGTGGTCGGTGAACACGATGAATCCCAGCCCCAGCCCGATGAGCGCACCACCGATGGCGCACCAGATCGCGCGGGACTCGATGAGCACCTGAAGCCGGGCCTGGGTCTCGGCCTGGGACCGGGTGGTCTCGGCAAGATGGGAGGCCTCCTCCACCGCGGCCTGCGCCGCGAGCCGGCGGGCCATGCCATGGGTGGATGGGGATCGGGTCACTACCCAAGCCTTGCCGCAGGTGGGTCTTCTTGCAAGCTGGCGCGGTGAACTCCCAGCGGACGGACCGTCCGCCTCCGGCCGCTCGGCCTAGACTTGGCGCCCATGAGCATACCGACGCCTGCCCCCTCCGGACCTCGAGACGCCCCGCGTCCACCTCAGCGAGTGGACCTGGGCAAGCACGTGGTGGCCTTCAGCGCCGAGGTCGCCGCCCCGGCGCAGGAGATCTTCGCGCTGGTCGCCGATCCGCATCGGCACCATGAGATCGACGGGTCGGGCACCGTGCAGAACCAGGCCACCGGACCGCACAGGCTGAGCACCGGTGATCGGTTCAGCGTCCGGATGCGCGTCTTCGGCATCCCTTATCGACTGCGGCTGCGGGTCTCGATCGCACAGCCGCCGACGGCGCAGCGGCCCGGCGTGCTGGAGTGGGTCCAGCCCACGGGGCACCGGTGGCGCTGGGAGATGGCCGCATCGGAGCCGGGCATGGACCATACCGTGGTCACCGAGTCCTACGACGCGCGCACTCAGTTCCGACCGGTACGTGCGGCCCTGACGGCCTCGAAGGTCTACTCCCGCAACGGCCGCGGGATCGAAGCCTCGCTCTCCAGGCTGCAGCGACGGTTCACCCCTGACGGCTGAGCGGTCGCTCGGACCTGAGATCTGCACCCGCGATGGACTAGCATTAGCCGCACACCAGCGCCCGCCCCCGCGAGGCCGCGGATCTCGGACGGGTGCTATGACCTCGGGAGAGGAGATGCATGTTCGATGTAGATACTGACCGAACCCTCGTAGCGGCAGCCGACCTGGTCAACACCAGTGTGGGACTGCGCAGCGCCACACCCGGACTGGACCAGCTTACGACGGTGACGCAGCTCAAGGAGTATCTGAGTGCGCGAGCTCCAGACATGCGCTGGCCACCGTCTGGTGCTGATCGCACGCAGCTGGAGAAGGTGCAGGACCTGCGGGAAAAGGTTCAGCGGATCTGGAGCGCGGCCCCGATCGAGTCCGACGCCCCGGTGCGGGTGCTCAACGAGCTCCTGCACGGTGTGGGACTCAGGGTCGCCCGCGGTTCAGACGGTGAATACCGCGCTGAACCGGTGCCGGCGTCGAAGGAGCTCGCAGATGTGATGACAGCCAGCGTGGCCACCGCCATCCAGCACCTGGTGGTGCGCGATGAGACGGCGCGAATGCGAACCTGCAAGGGCGAAGGCTGCGATGCGGTCATCATCGACCTCACACGGAATCGCTCCCGGTTGTTCTGCGACTTCGGCAACTGCGCCAACCGCGCTCATGTACGGGCTTACCGGGCCCGTCAGGCGGCGCACCGCAGGACCTTCTCCAGCACACCTGAGGCGACAGCCCCCGCAGGGCCCTCGACGCGGCACATGGACGCTCATACGGACACGCTGGACAGTCCGCGACTGGTCAAGCCGAGCGCGGCCGAGAAGGCGGCACAGATCGAAGTGCCCACCTCTCAGTCCGCCGTCGCGGCCAAGGAGTTCAGGGACCGGATGCGCGATGAGCTGATGGAGAAGCGCGAGAAGAAATCGGCCAAGAAGCTGAAGAAGGAGAAGAAGGCCAAGAAATAACCGCTGGACCGAGGGGCCGTCACGGAAAACAGGAGGCTGTGACGTACCTATCGGTCAGGACAGGTAGAACCCGGGTCGGCTGAGGCTGGTGCTGCTGCACCAGATTCAGCGGTCCGGGTTCTGCATGTCGGGGTTGTGCAAGTCCAGGTGCAGGCAGCTCGAGATCAGGTCACCGAGGTGAACAACACCAAGGTTCAGCGCCCAAGGTTCTGATGCGCAGATCAGTCGCGGTCGTTGCGGCGCCCGTAGGTGGGCTCGTCGTCGCCCTCAGGCCCCCCGGCCTCGCGCCGGGCCTTGGCCGCTTCATCGGCCTTCTTGCGCCGGGCCGCCTCGCGGCGCGTCGCCACCTGCTGGCGGTAGAGCTCCTCGGAGTTCCGATTCACGCCCGAGCCCTCGGCGAGCTGCTCCGGGTTCTCCCGCGAAGCCAGGTGCAGCATCGAGATGATCAGCAGCGTCGCGATGAAGCCGATCCCGAACGCGATCAGCCCCAGGTCCAGCCGTGCCGGGTTGTCGGTGCCGCCGGAGGACGTGATCAGCGTCACGAAGCCCGCCACGAATCCCATGGCGAAGGAGAAGATCAGCGGGGCCTTGACCGTCTCGAGCAGAGAACGGCGCCCCTTATCGTCTTCAGCCACTGGGAGTTCCTCGTTCCTGAGCATCGGTGTGTGGTCTGTTCCGGCCCGCGCCTGCGGCGCAGGGCCCTGTGGACAATTCTACGTGCTGTAGTAGACCGGCGCCGATTCAGCGACTCAACGAGTCGAGGCGCGCCCCCGCCTGGCGTCGTGGAGCAGCCCGGAACCGCTGATCAAGAGCACCACCGCCATGATGACCACGCCCATGCCGGCGACTCCGAGAATCCCATGCGGGTCCAGCTGGAGCCCGATCGCGAGACCGAGCGCGGTGAGCAGGCCCACGGCGCCCAGGACGATCTGGTCCCGAGCCGGCACGAAGTCACGCCGTGCCCGGAAGCCCCCGACGAGCTCGGCTGCACCCATCGCGGCGAATCCGATGGCTGCCACCACGGCGGCCGCGGCGGCGGTGTCCACGAAGATCACGGCCACTCCTGAGAGCACCCACGCCGCGGAGCCCATGGCCAGCGGTCCGCGCAATGTGATCGGCACCGCCTCGACCTTGGCGTAGTCCCAGACGGCCGTGGCACCGAGCACGAAGTACCCGGCGATCGAGAACTTCAGCAGGGTGACGGTCTCTCCCTGCCAGAAGATCGCGACCACGGCGAAGACGACGGTGATGACCGCGCGCAGCCAGACCGGGCGGGTCAGCTCTTCGGCGGTGGCGGCGGGGATCTTCTTCACAGGCACGCAACAGAGTCTACCGCTGCGGCCCGGAGGGCCGACCCAACCAGGGGCCCGCCCGGCGGGTGTTCCGCGGTGCTGTCCAGCAGCCGCCCAGCGGCACTGCCCAGCGGCGGCTCAACGGTGTTCCCCGGGAACCATCCAGCGTTCCCCGTAGGCGCGGACCCCGAGCGTGACCCCGCGGGCGCCCATGAAGACCACCGCGAACCCGGACCAGAGCCACACGATCGCCTCGGCTCCGGTGAACCCGGCGCCTGCGATCCACCAGAGCAGCGGGAGGTACACCGCGAGGTTGACCAGGCCGGCGACGGCGAGATAGCGCACATCCCCGGCGCCCATGAGCACCCCGTCGAGCACGAACACGAAACCGGCGAGCGGCTGAGCCACCGCCATCACGAGCAGCGCGGCGGTGATCCCGGCGGCGACCCGCTCATCCGGGGTGAACAGCACCGGAGCGAACGGGGCGGCCAGCGCGATCAGCCCACCGGTGATCACGCCGAACCCCAGGCCCCAACGGATCATCGTGCGGGTCATCGCCTTGGCCTGACTCACCCGGGAGGCGCCGAGCTCCTTGCCGATGAGCGCCTGCGCCGCGATCGCCAGGGCGTCGAGCACGAAGGCCAGGGTGGAGAAGATGGTGAAGGCCACCTGGTGCGCGGCGAGGGTGTGAGTCCCCAGATCGGTGGCGACCAGGACCGTGGCCACGATGGCGGCGCGCAGCGAGACCGTGCGCAGCATCATCCAGGAGCCGACGCTGGCCGCCTGGCGCAGCGCGATCGGGTCCACTCCCAGGGGCACTCCGGCGGCGCGCATCCTGGGCAGGAGCATCACCAGGTAGGTGATCGCCATCCCCCACTGGGCGATCGAGGTGCCGATGGCGGCGCCGGCGGTGCCCAGCCCCAGCGGGTGCACCAGGATCAGGTTCAGCACGATGTTCGCGCCGAAGCCCACAGCGGCCACGACCAGCGGGGTCTTGGTGTCCTGGAGCCCGCGCAGCATCCCGACGGCGGCGAAGACCAGCAGGATCGCCGGGACCCCTGGCAGCGACCAGAGCAGGTAGCTCCAGGCGTGGACCTGCATCCCTCCGGAGCTGCCCATGGACAGCAGCAGCTGCTCACCGAAGGCCAGTCCAGCGAAGGCCAGCACCGCTCCGAGCATCACCGCAAGCCAGAGCCCGTCGCGGCCCGCGGCGAGCGCCCGGGAGAGCCGACCGGCGCCGACGAAGCGCGCCACCGCCGGGGTGGTCGAGTACGCCAGGAAGATCATCAGCCCGGTGACGGTGTGCATCACGGTGATGCCCAGCGCCGCGCCCGCGAGCTCCTCGACGCCGAGCCGCCCGATGATCGCGGTGTCCGCCAGCAGGAACAGCGGCTCGGCCACCAGCGCCCCGAGGGCGGGGACCGCCAGCGCCAGGATCTGGCGACCCAACGGTCGCGGATCGCGCGCGGGCGCAGACTCAGGTGTTGACGGCATCAGGGGTGCTGCTGGTTCACTTGCCGCCGGTCAGCGCCAGGGTGGTCTCGGTGAGCACGCGCAGCACCGCACCGGTGTGCGCAACCAGGCCACCGACGTCGTCGATGCCGCTGTCCTCGAGAAACTGCTCAAGTTGGGGCTGGACGAAGTAGGCCATCACCAGGGCCATGACGTTGTTGAAGGCATGCAGCAACCAGGCATAGATCAGCGAGCGCCCGGTGAGGATATAGGCCAGGGTGAACACCGAGCCCATCACCACATAGGGCACCACCGAGATCACCGTCAGATCCGTGGGAGCGCTGGGGTCGGCCAGCATCAGCACCAGGGCCGGGATGAAGTGCAGCAGCGGGAAGGTGATCACCGAGATGACGCCGCAGATCCAGATATTGATATACCGGGAGAGCTTGCCGATGAGCAGGTGGCGGAAGAAGTACTCCTCCACATAGGGGCCCAGCAGCCCCATCACCAACACCGCGGCCAGGAACGGCACGAAGGCCAGCATCGACTCGATCGCGAGCTGGTTCTCCGAGGTCTCCGGCTCCCCGCCCAGGCCCAGCACCAGCAGCGCGGTGAGGATCAGCGTGCCCACCCAGGCCACGGGCACCAACAGCAGCTTCAGCCACCACAGGTGACCGAAGGCGCGCACCGAGCGCCACAGGGCCTTCGCAGAGAGCGCGAGCGCGATGACCACCATCACGCCGTAGCCGATGACGTTGAGCAGGAACAGCGCCTGCTGCTCCTGCTGCTCGACCCCGGAGCCCAGCATCGTGGAGAACGGCGGGACCAGGGCCAGCAGGCTCACGCCGCCGACCAGCATCACGACCACATAGGCCAGCACCGCGATGAGATCGCCCCAGACGAACCGGCCGGGTTCCGAGTCGCGCTGCCGCTTGCGCGGCGGGAGCGAGGCTGGCGGCCAGCCGTGCTGGTCCGGCGGGCCGGGCTGCGGCGGGCCGGGCTGTGGCGGCTCGCCGTAGGGGTACGCGGGCTGGGCATGCTGCTGCGGGGGCTGGCCGTAGAGGCCGGCCCCCGGGCCATAGACATCGGGCGCCGGGTAGCGCGGATCGTGGCCATAGGGGTTCTGCGGAGGCTGAGTCATCGCGTACCAGCTTAGTTCCGTGAAGTGACGGGGTCAGTTCTGTGAGGTGATCGGGCTCGGCGTCAGCAGGGTGGCGTTGCGCAGGTCACGCAGCTTGCGCGCCTGAGCCGCCACCGCATGGTCCTCATCGGTGATCGGCTCCCAGGGTGCGATCGGCCGGGCGGAACCAGTGCCGTCCGGAGCGACCATCACCGGAAGCCCGTAGGCCACCACATCAGGGTGTTTCACCCGGCGGTCCCCGGCGCGGACCCGGACCAGCACGTGCATGGACTTGGAGCCGGTGAGCACCAGCCGGGCATCGACCTCCACCAGGTCCCCGACGGTCACCGGGCGGTAGAACCGGACCCCGCCGGTGAGCACCGCGGCGACCTCATGGCCGCTGTAGCGCTCGGCGCAGATCTCGGCGGTCTTATCGATCCACTTCATCACCGCGCCGCCACGGATCTTCCCGTCGGGGTAGCGCTCATCGGTGTCGGCCAGGAAGCGCAGGGTCAGCGCCTCGGAGCTGCCCATTCCCTCAGGCAGCGACCGGATGGTCTCCTCCATCTGCCGCCGGTAGACCATCCGCTGGGAGGCGTCGAGGTCTCTCCGTCGCTCCAGCTCGGTCTGCGGCTCGAACCCGGCGGCGGCGGCGGGCTCTCCGTCGTCGCCCACCGCCACGTAGATCATGAAGCACTCGGTGCAGACCACCCAGCCCTCCTCCTTACGGATCAGCACCCGGGTCTGGATGTGCACCGAGGTGCGCCCGGTGTGGACCACGCGGGCCTGCACCGTGACAGGTGTCTCACGTGGGACCGGCACGGTGAAGTGCATATTGCCCACATAGGAGGTCACGCAGTCGGTCCGGGTCCAGGATGCGGCGCAGGCGTAGGCGGTCTTATCGATCCAGTCCACCACCGTGCCAGCGGCCACGAAGGAGTCCGGAGAGGAGCCCGCCACCTCTCGAAAAGTCAGTTCGATGCTGCTTCGCCGCGCCATGACCACGACGCTAGCACCCCCGCGCAGGAGACCTGTGCCATAGGTCGTAACCGGGCGGGTGTATATCGTTAACCCAAGAGACCTAAGATGGGGCACCGTATCCAGACGGAGCAGCACCCGTTCCTGGGCAGCCATCCGACCTTAGAACCATCTCCGCGTGAGGCCGATATGCACCCCTTTGAGAATCCGTTCCGACACAGCGCCGAAGCCAAGCGCCACGCGCTGCGTCATTTCCGCGCCGTGATCTTCGACATGGACGGGGTCGTCACCGACACCGCCGGGGTGCACACGCGCGCATGGAAGGAACTCTTCGACACTGCCCTGCCGGAGATCGTCGGCTCCCCGCAGCCGGAGTTCACCGAAGAGGACTACCTGAACTTCGTCGACGGCCGGCCCCGGGAGGACGGGGTGCGCTCGCTGCTGAAGGCGCGCGGCCTCGACGTGCCCGAGGGCAGGCCGGATGACGCTCCCAACTCGCTGACCGTCAACGGGCTCGCCGCACGCAAGCAGGGCTATTTCGAGTCCGTGCTCGCCCGGGACGGCGTGGAGGTCTTCCACACCACCGTGGAGCTGATCGAACAGCTGCGCAAGGACGGAATCCCCACCGCACTGGTGACCTCCTCGCGCAACGGCCGCGAGGTGCTCACCATCGCGGGGCTGCTCGACGCGTTCACCGTGATCGTGGACGGCTCCGACGCGCTGGAGCTGGGCCTGCCCGGCAAGCCGAACCCGCATATGTTCCTCCACGCCGCAGAGCTGCTGCGCGTGGAGCCCCAGGACACGATCGTGATCGAGGATGCGGCCTCAGGGGTCCAGGCCGGACGCGCCGGAGACTTCGGGATGGTCGTGGGACTCAACCGCGGCCAGGACCCGGCCCGGCTGAAGGAGGCCGGCGCCGACGTCGTCGTCACCGATCTCGCCGTGATGAACCTCTCCACCCGCACCACCCGCCCCTATCACTCGGACTGGGTGCTCTCCTACGACGGCTTCGATCCGAAGCTGGAGCCCACCCGCGAGGTGCTGATGGCGATGGCCAACGGCTACTGGGGCACCCGCGGGCACTACCCGGGCACCGCGGCCGATGCCACCCACTATCCGGGCAGCTACATCGCCGGGGTGTTCAACCGGCTCAAGACCGACCTGATGGGCAAGACCGTCGAGACCGAGCACATGGTCAACGTGCCGGACTGGACCTTCCTGCAGGTGACCCCGGACGCCGGCACCCCGCTGCTGCCGGGCTCGCCCGAGCTGATCCACTACCACCAGGAACTCGACATGCGCCGCGGCGTGGTCACCCGGATCGCCCGCTATCAGGACCTCCATGGGCGCCGGACCAAGGTCACCATGCGCCAGTTCCAGTCCCTGGCCGGGGTGCAGATCGCGGCGCTGGAGATGAAGATCGAGGCCGAGAACTGGTCCGGCAACGTCAACGTGCGCTCGATGATCGACGGGCGGGTGGCCAACCGCAACGTCGACGCCGACCGCGAGCTCGCCGGCAACCACCTGGACCCGGTGCAGTCCCGCGAGGTCGACGGCGAGACGGTGCTGCTGGAGACCCAGACCAACCAGTCCGAGGTGCGCATCGCCCTGGCGACCCGCACCTCGGTGACCACCTCCGGGACCAGCAACCCGATGCGGCGCGCCATCCACGAGGGCGAACTGGTCGCGGGCCACGACATCTCGCTGGCGCTGGAATCCGGGAAGCCGGTGATCCTGGAGAAGATCGCTGCGGTCTCGAACTCCCACGACCAGGCCATCTCCACGGTCTGGCACAACGCGGTCAAGAAGGTCCAGCGGGCCTCCAGCTTCCGCACCATGCTGACCTACCACGAGGAGATGTGGGGCGTGCTCTGGCACCGCTTCGCGGTCTCCATCGGGGAGAACGCCTCCCGCCAGCAGATGGCGCTGAACCTGCACACCTTCCACGTGCTGCAGACCGCGTTCGGCGCCCGCCATGACCTGGACGCGACGCTTCCGGCGCGCGGACTCACCGGAGAGGGCTACCGGGGGCATCTCTTCTGGGACGAGATGTTCATGTACCCGATGCTCACGCTGCGCCGTCCCGAGCTGACCCGCGGGCTGCTGCTCTACCGCTACCGGCGACTCAGCGAGGCCCGCTCGATGGCCCGCAGCGAGGGCTACGACGGCGCGATGTTCCCCTGGCAGGCCGGCTCCGACGGCCGCGAGGAGACCCCCACCGAGCTGTGGAACCCACGCTCCGGGATGTGGATGCCGGACAACTCCCACCGCCAGCGCCACGTCTCGCTGGCCATCGCATACTCGGTGCTGCAGTACTTCGAGACCACGCAGGACTACACCTTCCTGGCCGACTACGGGGCCGAGATCCTGGTGGAGATCTCCCGGTTCTTCGTCTCGATGACCACCTACGACGCCGAGGCCGACCGGTTCAGCATCGACGGCGTGATGGGCCCGGACGAGTACCACGACGGCACCGCCGAGGCCCCCGGCACGGGTCTGCGCGACAACGCGTACACCAACGTGCTGACCTCCTGGATGCTGCGCCACACCTCCCGGCTGGTGCGCGACCTCGACGGCCGCGATGACCCGCTCTCGGAATGGCTCGACATCTTCGAAGACGAGCTGGACCACTGGGAGCACATCGCCAAGCGGCTGCACGTGCCCTTCCATGAGGACAACGTGATCAGCCAGTTCGAGGGCTACGAGGCGCTGGAGGAGTTCGACTGGGAGGGCTACCGCGCGAAGTACGGCAACATCGGCCGGCTCGACCTGATCCTGCAGGCCGAGGGCGACTCGACCAACCGGTACAAGCTCTCCAAGCAGGCCGACGTGCTGATGCTGTGCTACATCTTCTCCGCCGATGAGCTCGTGGAGACCCTGGATCATATGGGCTACACGCTCTCCATGGAGGACTTCGGCCGCACGGTCGAGTATTACCTGGCCCGGTCCTCCCACGGCTCCACGCTCTCCCGGCTGGTCCACGGCTGGGTGGCGGCCCGGTTCGACCGTTCCGGCTCCTGGAACCTGTTCAAGGAGGCACTGGAGGCTGACCTCGCGGACACCCAGGGCGGGACCACCCGCGAGGGCGTGCACCTGGGCGCGATGGCCGGCACCGTGGACATGGTGCTGCGCTGCTACGGCGGCGTGGAGACCCGCTCCGATGCACTCTGGCTGCACCCGCTGCTGCCCGACGAGCTGCCCTCGCTGACCTTCCGGATGCGCTACCGCAACCAGCCGATCGTGGTCTCGATCAACCACGACGAGGTGGAGCTCAAGCTCTCCGAGGGTTCGGCGGAGCCGATCGACGTCAACGTCGAGGGCACCCCGAAGACCATGGCCCCGGGCGAGACCTGGACGGTGAAGCTGGCGCACTCCGCGCGAGTCCACCAGCGCCAGCCCGCCGAGGTCTGAGCCGAGGCGGCCCGCCCGGCTTCTCCGGGTGGGCTGCCGGGCCGCCGGGCCGCAGGACTGCAGGACCGCAGGACCGCAGGACCGCAGGACCGCAGGACCATGTTGAGCGCCTGTTGAACGGGCGGGAACTCCTTGTCGTACCCCTTTCGCAGACCAGGGATTCCCGTAAGGTGTGGACAGGGTCTACTACGTTTGTGCAGCTGTTCGAACTCTGTCTCCGCCCGATTCCACACCACGTGCAGAAACATGCTTCAGCAGGATGCGCGGACCGGGAATCCTCAGGTGTCACACCATTGAGCGGGAGGGTTCCCCATGTCACAGAGTCCAGCCGAGCACCAGCGCGCAGCCGCCGTCGCCCCGACGCCGGGGCGCGCAGAACCTACAGGCGTGGCCGATGACCGCGATGCCGGCGATGGCGCCGAGCTGCCGCCGCAGGGGATCTCCCCCGCACCGCTGGACGGTGAGGCCAGGGAGCTCCCGACCCGGGCCGAACGCCGGCGTCTCGCCGAAGCCGGCCGGCCCTTCATCTCGGTGGCGCCGGAGAAGCCGCAGGGCGGTCTGCGCCGATTCCTCTATACGGCGAGCGGCGGGGTGATCAACATCGGCCCCAGCCAGAAGGAGCTCCAGGAGCAGGAGCTGATCGAACGGATCGCCCGCCCACTGCAGGGCAGCCACAACACCGCGGTGCTCTCGCTCAAGGGCGGCATCGGGAAGACCTCCACCACGGTGGGGATCGGCATGGCGCTGGCCCGGCACCGTGGTGACATTCCCTGCGCGATCGACGCCAACCCGGATTCCGGGGACCTGGTGGAGCGGGCCCTGGGCGAGCGGGCCACCCAGGCGCACCAGCCGCCGAGCATCACCGATCTGCTCGAGAGGCTCGATCAGGTCGACTCGTTGACCGCGCTGCAGGGCTATCTGCAGCAGGCCGGACGGCTGCACGTGCTCGCCGGAGAGCAGGACCCGGCCCTCTCGGACAGCCTGACGGCCGAGGAGTGGCGCCGGATCCACGCGGAGTTCGCCAAGTACTACCCGGTGATCGTCACCGACTGTGGCACCGGGGTCACCCACAACGCCATGAAGGGGATCCTGCACACCGCAGACAACATCGTGATCGCCGCCGGCTTCGCGGTCTCCGGTGCCCAACGTGCACTCCAGACGCTGAACTGGCTGGCCAACCACGGCTACGAGCGCCTGGCCCGGGAATCCATCGTGGTGATCACCGATAAGGAGCGCGTCTCGGACCGGGTGGACAAGGAGGCCATCCAGGAGAGCCTGCGCGGCTCCTGCGGCAGGCTGGTGGTGGTGCCCTTCGACCGGGCTGTGGTCGACGGGGACCGGATCAACCTGGACATGCTCCAGGAGGAGACCCGCCGGGCGTATATGACCATCGCGGCGGCCATGGTGGACGGGTACCGATAGGTCAGCGGTGCACGCTGCGCCCGAGGCCTGCGGCCGCCCACCTCTGCTGAGGTGAACGGCCGGCGGCGTCGTGTTCTTCGAGGCTCCGGCGGATCAGCCGAAGAGCCCGACCAGTGCGAAGTAGAAGATCGAGGGGCCCAGCAGGCAGCCGAGTCCGGTGTAGAAGGTCGCGGTCATCGCCCCGTAGGGGACCAGGCGCTTGTCCGTGGCGGCGAGTCCACCGGCCACCCCTGAGGTGGTGCCCATCAGTCCGCCATAGGCCATGGCCGACTTGGGGTTGTTCAGCCCGATGAATGGGGCGATCATCGGGGTGCCCACCATGACCACCACCGCCTTGATCAGGCCGGCGGCCACCGAGAGCGCGATCACCTCGGAGCTGGCGCCCACCGCGGTGCCGGTGACCGGTCCCACGATGTAGGTCGCGGCACCGGAGCCGATGGTCGCCATCGATTCCGGGTCGGTGTAGCCGAAGGCGGCTGCGACGGCGGCCCCGACGACGAAGGAGACCACGATGCCGGCCAGCAGTGCCAACACCCCGGCGGCGCCGGCCTTCTTGATCTCTTGGAGGTCCACGCCGTAGGCGGTGGCCACGATGGCGAAGTCGCGCAGCATCGCGCCGCCCATCAGGCCCAGGCCGCTGAAGATGGCGATATCGGCCATGCCGGCCTCGCCGCCGGTGTTGATGCCGCCGAAGTAGGCCAGCACCAGACCGAGCATGATCGCGATGGCGGAGCCCTGCAGGCGTCCTCGGGTCAGCGTCTTGGAGAGCCAGCCCGAGATCATCATCAGCGCCCCGACCACCACGAAGGCGAAGAGCAGGCCGTTGCGTTCGAGCACATCAGCAATGATGTCCATCTCAGGCCTCCGCCTTCTCTGCCTCGGTCATCGCGGGCAGCGGTTCAGACTGTCCTCCGATGCGTGAGATCACCGGCACCAGGGCGGCGCCCGCGGCGAGCGCACCCAGACCGGCGATCGCGGCCATCGGCCCGCCGCCGATCGCTTCGGCGACGTTCTGCGTGGCCGCCATGGCGATCACGATCGGGATGTACAGGGCGGACCAGAACAGCACTCCCTGTTCGGTGGGCTTGGGGAACAAGCCTCGCTTGCGCAGCCGGTCGGTGGCCACGACCAGCAGGATCATGGCGAAGCCGACCCCGCCGACATTGGCATCGACGCCTCCGGCGACCCCGAGGACATCACCGATCAGCATTCCCACGAGCATGCACAGCGCCAGCGCTGCGACTCCATAGAGAACCATCGTCTACTCCTGACTTGCGGTTGAGGTGTCTTGAGCGAGCATTCAGCTGCTGAAGAGTTCTGTGTACTGCTTGCGCAGCTCGGCCTTCTGCACCTTGCCCATCACGTTGCGCGGCAGCGCATCGACGAAGCGGACGGCGCGGGGCTGCTTGAAACGGGCCAGGTCACCGGCGAGCGCCTGCAGGATCGAGGTCTCGTCCGGGACGCCCTCGCCTGCGGGGACCACCACGGCGACCAGTCCTTCGCCCAGATCCGGGTGCGGCACCCCGATCACTGCCGACTCGGTGACCCCGGGGTGGTCATCGATGAGCCCCTCGACCTCTTTGGGGTAGATGTTGAAGCCTCCAGAGATCACCAGGTCCTTGTCACGGCCCACGATGCTCAGGTAGCCCTGCTCATCGATCACCCCGAGGTCCCCGGTGACGAAGAACCCGTCCTCGCGGAACTCCTCGGCGGTCTTCTCCGGCATGTTCCAGTACCCGGCGAACACGTTGCCGCCGCGAACCTCGATGATGCCGACCTCGTTCTGGGGCAGCGTCGCCTGGGTCTCCCGGTCCACGATCCGCACCTCGACGCCGGGCAGCGGATGCCCCACGGTGCCAGGCCGGCGCGGGCCGCCGCGGTAGGGATTCGAGGTGTTCATCCCGGTCTCGGTCATCCCATAGCGCTCCAGGATGGCGTGCCCGGTGCGTGCCTCGAAGGCCTCGTGGTCGCTGGCCAGCAGCGGGGCCGAGCCGGAGACGAAGAGCCGGATCCCGGTGCAGGCCTCGGCGCTGAGCCGCTCTGTGCTCAGCAGCCGGGTGTAGAAGGTGGGCACGCCCATCAGCACGGTGGCTTCGGGCATCGCGTCGAGCACCGCGTCGGGGTCGAACTTGGGCAGCCAGATCATCGAGGCGCCGGAGACCAGGGTCATGTTGACCGCCACGAACAGTCCGTGGATGTGGAAGATCGGCAGCGCGTGGATCAGCACGTCCTCGGACGTGTACTCCCAGGACTGGATCAGCGAGGCGCAGTTCGCCGCGAGGTTGCCCTGGGTCAGCACGGCACCCTTGGAGCGCCCGGTGGTCCCGGAGGTGTAGAGGATCGCGCCGGGATCTGACGCGCGCAGCACGGCGATCTCGGTGTGCTCCTGCTCGGCGGCGAGCAGCGTGCCCTCCCCTGCCGTACCGAGGGTCTCCACGACGATCCCGTCCTTGCCGCGCGCCACGTGCTCCGCGGCCTTGCTCGGGTCACAGACCAGCACCCGCGGGGCGGCGTCGGCCATGAAGTAGTCCATCTCGGCGCCGGTGTAGGCGGTGTTCAGCGGCAGGTAGACCCCACCGACCTGCAGGGTCGCCAGGTAGAGCGCGATGGCCTCCGGGGACTTCTCCACCTGGGCGGCCACCCGGTCACCCGGGAGCACGCCGTCGCCGATCAGCTTCGCGGCGATCCGCCGCGAGGTGTGGAGCACCTGCGCGTAGGTGAGGGTGCGCCCGTCGGAAAGGTGGAACAGCGGCTTCTCCGGGTGCGTCTGTGCCTGCTGGATGAAGCCCTGGTAGATGCCGTCGACGTGGTTGTCCACTGGTGAGGTTCCCTTCTCGCTGCGGATGTCTGCTGTGCTGTGCATGTCTTCGGTGCTGAGGATGTCTTCTGTCCTGTCTGGAAGCAGGCCCGTGACCTGGTCCCCTACAGCGATGGTTCCGTGTCGGACGTAGTTCTCGTGGCGCCGCTCCACCAGGGACGGGTCATAGCGGTAGGTGATCATCGCCCCGTAGGACTGGTCCCACATGTAGTCCGCGCTGCTGGCCGGCCAGTGCAGCTGCCAGGCGGTGGCACCGTTGCCCAGGTGGAAGCGGGCCACCGGGTCCAGCGGCTGCCCGTCCGACCGGCGTTCGAGAGCGATGTAGCGGGCGAGTGCGGCGCGGAGCCGGCCCTGCAGCAACTGCGCCCCGGGCTGCCCTGTGTCTTCGGATCCCGCGAGGTCTGCGGGCCCGTGGAGCTCGGAGAGGTCCACGTGCAGCGCGGTGAGCTCCGGGGAGCTCGCGGTGCGGGCCTGCTCGCGCAGCCAGCCCCGAAACCCAGGGATCGGGGAGAGCGTGACGAAGTGTTCAAGATGCGGCAGCTCTGTGGAGACCTGGTCGATGACCTGCTTGATCAGCAGGCTGCCGAAGGAGATCCCGGCCAGGCCGTCTAAGGAGTTGTTGATCGAATACAGCACCGCAGTGTCAGCCTTGGCCGGGGCGAGCGCCTCGGTCGGGCTCAGCAGCGGCTCCACGGCCCCGGGGATCCCCCTGACCAGCGCCACTTCGACGAAGATCAGCGGGAGGTCCCCGGTGGCGGGGTGGAAGAACGCGTAGCAGGTCCGGTCCTTCGGCCGGAGCCGGCGCTTGAGATCATTCAGGTCCCGCATCGGGTGGACCTTCTCGTAGCGCAGGAGGTGGTTCTTCATCTCCCGGGGCGCATCCCAGCCGAGCTGTTCCATGCGCAGGAATCCGCGGTTGAACCAGGAGCTCAACAGGTGCCGGAAGTCGCGGTCCAGCGGCGCCAGATCGGCGCGGCCGCGCAGGATCCGGCGCAGATCAGCGCGCATGTTGACCAGGTGCAGCGTGCCGTCCGGGGCATGGTTGAGCCGGCGCAGCAGTGCCTGGCGCCGAGGCTCGCTGGCCTCGAAGAGGTCCGCCAGATCGGCCTGGGCCTCACTGGAGTCCCACGTCGCGTAGGCGCGGCGCAGCGCCTCCGGTTCCACGGAGTAGGCCTGAAGCAGGTGCGTGAAGAACTCGGTCCGGGCGTCGTCGTCGAGCTCCCGGTACGTGGCCAGAGCCCGCTCCGCCACGGCCCGCATGGACGCCTCCCCCAGGTCCCCCATCAGCACGGCGCAGGCTGCGGTGAGCTGATCAAGCGGCGCCTGGGCCGCGGTTCCGACCCCGGACTCGGACTTGTGCCCGCCGAGGCCGCGCAGCAGATCGGCCAGGAGCCAGCCTTGAGTGGTCGCCATGGTTCCTCCCTACGTGTATATCAGTGGCTGTGATGTATATAACAGGAACTATAGGGTATTAACGTGATCCAGGCCACACCTTGCTGCTGGCGATATGCTCGTCACAGGAGGTGCCATGGTCAGAGTCCCGGAATCCCAGCGCGTGCGCGATGCGCTGGAGAACGCCATCGTCGATGGGCAGTACGGCCCCGGCGAGCGGCTGGACCCTGCCAAGCTGCAGCAGGAGTTCGGCTGCTCGCGCACCCCGGTGCGCGAGGCGCTGCAGGCCCTGGAACGTTCCGGGCTGGTGCGCATCCGCCCCAAACAGGGCACCTATGTCACCGAGCTGAGCCTGCCCGAGCTGGCCGAGCGCTTCGAGCTGATGGCCGAGCTTGAGGGCATGGCGGCGCGCCTGGCCTCACGGCGCATCGAGCGTGAGCCTCTGGCCGAACTCGGCAGGGCGCTGAAGGAATGTGAGCGGTTCGAGGCCCTGGGCGACGCGGACGGCTACTACTACGCCAACGCCTGGTTCCACGGGATCATCTACGACTCCTGCGGCAACGGGTACCTGCGCCAGCAGGCCCACCACCTGCGCCGCGTGCTGCAGCCCTATCGACGGCTCCAGCTCCGGGCCCCCGACCGGATGCGCAGGTCCCTGGCCGAGCACCTCGCGATCGTGAATGCGATCAGCACCGGTGACGGCGAGACCGCGGAGAACACCGCCCGGGACCATGTCCTGGTGCAGGTCAAGGAGTTCAGTCAGCTCGTGCGGACCTGGACCCGACTGCGCGAAGCCCGTGCCGACCAGCACCAGACCCAGCTCCACTGAAAGGAACCAGATGTCACCGGAGCGAAGTCCCGAGTTCATCGAAGCCATCTCCCGCGGGCTGTCCGTCATCAGGGCGTTCACCCCGGAATATCCCGCGGGCCTGACCCTGAGCCAGGTGGCCAAGGCCACCGATCTGGCACGTCCGACGGCGCGGCGAATCCTGATGACGCTTCAAGAGTTGGACTACGTGCGCTCCGATGACGGGCTCTTCTCACTCACCCCCCGCGTGATGGAACTGGGCATGGCCTATGTGAGCTCGCTGGGGCTCTGGGATGTGGCGAGGCCGCACCTGGAATCGCTGGTCACCCACACGCATGAATCGGCCTCGATGTCCCAGCTGGACGGACCCGACATCGTCTATGTGGCCCGAGTCGCGGTGCCCAAGCTGATCGGCCTTCGGGTGGACATCGGCACCCGTTTCCCGGCGCCGCCGACCTCCCAGGGCAAGGTGCTGCTGGCCGACATGGAGCGCCGGGAGATCCTGGAACGGCTCTCCGACCCGTCACGCTCCTCGGTGGTTCCGGTGGTGCAGTGGGACCAGAAGTCCTTCCTCGAGGAGCTCGACCGGGTGCAGCGGCAGGGCTATGCTCTGGCCGACGAGGAGCTGGCGCGCGGCATCCGTTCCATCGCGGTGCCGGTTCGGGATGGCCGCGGAAGGGTGCTGGCCTCGATGAACACCACGGTCCACGCGGCCGAGACCAGCGTGGAGACGCTGCTGAGCAAGCACCTGCCCCCGCTGCGCGAGGCCGCCGCGGCGGTCACCGCGGACTGGACCCGCTGGCAGTCGCTGCCCCGCCACACTCGCGAGCGCGACGCCGCCAACCTCGGGCGCCTCCCGCTGCTGGCCTCACCGCAGGAGTGAGCCGCACCCGATCTTCGGGGCTGAACAGCTCATCGCCGGCGGCTCACATCGCCACCGAGGGGTAGTCCCGCCCGGTCCAGTGGCCCAGCTTCTGCGCCATCTCCGTCTGGAACGCCAGCGGCCCCTTCGCGGCGGCGTACTCCTCGTCGAAGAGCGCGATGAAAAGGGTCAGGTTCAGGAAGAAGTGGGCGCCGTGCTCGAAGAGCCACACGTAGTCGTGGGTGCAGAGCGCCTCGCGCTCCTCTTGCGTGAACTCCAGCCAGCTGGTCTGCTCGACCGGATTCAGCCAGCTCCCGATCTCCTTCTCCCAGCGGGCCACGGTGGCCCGGGGATCCTCGCGATAACTGGCCACCCATTCAGGGTCCCGATCGATGGTGAAGAGAAACTTGTTGACGTAGTACTTGCTCATGCCTGCTCCTGATTCACGCGGAACTTCTCCCAGGCCGGATCGGTGGCGTAGATCGGACCGGTGCTGGCCTGGGCGGTCGCGGCAGCCCGGGCGGCCGCGTCGAGCTGATCCTGGGTCTTGTTCGGGTACCAGGTCATGTACATCTCCCGGGTGTGGAACAGATCCAGGTGATCGACGTAGTCGGCGTGGACCCCGGGGCCGGCGACGCCCATCATCAGCAGCAGGTCCATGAATCCGTGGGTGGCGTTGCCGGCCCCGGCCATCGACTCGTGGGTGACATTGGCCAGGATCGCGTCGATGTTGCCGGTGGAGAGCCATTCGATCGCATCGGCGTCGAAGAGCGGATCCGGCCCGTGCTCGCCGAACTGGCGGGGTCCGCCGAGCTCCAGAGAGAGGTGCCCGGTGCCGATGGCGGCGACCTTCTTGTCGCTGGGGAAGCTGTCGATGATCTCCCGGATGGCCCGCCCCACCTGGTAGAACCGGCGCGGCGAGGGCAGCGGGGGCACGAAGATGTTCGTGTAGATCGGCACGATCGGCAGGTCCGCCTCGGGGCGGACCGTGATGATCGGGCAGATGATGGAGTGATCGATCTTCAGCTCGTGACTGACCGAGAAGTCGAAGTCCTTGCCCAGCAGCTCCTGGTGCATATAGCGGGAGAGCTCGATGTCTCCGGCGAGGGTGTACTTCGGGATCCCGAACTCGCGCTCCTCGTTGTAGAAGGTCGCGTCGTATCTCTCCTGCTTGCCGATCAGGAACTGCGGATAGTTGTCCAGCCAGAGCTGGTGGAAGTGATCCGCCCCGACCATCACCAAGATGTCGGGTTCCGCGGCGGTGAGCGTCTCGCGGTAGCCTCGACCTTGCGCTGCCAGTCCGCGGCATAGGGCGGTCGCTGATCTTCCGGGGAGGTGGTGGCCTTGTAGTAGAACGGGTGGTGGGTGCTCGCGAGCACCGCGGTCAGCTCTGCCATGCTCAGTTCTCCTTCGACTCACCGAAATGACCGGAATGACCGGAGTGATCAGCTTCAGCGGACCCTTCGGCGTCCTCATGGGTGTCCTCGTGGGTGTCGTCGCCGGTCAGCGGGACAAACCTGGCGTTCCGGTCCACATGCATATAGATGTCGTTGGCGATCGGATTCCGCCGCTCCTCCGCGATCTGCCCCAGCAGCCCGGCGGTGCGGGCGAGCAGTGCGAAGCCGCGCAGGAAGTCCACCGGAAGCCCGAGGTCAGCCAGGGCTGCCCCGCAGACCCCGGCGCCGTTGAGCGGAAGCTTCTTGCCCAGCACCTCTTCGCTGACCCGGCCCATGGCCTCGAACAGGCGCAGGTGCTCCCCGCGGGTCCCGCCCTCCTCGGCGATCTGGATCAGCCGCGGGGTGCGCGGGTCCCCCTGCTTGTGCACCGGGTGGCCCAGGCCGGGAACGATCTGCTCGGCGGCCCGTGCCCGGGTGATCGCCTCCCGCGCCAGGGCGTCATAGTCCGCCTCGGTGCTGCGCTCGCCGTCGTCGGCCTCGAGCACCTGGTGCAGGAACTTGCCGGTGTCCTCGGTGACCCCGAGGAAGCGGGAGCCGCCGCCCAGCAGTCCGGCGGCGATGGCGCCCTGGATGGACTCCGGGGCCGAGAGGTAGGTCAGCCGAGCGGCGATCGCGGTGGGGGTGAAGCCGTGATCGGCCAGCGCGACCAGCACCGCCTCGAAGGTCCGCAGCTCACCGGGGGTGGGCCGGCGGGTGGCGGTCATCCAGAAGGCCAGCTCGGCGAACCCGACCTTGCCCATCAGATCCTCTGAGAGGGACTGGCCCATCAGGCTGATCTCCTCGGTGGTGGAGGTTCCCAGTGCGGTGGGGTAGCTCGGCGTCTGATACTGATGCTCTTCGGCGCTCATCGTGGCGTCCTCTCCTCGGTCTTCAGCCAGGCCTTGATCTCCTCGGTGTGCTCCCCCAGCTCCGGCGGGGCCAGGTCATAGCGCGGGTTCATGGTGTTGAAGCTCAGCGGGTGCCGGACGCCGGGGACGGCGCTGTCTCCCGTGCCGACCTGCACCACCGGCCGCAGGCCCAGCGCCTCGGCGTACTCGACCCCCTGCTTGATGGTGTTGATCGGCCCGCAGGGCACCCCGACGTCGTTGAGCTTCTCGAAGAGCTCCTGGGCGGTGTGCTTGGCCAGCTCTGCCTCCAGGATCGGGCGCAGCTCGTCACGGCGGTCGGTGCGGTCTCCGACCTCGGCGAAGCGCTCGTCCTGGGCGATCTCGGGGATCCCCAGCACCATGCAGAGCCTGCTGAACTGGGTGTTGTTGCCGGCGGCGATGATCACGTCATCGTCGGCGGTGGGCATGGCCTCATAGGGGTAGAGCGAGGGGTGGGCGTTGCCCATCCGCATCGGGGTGGTGCCGCCGCCCACATAGGCGTGGGTCTGGTTCACCAGCCCGGACATGGCCGAGGCCATCAGGGACGCCTCGACGTGGGCGCCGTCGCCGGTGCGGTCGCGCTGGCGCAGCGCGGCGAGGATGCCGATGGTCGAATGCAGCCCGGCCATCACATCGAACACGCTGATCCCGGCGCGGTAGGGCGGGCCGTCCGGGGAACCGGTGAGGCTCATCAGCCCCGACATCGCTTGGACGATCAGGTCATAGCCGGGGTACTTCGCCCCTTCGCCCTCGGTGCCGAAGCCGGTGATCGAGGAGTAGATGACGTGGGGGTTGGCCTTCGCCACCGAGTCGTAGTCCAGGCCGAACTTCTCAAGGCCGCCGGGCTTGAAGTTCTCGATCACGACGTCGGCGCGCTGCGCCAGCGCCTGGGCGGCGGCGAGGTCATCGGCGTCCTTGAAGTCCAACACGATCGACTTCTTATTGCGGTTGATCGAGGCGTAGTAGGTGGAGACCCCGTCCGGACGGCGGGGCGGGACCCAGGTCCGGGTGTCGTCTCCGCCGGTGCCCTCGACCTTGATCACCTCGGCGCCGAGGTCCGCGAGCAGCATGGTGGCGTAGGGACCGGCGAGCACCCGGGAGAAGTCCGCGATCAGGATGCCCTCCAGCGGCAGGCTCCCGCCTGGCTTCTCGGGCTGTGCCCCGTGCGGGGCCTGATGGGCCTGCGCGGCAGCATCGCCTCCGGGCCGCGCACCCCCGGCGCTGGTCTCATCTGGATGGTGCTGGTTCATCTCGGAGTCCTCTTTCTGCGAGTCCCACACAGGCCCTGTCACGCCCGGATGCGTCGTCATACGGACACTCGTCCGCTTATCCCGTGACCAGTTTCACACCGCCTGCGCATGGCCGTCAACCCCAGGCTCACCTGATCAAGGGTCCCCGGAATGGATTCCTGAGATCGACCTCGCGAGGTAAACGGACCCTTGTCCACTGTGCGAACGACAGCTATCGTGAGCACCATCACAGAGATCTTCAACGGAGGCTGATATGAGTTCTGAAGCCGCATCCAACGGCACCGGCGCGCCCGTCCTGTTCAAGAACGGGATCGTGCTGACCATGGACAAGCAGCACAGCGTCTTGACCAGGGGCGACGTCCTGGTCCTGGGTGACACCATCGCGGCCATCGGCCCGGATCTCGAGGCGCCCGAGCATGCCCAGGTGATCGATGCCGAGGGTGGAATGATCACCCCCGGCTTCATCGACACGCACCGGCACATGTGGCAGACCGCCATGCGGGGCTACGGTGCCGACTGGACGCTAACCCAGTACTTCGTCTGGAACTACCTCGAACACGGCAAGAAGTTCCGCCCCGAGGACATCTACGCCGGAAACCTGCTCTCCGCGGTGGAGGCCATCGACTCCGGAGTCACCACCTCAGTGGACTGGTCCCACGGCCTCTCCACCGTGGATCACGCCGATGCGGCCGTGGACGCGCTCCAAGAGGTCGCCGGCCGCTTCGTCTTCGCCTACGGCAACATCCACGCCGGGCCCTGGGAATGGTCCGCCTCGCGTGAGTTCCGCGACTTCGTGGACCGCCGGATCCCGCGCTCGGGCGGCCAACTGGGTGATGACATGCTCGGCTTCCAGATGGCCTTCGACGTCACCGGTGACCCGGAGTTCCCGGAACAGAAGGCCTTCGAGGTCGCCCGAGACCTGGGCGTGGGCGCCACCACCCACGCCGGGGTCTGGGGCGCGACCAACGACGACGGCATCCGGCTCATGCACGAGCATGGGTTCATGAACGAGAAGACCGTCTACGTCCACGCCGCGACGCTGAACCAGGACTCCTATCAGCGCATCGCCGCCACCGGAGGTTCGGCCTCGGTCTCGGCGGAGTCCGAGTCCAGCTGCGGGCAGGGCTATCCCTCGTCCTGGCAGCTGCGCAAGCACGGAATCCCGGTCTCACTCTCGGTGGACACCTCGGTCTGGTGGAGCGCAGATCCGTTCGCAGCGATGCGCTCCACGCTCAGCTCGGACCGGGCGCGGGAGCACTTCGAGCATCACGCCACCGGAGAGACCTGCACCAACCTGGGCCTGCGCGCCGACCAGGTGGTCGGCTGGGCCACCCATGGCGGCGCTGAGGCGCTCGGGATGGAGAAGTCCATCGGCTCCCTGGAGGTCGGCAAGAAGGCCGACATCGTGCTGATCAAGAACGACGACTCCCCGGCGATGTTCCCGATCCTGAACCCGCACGGCCACGTGGTCTTCCAGGCCCAGCGCGGGGATGTGCACACCGTGATGGTCAACGGCCGGATCGTGAAGCATCAGCACAAGCTTGTTGATGTGGATCTGGCAAGGTGCGCCGCACCGTGGAGGCGACGGTGGAGCACATCGCCTCGGAGCTGGGACAGGCCGAGTGGGAGGCCGGCATGAGCCCCGACGTCCCGGAGACCAAGATCCTGGACAACCCGTACACCTATACCGAGTACCGCACCGAGAAGACCCATACCGCGCAGGGGCGGGGTCCCGACGCCTGAGCGGCTGAACGCCTGCACGTGATTTCTCGCACCGATCTGCGTGCACGGAAGCTGGGGCTGCGCTCGAGGGGAGCGCAGCCCCAGTGCGCGCCCCGGGGTTCAGCGGCTGGGGAACGCGGCGGC
>NZ_JEMO01000018.1:0-22890 GCF_000582475.1 Nesterenkonia sp. AN1
GCCCTCGGTGTTGCAGGACGGTGGTGCTACTCCCCGCCGAGGCTGAAGCTCGCCTCGAGCTCCTGGTCCGAATAGGTCCGGAACGCGACCATCGTCTCGGTGTCATGGACCGTGGCCACCTTGGAGATCTTCGCCGGGACCAGGTCGCTGAGATCCTCCAGGTTCGGGGTCTTCACCATCGCGACCAGGTCCCACTTGCCGGTGACCGAATAGACCGCCTGGACCTCTTCGATGTTGGCGATGTCCTGCGCGGACTCAGGGATCCGATGGGGATCGGTCTTCATCATCACGAATGCGGTGACCATGGTGATCGCTGCCTTTCAGCCGGTGAGACTTCTCGAGCGCTGCTCCCTGTCAGGATACTGCGCCACAGGCGGAGGCTCAGGCCTTGAACCGTTGCTGCCTGGTCGCATGCGCCGCGATGACCTCGGGGAGCACGCCGTGCCCCAGCCCCGGCGCGGTCGGGACCTGCACCACTCCGCGCTCGGCGGTGACCGGGGGATCGATGATGTCCTGGGCATAGTATTTGCTCGAGGCCGAGACGTCGGAGGGCAGGGTGAAGCCGGGCAGCGAGGAGAGCGCCACATTGGCCAGCCGGCCGACGCCGAACTCATGCATCCCTCCGCACCAGACCGGCCAGCCCGCGGCCGAGGCCATGGCATGGGCGTCGCGCGCAGCGCTGAGTCCGCCCATGCGGGAGACCTTGATGTTGAGCACGTTGCCGGCCTTCAGCGCCAGCGCGGTGCGCAGGTCGTCCAGGGTCTCGACCGACTCGTCCAGGCAGACCGGGGTGTCCAGGGCTGCGGTCAGCTTGGCGTGGTCCAGGAAGTTCTTCGGCGCGAAGGGCTGCTCGATCATGGTCAGCCGGAACGGATCCAGGGCGCGCAGCACATCGAAGGCCGCCTCGCCGCCGGCTTCGGCGGTCCCCGGGTAGGCGCCGTTGGCGTCGACGTGGACATCGAGATCAGGGAAGGCCTCACGCACGGCCCGGACCGGCTTCACGTCCCAGCCGGGTGCGATCTTCAGCTTCACCCGGGGATAGCCGGACTCCACGTGGCGGGTGACCTCGGTCAGCAGCGCCTCGATGCTGGGCTCTATGCCCAGGGAGACGCCCGCGACCACGGAGTCACGGTCCCCGCCGAGAGCCCGCGCCAGCGGCACCGACTCAGCGGCGGTCCACAGCGTCCAGGCGGCCATCTCGATCCCGGCCTTGGCGAAATAGTTGCCGCGCACCTTGGCGTAGAGTCCGGCGATCTCGTCGGGGTGGACCCACTCTGCGCCGAGCACCGCGGGAATCAGGTGATCGACGGCGGTCTGCCAGGCCGTCGTGGTGGTCTCGGGGGCATAGAAGGGACCGGCGGGGGAGGCGATCTCGCCCCAGCCGGTGGTGCCGTCCTCTGCGGTCATCTCCACCAGGAGGTGGCGCAGCGAGGATTTCCGGTGCGAGCTGGTCTCGAAGGCATGTCGCAGGGGCAGCTCGACGTCGTGGAGCACGATCTCTGTGGCGCGCATCAGATATACAGTCCCATCTCTTGGATCAGTGATTCTCTTTCGGTCAGCCGACGGCGGCTGCCCTTGGCACTTGCGGTGGTCAGCGCGGTGAGCAGGTGGATCACCGCAGCGATGCCGGTGGCGGAGTCCGTCACCGAGGCGGAGTCGGTGGGCACGATCACGAGCTCGCTGGCGGGCTCCACCAGCGGTGACTCGGTCGAATCGGTCACCGCAACCACGGTGCCCCCGCGCTGGGCGAAGGCTCGCACCAGTTCGGCGGTCTCCCGGCGGTATCGGCGCAGCGAGAACGCGACCAGGACGTCGGTGCCGCGCACATCGGTGAGCACGTCGATGCTGCGAGTGCTCTGGCCGTCGATGCGCGAGACCTGGGAGAGCCCGTGGGAGAGGTCCAGGTCCAACAGGTGCGCGAAGGCGGCCGACCTGCCGTGGCCCACGATGAAACGGCGGCGCGCTCCGGCGATCAGCGCAGCGGCCCGGGCCACCGATTCCTCGGTCTCGAAGCTGGCGAAGACCCGTTCCAGGTTCTCGCGCTCCTTGCGGATCAGGCGGGCCTGCAGGGTCTTGGCCGAGGCGCGCGGGGCCATGCTGGCTCCGAAGCGCGCGGCCGGATTGTCCGGCCCGCGGTGGGTCTGCGGCGTCCCCTCCCCGGGTGGATCCTGCGGCCCACCGATCGGGGATGCCCCGCTCTCGATCCCGCTCATGCCCGCCGGGTGAAGCGGTAGACCGCCAGATCCTCGTCCACACGGCGGCAGGAGACCGCCACGAACCCCTCGGTGAAGATCTCATGGAAGCGCGTGCGCAGCAGCTCGATCACGGTGGGGTCGGTGGGCTGCTGGGTGGGAACGGCGAGCGCCGTGGACTCGGCGTCGGCGCGGATCTCCCCGGCGACGGTGAGCGGGTGTGCCGCCAGCACCGCCTCGAAGTCATCCTCAGACGCGCTCCGCTGGTCCCGTGTGGCCTGGTGGGGGTCGGTGCTCTTCTCGCCGAGTCGCCATTCCACGGTGATGCGGTCGGTGCCGGGCCCGGCAAGCGCGTCGCGGGTGAACCAACGGCCCTGTGCGCCGAGAACGTCGAGGTTGAAGTGGGCGTTGCGGCTGATCATCGGGTTGTAGGTCCAGCGCATCCGGCTCGATCCCTGCCGGTGGGCGACGGCGGCCTGGACGGTCTTCAGCGCCCGCCCGACCCCCTGGCCCTGCAGGTCAGCGGAGACCACTGCGGCCTGGGAGAAGTGGTAGACATGCGGATCCTCCGGATCGGTCTCCACGGCGGTCCAGCCGAAGGCCATCCCGCGCAGGTCGCCGGCGGCGTCGAGTGCCCCGATGACGGTGCCGCCGTAGGTGAGCAGGTTCTTCAGCAGGCGGGCGTTGATGCCCTGGTCCTCCCCGCTGTAGGCGAAGACCTCACGGTAGAGCCGGCAGGCGGCTTCCAGCTCGGCGACCTCGGTGAGGCCACGCACGGTGATTCCACCATCCAGGCTGATCGATTCCGGCATGGCGGGGGAAGCGGGTGCGGCTGCATCCTGATGTGTCATGCGGTCCTCTCGAGGCCTGGTCAATGTTCTTACGTTGCGTATCATAGCCTCATGGACAACTCTTCTGGCACTGCTCTGCTTGATCTCGCAAGGAATCGGTATGACCGAACCCTGGAACTTCTGGAACGGATGGTGCTGACCGAGTCGCCCACGGGGGACGCTGCGGGGGTCTCTGCCGTCGCGGATCAGGTGCGCGAGCTCTTCGCCGAACACCACGCCGAGGTCTCCGTGCGGGAGGGGGAGTGGGGCACCCACCTGGTGATGGACATCCCCGGCGCAGGCGCCTCGCGAGATGCCGCACCGGTGCTCTTCATCGGTCATTCCGACACGGTGTGGCCGGAAGGGACGCTGGCGGAGATGCCCTTCCGCATCGAGGACGGCATTGCGTACGGTCCCGGGATCTTCGACATGAAGTCTGGGCTGCTGATCATGCACCAGGGGCTCAGTGTCAGCGCGGAGCTGGGATCCTCCCGGCCGCCGGTGCGCGTGATCGTGGTCGGTGACGAGGAGATCGGCTCCCCGAGTTCCCGGGAGCTGCTGCTGGCCAGCGCCGAGGGAGTCAGCGCGGTACTCGGCTTCGAATCTCCTCACCCCGGTGGGGCGCTGAAGATGGGCCGGCTCGGCAGCACCAGGCTGCGCCTGGAGATCACCGGACGGGCCTCCCATGCGGCCCTGGATCCTGACGGTGGAGTCAACGCCATCGAGGAGCTGGTCGATCAGATCCTTGCGCTGCGCAAGGTCGTCGGGTCCGCGCAGGAGGCCGCCCCGGGGGACGTGCTGTGCAATGTGGGGACCATCGCCGGTGGCGGAAAGACCAACGTGGTGCCCGCCGCGGCCTCGGTGGAGGTGGGACTGCGATTCCGAACCCCCGACGTGGAGAACCAGGTTCTGGCCTCGATCCGGGACCTGGCTCCGGTACGTCCGGATGCCCAGCTGCAGGTGCACACCCTGTCCCAGCGTCCCGCCTGGCAGGCCGACGCCGCGGACGAGGAGCTGCTCGCCGCCGTGGAAGCCGCTGCCCAGGACGCCGGACTGCCCGCCGTCGGCGGTCATCCCGCGGCCGGCGCCGGAGACACCAACTTTCTCGGTTCAGACCTGCCGACCCTCGACGGCCTGGGTCCCGACGGTGCGGGAGCCCACGCCGACCATGAGCAGGTCCGGCTGGAGTCGATCCCGGAAAGGATCGCGCTGTTGGCGGCGCTGCTCGCTCGGCTCTGATCCACGCTCAACCGGGAGGACCGGCGCGCGCCGCCCCACGACCGAGCAGTTCGGAGAGGTCTGTACCACCGGCGTCCATCAGCCGCTCGGGAAGGATCGGCACCGCGGTGCGCACCAGCACCTCGGTGCGGTCCTCGCCGGTGACGGTGCAGCTGGTGAGCTCCACCGCATTGCGCACGGCCACAGCCTCCGCCACGGTGCACGGACTTCCGGTGCTCAGCCCGCGCGCCGCGTCGGCTCCGGCCAGCGCCGCCAGGTCTGCCCCGCGGGCAGCCTGCGCGGAAGATGTCGCGACCATGCTCAGGACCTGTGTCGCGGCGAGCAGGAGGAGCAGCACCATGATCAGTCCCAGCGCCAACACGGTGCCTGAACCCCGCTCGGCCGAGAACCGTCCCGGGGGTCTCATGGCAGATCCTCGACTCGAGCCGTGGCTTGCGCGTCCTGGGTCATCGCGACCTCGACCCAGCCGAGCACCCGGACCGGGCGGACCAGCTCGACGGTGACATAGCCCTGATCGTGGCTGAGCTGGAAGGACACCTCTTCACCGGTGATCCGCCGGGCGGCCGCCTCCGCCGAGGCCGGGTCCTCCCCGCGGGCCAGCTCTCGAGCCGCAGCCCGAGCTCCCGACTCCAGGGTGACCTGGGCGGCGCCGTGCAGCCCGAGCGAGAGCACCAGCAGAAGCACCAGCATGACTCCTGGCAGCGCCACCGCGAACTCTGCGGTGATCGCCCCGCGCTCAGAAGGAGAGTGCACGTTCCACGACGCCGGTCAGCAGCCCTCGGGCGGTGCCTGAGCTCAGCACCGCGACCAGCAGCCCGGCGAACCCGACGGCGGCGAGCATCACGATGCCGTATTCGGCCGTGGCGAGGCCCTCCTGCTCATGATGAAGCCGATGCGCCCAATGCCGGGATCCCCGCGGGCCGCTGCGCGCCGGTGGAGCTTCCAGGACAGCGGGCTGAGTGACCGTGCGTTCCATGACCGGGTGTTCCATGACGGTGCCTTCCGTGATGGTCGCCTGGACCCTGGGGCCGCCGAGCCTGGGAGGATCGAGTCTCAGAGAAGGGAGACTCGGGGACGTGCGGCTCGGGCCCTGGGGGACCTTGACGACGGGTGAGCCCTGCGGTCTGCAGGTGCCACCAGTCTTGGCCGCGCGGCGCTGGATTCCGCGAGAGGACGCCATCCTGTGGAGAGGCGCGATCCAGGACCGGGTGACCGTCAGGGCTGGGGCAGACCCGTGGGAAGGACCGGCGAAGATCCGAGCGCCAGCATCGCATGCGCACTCTGTGCAGGTTCTCGCACGGAGATCACTTCGAAGATCGGCCAGATCGCACAATCGATGCGGAGGCAGGCTGCCTGCGGGGCGACCATCTGCGAGCCGGGTCAGCCGCGCGGAAGGAGCCCCTCGCGCCCGCCGGAGACCCAGCGCGGATCGAAGCTGCGGTCCCCGGAGACCTGGCCCGCCAGCGCGTCCAGCTCTGCCATGGCCTCCCCGGGAACCTGGACATCCACCCCGCGCTGGAGCTGATCCCAGTGCCCGGCGGTCCGAGTCCCCGGGATCGGGGCGATCTGCACGCCCAGGGCGGCTGCCTGCTGATAGAGCCAGGCCAGCGCCAGCCCCGCGGTGGGCAGCTCCAGGCCTGCGGCGATGTCGCGGACCCGTGCGAGGAGCGCTGCGTTGTGCGGCAGGTTCTCTGGCATGAACCAGGGGAAGTTCTGCCGGATGTCCTCCGCCGGAAGAGCCTGGGGATCGAAGGAATCCGTGAGCAGACCTCGGCCCACCGGGGAGTAGGGCACGAAACCGATCCCCAGCCGCGCGCAGGTCGGCAGCACGTGGGGCTCCACGTCCCGGGCGAAGATGCTCCACTCGCTCTGCACCGCGGTGATCGGGAACACGGCGTGGCCGCGGGCGATCTCCTCCCCCGTGGCCTCGGAGAGACCGATGCTGCGTACCTTGCCCGCGGTGACCAGCTCGCCCAGGGCTCCGACGCTCTCCTCGATCGGTGTCTCAGGGTCCACCCGGTGCAGGTAGTAGAGGTCCAGGTGATCTGTGCCCAGTCGGCGCAGGCTGTGATCGATCTGCTCTTTGATATACGCCGCGTCGCCCCGGGCCCGGCGCTTGCCGACCCCTGCACCCTTCTCGATGCCGACCTTGCTCGCCAGCACGAACTCCTCGCGCCGGTGCTTCAGGAACTTTCCCAAGACCCGTTCGCTCTCGCCATCGCCGTAGATGTTCGCGGTGTCCAGGAAGGTCACCTCGCGCTGCGCCACGTGCTCCAGGAGGGCGATCGAGTCCGACTCGGTGATGGCCCCGTAGGCGCCGGCCAGCGACATCGCGCCGTAGCCCAGCGCTGAGGTCTCGAGCTGATGCGAACCGGTTCCCAGGGTGAGGGAGCGCAGAGTCATGGGTGGATCCTTCCGTGGTGCATGTGCATGTGCATGTGCATGTGCAGCGGGCAGAGAGCAGGGACAGGGGCAGGGGGCGGGGCAGAGCAATGACGACGACGACGCGGCGGCCGGGTCACTGACAGGCTCAGCGCCGCATGACCTTGCGTGCCGCCCAGTTGCCCACCAGCTGCAGCGACTGGACGAAGACGATCACCACGATCACCGCCAGCCAGGTCACTTCGGGGTTGAACCGGTTGTAGCCCTCGACGATGGCGAAGTTGCCGATGCCGCCGCCACCGATGATCCCGGCCAGGGCAGACATGTCGGTGAGCGCGATGATCACAAAGGTATACCCCAGGATCAGCGGACCCAGCGCCTCCGGCAGCAGCACGGTGAGGATGATGCGCAGTCGGGAGGCGCCCATGGCGCGTGCCGCCTCGATCACTCCGGGGTCGATCGAGACCAGGTTCTGTTCCACGATCCTGGCGATCGCGAAGGTGGAGGCCCAGATCATCACGAAGATCACCGCATCGTTGCCGATCCCGGAGCCGATCACGTAGATGGTCACCGGCTGCAGGGCCGCGATCAGGATCACGAAGGGGATCGGCCGGATCAGGTTCACGATGAAGTTCATCGCCATATAGGCGGGCTTATTCGCCAGCAGCCCTCCCTGACGGGTGGTGTAGAGCGTCAGGCCGATGGCCAGTCCGAGGAGCCCGCCGAGCAGGAAGGCCCAGGCGACCATATAGATGGTGTCGAAGATGGCCTCGAGCAGCTCGGGCCCGTAGTAGCTCCAGTCAAGAGCTCGATAAGTGTCGATCATTCCTGCACCTCCTGGACCTCTCCGGCGGAGTTCAGCGCCGCGACGAAGGCCTCGACCGCGCGATCCTCGCCCTGCAGGGCGAGGGTGAGCAGGCCGTAGGACGCGTTCTTCGTGGTGTTCATGCCGCCATGCACGATCTCGAAGGAGACCCCGTGTGCGGCGGCCTCGCCCAGCACGGAGCTGACCGCCGCCGCGTTCTGCAGCGAGACCACCACAAGCCGTCCGCTGGCATGGCCGCGGATCCGCTGCACATCCTCTGCGGTGGGCCGGTTCTTCAACGCCGCACCGACGAAGCTGGCGTCCTTGGTCTCGCGCGGGCTGGAGAAGACGTCATAGACCAGCCCGGACTCCACGATCCGGCCCTGGTCCATCACCGCGACCCGGTCCGCGATGGAGCGGATGACCTCCATCTCGTGGGTGATCGCGACGATGGTGATGCCGAGCTCCTCGTTGGCGCGGCGCAGCAGCCGCAGGACCTCACCGGTGGTGTTGGGGTCCAGCGCGGAGGTGGACTCATCGGCCAGCAGGATGTCCGGCTTCGCGGCCAGCGCGCGGGCGATCCCGACCCGTTGCTTCTGCCCGCCGGAGAGCTGCTCCGGGTGTTGCGCAGCCTTCTCGGTCAGTCCCACGAACTCCAGCAGCTCCTCCACCCGGGCTTCGCGCGCGGGCTTGTTCCAACCAGCCACCTTCAGCGGGTATGCGACATTGCCGGCGACGTTGCGGGAGTGGAACAGGTTGAACTGCTGGAAGACCATGCCGATCCGGGAGCGGACCTTGGCGAGCTGGCCCTCACGCATGGCGGAGATCTCCTGGCCCAGCACATGGACCGAGCCTGCGGTGGGGCGTTCAAGCCCGTTGATCAGCCGGATCAGGGTGGACTTCCCGGCCCCGGAGAACCCGATGACGCCATAGACCTCACCGCGGTCGACGCGCAGGCTCACGTCCTCGACCGCGGTGACGGTCTTGTCTCCCGTCCCGAAGGTCCGCGAGACGTTGTTGAACTCGATGAGCGGGGCTGTGCTCACGCGTCCTCGTCCGCTTCCTCGGCCTCGCCGGCCTCGTCGTCACCGGTCTCGGCGCCCGCGTTGCGCAGCGAGTCCTCGTAGTCGACCAGGGACTCCTGGAGCTGCTCGGCGGTGACGTCAGAGGCGGGGACCGAGGTCTCGGCCGAGAGCTCCGCGTCGATCTCGAGCACCCGTTCGTCGTGGTAGACCGCCGCGATCTCGCGCAGCGCCTCGTTCTCGCTGTCCTCGGCGCGGGTCACGAAGGCGTTGATATAGGGAAACGCTGAGGCGTCGGTGGGATCATCCGAGAAGATGCCGTCACCCTCGGGGTCGAGCTCGGCGTCCTGGGCGAAGTTGTTGTTGATGATCGAGCCCTGAACCGATTCCAGCGCGTTGACCGTCTGCTGAGCGGCGACCGGCTGCACCGTCACGGTGGAGTCCTCCTCGTCGATGTGGCGCGGTTCGGGCTGGCGAGTCTCCTCCGAGAGCTCCAGCAGTCCCGCCTGCACCAGCACGTTGATCGCACGCCCCTGGTTCACCGCATCGTTGGGGATCGCGATGGTGTCGCCCTCGGTGAACTCGCTGACATCGTCGTACTCGTTGGAGTACAGGGTCAGCGGCACAGCGGCGGTCGCGCCGATGGGCTGCAGGTCCTCCCCGGAGCTGACGTTGTAGTCCGCCAGGTAGGCGATGTGCTGGAACCAGTTGGCGTCGATGTCGCCGCTGGTCAGCGCCGGGTTGGGCTGGGTGTACTCGGTGAACTCGACGAGTTCGATCTCGTAGCCCAGTTCCTCCTCGGCGATGCGTTCGACCTCGCGGTGGCTCTCGTTGGCGCCCACGACGCCGATGGTGAACTCCTGCTGATCCTCCGGTGCGGCTTCGGCCTCGTCACCGCCGCGATCGAAGGCGCTGCAGCTGCTCAGCGCCAGGGCGAGTGTGGCGCTGAGGGCCAGGGCTTTGAGCCCGCGGCGCCGAGGGCCGGCGGTGGGTCCGGAGGGGGGTCCGGAGGGGGTCTGCTGGTGGGTCATGAGTGATCCTTCGGTCTGTGTGGGCGGATCTTCGCCCGGAAAAGTGACAGGGGTGCCCTGAGAGGGATGTCTGGGGCGCTCGCGAATGTTCACGCGCGAACGCAGAGTGCACCGATGGGTGCGGGGAGTGTCCTTTCGACGCTGCTCTTGCCGGTTCCAGTCAGCACCACAGTCGAGCCTCTTTGAGCTCCACCGATGGTGAGAACAAGCCGCTTCGTGATCCGGGACCACCCTTGAACATGGGGTTGGTGAGTGACCGTGAACGGATCGTCGGATCACCGCCAGCGGCGGATCTCCAGGTCACTTCTCTTGAAGCAGGTTCAATCCTAGCTCACGTTTCACGCCCGCACTGCGCACATTCATATTCCGTCACGGTGCCGGGTGTGTTCAGCGTTGCGCCGCCTCAGGGCCCGAAGCGGAGGTGGATTCCTCGGGCCGGGCGGTGAGTATCGCGCGCAGCAGGTTCAGCGCGGGCTGCTTCTCCAGCGGGTTGTTCTTGTTGCCGCATTTAGGGGACTGCACGCAGGAGGGGCAGCCCGTGGCGCAGTCGCAGCCGGCGATCGTCTCGGCGGTGGCCCCGATCCATTCGGCGGCCAGCTCGAAGCCGCGCCGGGCGAACCCGGCCCCGCCGGGGTGCCCGTCGTAGACGAAGATCGTGGGCAGCTCGGTGTCGCGGTGCAGCGCGGTGGAGACCCCGCCGATGTCCCAACGGTCCCCGGAGGTCAGCAGCGGCAGCAGCCCGATCATGGCATGTTCGGCGGCATGCAGCGCCCCGGGCACGTGCTCCGGGATCACCCCGGCCTCCGCGAGCTCGGTCTCCGGGGCGGTGATCCACATCGCCTGGGTGCGCAGCGAGGAGGGCGGCAGGTCCAGCGGCTCGTCGGAGAGCACCTCGGAGGAGCCCAGCGCCTTGCGCTGGAAGCCGACCACGGTGCTGGTCACCTCCACCATCCCGGAGTGCAGCCGGTAGCGGCCCCAGTCCATGGCTTCTTCGGTCTGCAGCACCTCGATCGAGGTGGTCTGCCGGGCCTGGGTGTAATACGGCGGGCTGGCCGGAAACACCAGCACGGCGCTGTTCTCGCGGTCGAGCTCCTCCACGATGTAGCTGCGGCCCTGGTGGAGGTAGACCGCTCCTGGGTGGGCCTGGGGCTGCGCCTGGGCGGAGCCCATGTCCCCGATCACGGTGCCGTCTTCCGCGTTGACGATCGTGTAGGGCCCGCCGCCGTCGGAGCGCAGCTTGACCCAGGCCGCTGCGGAGACGTCGTCGTGGGCGAAGAACCAGCCGCGCGGCCGACGTCGCAGGTGTCCCTGCTCGGTGAGCGACTCGATCAGCCAGGACTCGAACAGCTCCAGGTCCGGGGTGGTCAGCGGGAGCTCCTGAGCGGCGGCGAGGATATGCGGGGCGGCCACATGTGGATTCCTCGGGTCGGTCACGGCGTCCTCGACCGCGGTGTCGAAGATCGCCTCCGGGTGGTCCAACAGATAGGAGTCCAGCGGATCATCCCCGGCGATGAAGAACGCGGCGCCGCGCTGGCCCGAGCGCCCGGCGCGGCCCAGCTGTTGGAAGAACGAGGCGCGGGTGCCGGGCCAGCCGGCGATGATCACCGCATCCAGCCCGGAGATGTCGATCCCGAGCTCCAGCGCCGGAGTGGAGGCGACGCCGAGCAGCCGGCCTTCGCGCAGCGCGTCTTCGAGCTCGCGGCGCTCCTCCTTCAGATACCCGGAGCGGTAGGCCGCCACCCGTCCGCTCAGGTCACGGTCCACCTCGGCGAGTGAATCGGCGGCGATCTGCGCGATGGTCTCCGCCCCGCGGCGAGACTTGATGAAGGCCAGCGTGCGATGCCCGGCGACCACCAGGTCGGCGAGGATGTCGGCGGCCTCCACGGTGAGGCTGCGCTTGAGCGGAGCGGCGTTGTCGCCGGTCAGCGTGGAGTCCGAGGCCTCCCAGAGGTAGATGTCCACGGCCCCGTGGGGGGAGGCGTCCTCGGTGATGGCTTCGACGGCGGACTCCGGGTGGCCGATGAGCCGGGAGAACGACGTCGCCGGGTCGCCGCTGGTCGCCGAGGCTCCGGTGAACACCGGGTGGGCCCCGTAATGGGCGCAGATCCGACGCAGTCTGCGCAGCAGCAGCGCGATGTGTGAGCCGAAGATCCCCCGGCAGCTGTGCGCCTCATCGATGATCACGTAGCGCAGCCGGGCGAAGAACCTAGCCCAGGCCCGGTGGTTGGGCAGGATCCCGACGTTGAGCATGTCGGGATTGGTCAGCACCACATTGGCGTGCTGACGGACCCAGCGGCGCTCGGTGGGATCGGTGTCCCCGTCATAGGAGGCTGGCCGAATCCCGCCCTGGGTCCCGGCGGGCCCGGTGGCCTCGGCGAGCTGAGTCAGCGCCTCGAGCTGATCCGCGGCCAGCGCCTTGGTGGGGGAGAGGTAGAGCATGGTCGTGCCCACGCTGGGCGGGGGACCGACGCCGCCGGGTGAGGACGCCGGCAGCGCCCCGCGCGGGCCGCCGGAGATCTCGGCCAGTCCGGGCAGCTGGGTGCCCAGGGACTTCCCTGAGGCGGTGCCGGTGGCCAGGATCGTATGGCGCCCGGCATGCAACGCCTCGGCGGCGAGCACCTGGTGGTTATAGAGTCCCGAGACCCCCAGCTGCCGGTAACCCGCACGCAGCTCGGCGGGAACCCACTCGGGCCAGGCAGCGGTGCGCGCCTGCCGGGCCGGCAGGGTGCGGACATGGCGCAGCGGACCGGCGTCGCCGATCTCCGTCGGCAGACCTGCACGGCGCAACAGCTCAAAGGGGTCCTGATCGGGCATCCCCCTCAGGCTACGGCAGGATGGCGCTGCATTCCCCGGCGCACCGGTGAGCACTGCTGCCGGTCAGGCGCGGCCGCCCAGGGACCTGATGTGCTCGGGCAACCGATCGTGGGATCCATACATGAAGTGGTTCTCCATGCGCTCGGAGTAGCGGCTGGCCTCGGTGCTGCGACCCACCGCCTCGGCGGTCTCCCGGATATGCATCGGCGAGGCCCCGCAGCAGACGCCCAGGTAGTTGATCCCCAGATCGTAGGCCTCCTTGGCGAACGCGCCGATCTCATAGCGATTGCTGAACAGCGGATCCAGCGCGGTGGGGAAGGTCCGGCCGTGCGGGGAGGGCACGCCGGCGCGGACATCGGAGAGGTTGAAGAAGGTGGGCTCGCTCGGGGTGGTGCGGTAGGGCACCGGCAGCGCGGCCACGTGGCAGGAGACCGCCTCCCGGATCTGGCGCAGCCAGGGCAGCATGGTCTCGGGTCCGCGGAAACAGTTGAGTCCGACGACGTCGGCTCCGGCCTGCTCCAGGCGCTGAGCGGTCTCGACCACGCCGGGCCCGTCGGCCATCTCCTCGAAACCCATGGGCGCCAGGGTGAGCACCACCGGCAGCCCGGAGGACCGGGCCACCTCGAGGGCCGCGAGTGCTTCTCCGGCGTAGTAGAAGGTCTCGCCGATGATCAGATCCGCGCCCTCCTCCACCGCCCAGTCGACCATCTCCTGGAACATGCCGCGGACCTCGTTCTGGCGCTGGACGTCCGAGGGGTCCCAGATGTTGGTGTTGGAGATGTTGCCCGCCACGAGATCTCCGGGCCGGGAGTCGGCGACCTCGCGGGCGATGCGCAGGGCGGCACGGTTCAGCGGCTCGAGCAGGTCCTCCTTGCCGATCACGCGCATCTTCTCGCGGTGCCCGTTATAGGTGAAAGCCTCGACGATGTCAGAGCCGGCACGCTGGAAGTCCCGGTGCAACCCGCGCAGCGCGTCCGGGTTCTCCAGCGCCACCTCGGGCACGAACTCACCGGCGGTCAGGTAGCCGCGCCGCTCAAGCTCGAAGAGGAATCCCTCGGCGCAGATGACCGGGCCTGCATCGAGTCGGTCGGTGAGCGGGTTGGCGGCCATGGGGAGCTCCTTCGGCGACAGTATGGAGCTGCATCGTCCCCCGATAATGAGTGAACAATTGAACTTAATGCAGCAAGTGTGCCGATCCTACCGCACTGCCCGGGCGGGGCCTAAGCGTTGAGGTCGTCGAACTGGGAGTGACTCGGCCGCAGCCGCCCGCCGGAGGTGGCGCCGTAGACGTGGACGTCGCCGAGCAGGGTCCAGCCCAGGAACTCGTAGAGCTCCCGACCGTCCCCGGTGGCCACGAGCAGACCCTCTTCGACGTCGTGCTCGTGGGCGATCGCGATCAGCGCGCGGGTCACAAAGGTGCCCAGGCCCTGGCGGCGGTAGTCGTCGTTGGTGTAGATCCGGTCCAGGATCGCGTAGTGGCCCACGGTCGCGACGCGGCCTCGGGCGGCGATCGTGTCACCGTCACGCACGGTGAAGCGGGTCCAGCCGTCGTGGTCCTCACGAGTCGTGGTGTAACCCTCTGGCGTGATCGGATCCTCCACGTCCTGGGTGTCCATGTCCACGACCATCAGCTTCTCCTCATCGCTGATCAGCTGCAGCCCGTCCACCGGGTTCTGGCTCAGCGACTCGGCACCGGGTTCTGCGATCACGGTCAGCAGTCGGGCAGAGTCCTTCGCCACGGCGGCGGCGATCTTGCGCAGATCGGTGTCCTGTGGGGAATACAACACGTACTCCCACTCGTCGGAGTCCCCGGAGCGCAGAGCCGAGTGGACGCCGCCCTCGTGCTGGACGTCGTAGTCGTGAGTTCGCGCCCATCCGGTTACCCAGTGGCGTACAAGGTCATCGCTGAGCTCAGAAGTCATAGTCCGACCATACAAAGAAAAAGCAGCGCACCGTGAGAGGACAGGACAACGAGTTCATAAAGATGTTGTTCAGAACTACCCTTGAGAGGTGAGCATGTCCCGGATCGTCCTCTATTACGCCTTCACCCCCCTCGCAGATCCCGAGGCGGTGAAGCTCTGGCAGCACACGCTCTGCCGGGAGCTCGGCCTCAGGGGCCGGATCCTGATCTCCCCGCAGGGGATCAACGGCACCGTCGGCGGCGACATCAACGCGGTCAAGCAGTACGTGAAGCAGACCAGGGCCTACGCCCCGTTCCGTCAGCTGGCCTTCAAATGGTCCGAGGGCGGGGCGGAGGACTTTCCCCGGCTCTCGGTCAAGGTCCGCCCCGAACTGGTGGCCTTCGGCGTGCCCGAGGAGATCGAGGTCGATGCTCAGGGCGTCGTCGGCGGCGGCGAGCACCTGCAGCCGCAGCAGGTCCATGACCTCGTCGAGGCGAAGCGGGCGCAGGGCGTGGAGGTGGCCTTCTTCGACGGCCGCAACGCCGTGGAGGCGCAGATCGGGAAGTTCAAGAACGCCGTGGTGCCGGAGACCGAGACCACCCGCGACTTCATCGCCGAGCTGGACTCCGGGCGATACGACCACCTCAAGGACCAGCCGGTGGTCACCTACTGCACCGGCGGGATCCGCTGCGAGGTGCTCTCGGCGCTGATGCGCCGGCGCGGCTTCGAGGAGGTCTATCAGATCGACGGCGGGATCGTGCGCTACGGAGAGACCTTCGGCGATCAGGGGCTCTGGGAGGGCGAGCTCTACGTCTTCGACTCCCGGATGAACACCCGCTTCTCCCCGGAGGCGAAGACCATCGGGGAGTGCAGCTGCTGCGCCAGCCCCACCAGCTCCTTCTATAACTGTATGGACCGGGGATGTTCCACGCTGGCGCTCTACTGCGAGGACCACCGCCACATCCCGGAGACCACCCGCTGCGGCAACTGTCAGGCCCGGCTGGCCCAGGACCCCACCGACCCCAACGCCGGCGCGCTGGGCAAGGTGCGGCGCGGATGAGTCCCGCACAGCATCAGCCCGCGATCCTGCCCGCCCCGGAGGCGGACCCGAAGCTGCTGGCCGGCCTGCGCGCGGATCTGCTCGCCGCACGGTTCACCAATGAACGGGTCGCGCAGCTGCTGGGCGAGGACGCGCTCGCCGCCCTGCAGCGTGACCAGCCGGTGCCGGCGGAGCTTCGCGTGCACCAGCTGCTGCGCGCCGAACCGGCTCCTGACCCCTGCGCGGTGCTCACCGGGCTCTGGCTGCTCGGACTCGAGATCCCCGCCGCGCAGCTCCAGGAGGCCCTGCCCCAGGTCGGCGTCGAGGGCCTGTGCCGCCTGAACCTGGTGCACCCGGCAGCCCCCGGGTCCGCGGCAGCCCCTGAGTCACCGGTGACCGAGGCGCCAGCAGCCGGGCACGACGTCGAGCGGTACCGTCCCAGCGTGGATCTGCGGCCCTATCAGGCCGAGCAGGCCCACGGGCTGTGCGACCTCTGGGTGGCCAGCGACCTGCCGGCCGCGCAGGTGACCGGACCGCTGCATCCCGAGCATGTGCTCGGGATCGGCGGCGCGAGCCTGACCCTGGCGGCGAGCATCCACCGCGCCCCGGTGCGCAGTGCCCTGGAGATCGGCACCGGCTGCGGCATCCAGCTGCTGCACCTGCTGGACCACGCCGAGCATGTGGTGGCCACCGATCTCAGCCGCCGCGCCCTGGACTTCACCAGGTTCAACCTGGTGCTCAACGCCGCAGCGCTGCGCCTGGCCCCGATGAACCTCGAGGCACGGGTGGAGCTGGTGCAGGGCAGCCTGCTCGAACCGGTGGCCGGGCGTCGATTCGACCTGATCATCTCGAACCCGCCCTTCGTCATCACCCCGCGCCCGAAGCACGAGCAGATCGACGCGCGCTACACCTACCGCGACGGCGGCAGGACCGGGGATCTTCTCATGGCTGAGCTGATCGCGGCGCTGCCCGAGCATCTCGCCGAGGCCGGGTCCGCGCAGCTGCTGGGCAACTGGGAGATCCAGGACCACGCCGCCTGGGACGCGCGACCGCGGCTCTGGTGCGAGGCGTTCCCCGCGCAGGTCGACGCCTGGTTCATCCAGCGCGACCGGCAGGACAGCGCCGAATATGCCGAGACCTGGCTGCGCGACGCCTCCACCCAGCGGGAGCCGCAGAGCTACCGGCGACGCTATATGGAGTATCTCGACGACTTCGCCTCGCGTGGGGTGCTCGCCGTGGGCTTCGGCATGATCTTCATCCGCCGCCGGGCCGCAGCGCCGGGTCCGGGCGCGCCCTGGCGGCGCTTCGAGGAGCTCACCGGTGCCGTGGAGCAGCCGCTGGGACCGGTCATCGGAGCCACCGCGACCCGAGCAGAGACCGTGGCCCGGGACCCGCAGTCGGTGCTCGAGGCGGTCCTCACCGTGGCCCCCGATGTCACCGAGGAACGCCATCAGCGCTTCGGCGCCGTCCACCCGGAAGTGATCCTCGCACGTCAGGGGTCCGGACTGCGCCGCAGCCGGGCCGTCTCCAGTGCCGCCGCAGGATTTCTGGGCGCCGCCGACGGGGAGTATCAGGCCGCCGCGCTCACTGCCGCCGTGGCCGCTCTGCTGGCGGAGGAGACCACCGAGCAGGCGGATCTCCAGCAGGCGCTGCGCAGCGAGATCCTGGAGCTCTACCTCGAGGGATACCTCGCGGAGTCTTGATTCTCCCGGCCTCGGCGTGTTCTGCTCGCTGATATATTGAGCACTCGATGGCCAGCCCACTGCTGAGCGACCGAGACTGCACCGCAAGAATTCCCTCAAGGAGATCAGTGCCTGAAGGCAAGAAACTCGTCATCGTCGAGTCCCCGGCGAAGTCCAAGTCCATCGCCAAGTACCTCGGCGATGACTTCATCGTGGACGCTTCCGCCGGGCATATCCGTGACCTGCCACAGCCCTCAGAGCTGCCCACCGAGATGAAGAAGGGTCCGTTCAGCCGGTTCGCGGTGAACCCCGACGACGGCTTCGCGCCCTATTACGTGATCTCTGACTCCAAGAAGAAGAAGGTCACCGAGCTCAAGCGGGCCCTCAAGGACGCCTCGGAGCTCTATCTCGCCACTGACGCCGACCGCGAGGGTGAGGCCATCGCCTGGCACCTGCTGCAGGTGCTCAAGCCCAAGGTCCCGGTCTACCGGATGACCTTCACCGAGATCACCAAGGAGGGCATCACCCGTGCCCTGCAGAACGTGCGCCAGATCGACGACGACCTCGTCGACGCCCAGGAGACCCGGCGAATCCTGGACCGGCTCTACGGCTACGAGATCTCCCCGGTGCTCTGGCGCAAGGTCGGCAAGGGCCTCTCCGCGGGACGCGTGCAGTCGGTGGCCACCCGCCTGGTGGTCGAACGCGAGCGCGAACGCATGGCCTTCATCCCGGCCGGCTACTGGGACCTCTCCGGCAGCTTCGCCACCGCCGCCGGCGAGGAGTTCACCGCCAAGCTCAACGCCGTGGACGGCGCCCGCGTCGCCACCGGATCCGACTTCGACGACCGCGGCCAGCTGAAGTCCACCCGCTCCAAGACCGAGGTCAGCGTCTTGGACCGCGAAGCGGCCGAGGCCCTGGCCGAAGGCCTGACCCAGGCGGAGTTCACCGTGGACTCGGTGGAGGACAAGCCCTACTCGCGCCGTCCGCAGCCCCCGTTCATCACCTCGACCCTGCAGCAGGAGGCCTCCCGCAGGCTCCGGTTCTCCTCCCGGGCCACCATGCAGGTGGCGCAGCGGCTCTATGAGAACGGCTATATCACCTATATGCGTACCGACTCGGTGACGCTCTCGAACGAGGCGATCACCGCGGCACGCCGGCAGATCACCGAGCTCTACGGCGCCGACCACGCGCCGTCGAGCCCGCGGTTCTACTCCAAGAAGAGCGAGACCGCCCAGGAGGCCCACGAGGCGATCCGACCCTCGGGGGATCACTTCCGCACCCCCGGCCAGGTGGCCAATGAGCTCTCCAAGGATGAGTTCAAGCTCTACGAGCTGATCTGGAAGCGCACCGTCGCCTCCCAGATGGCCGACGCCAAGGGCTTCACCGCCTCCGTGCGGCTCAGCGCCGCCGTCTCCGGCGGACCCAAGGCCGGCACCACCGCCACCTTCGGCGCCTCCGGCACCGTGATCACCTTCCCCGGCTTCCTGGCCGCCTACGAGGAGGTCCGCGAGAGCGGCTCGGAGGAGGACGAGGCCAAGGCCGGCAAGGCCGATAAGCGGCTGCCGAAGATCGAGACCGGCGAGAGCCTGATCGGTCGCGACGTCCAGGCCAAGGGCCATGAGACGACCCCGCCGGCGCGCTATACCGAAGCCACGATCGTCGCCGAGCTGGAGAAGCGCGAGATCGGGCGCCCCTCGACCTACGCGCCGACCATCTCCACGATCATGGACCGCGGCTACGTCACCAAGCGCGGCTCCGCGCTGATCCCGTCCTGGACCGCGTTCAGCGTGATCCGGCTGCTGGAGGAACACTTCGGCAAGTACGTGAACTACGACTTCACCGCCCGCATGGAAGAGGACCTGGACCAGATCGCGCGCGGGGAGCTCCAGCGCGAGGCCTGGCTGCAGGGCTTCTACTTCGGCGCCAAGGACGGCGTCGACGGACTCAAGCATGTGGTGGAGAACCTCGGGGAGATCGACGCCCGAGCGATCAACTCCATCGAGATCGCCCCCGGGGTGAACCTGCGGGTGGGTCGCTACGGCCCCTATCTCGAGCGCCCCAACCCTGACGGCGTCGTCAACGCCGAGGGTGAGCTGGAGCCCCAGCGGGCCAACCTGCCCCAGGACCTGGCCCCCGACGAGCTCACCGCCGCCAAGGCCGAGGAGCTCTTCGAGCAGGCCCAGTACTCCGGACGGGTGCTCGGCACCGATCCAGAGAACGGACGCGAGATCGTGGCGAAGGACGGCCGCTACGGGCCCTATGTCACGGAGATCATCGAAGAGATGACCGAGGCGCAGCTCGAAGAGCACATGAAGTCGCTGCCGACCGAGTACTACAAGAACGGCAAGCCCAAGCCCAAGAAGAAGCCGGCCAAGGAGAAGCCTCGCACCGGCTCGCTGCTCTCCGACATGACCCTGGAGACGGTGACGCTCGAGCAGGCCCTGCGCCTGCTCTCGCTGCCCCGCGTGGTCGGCACCGACGAGGACGGCGAGGAGATCACCGCGCAGAACGGCCGGTTCGGACCGTATCTGAAGAAGGGCTCCGACTCCCGCTCATTGGAGACCGAGGAGCAGATGTTCACCATCACCCTCGAGGAGGCGAAGGCCATCTACGCCCAGCCCAAGCAGCGTGGACGCCGGGCGGCGGTTCCCCCGCTCGCCGAGTTCGGCGCCGACCCCACCTCGGAGAAGCAGGTGGTGGTCAAGGACGGCCGCTTCGGGCCCTACGTCACCGACGGTGAGACCAATGTGACCGTGCCGCGCAGCGTCTCGCTGGAGACGCTGACCAAGGAGCACGCCTACTCGCTGCTGGCGGAGAAGCGCGCCGCCGGACCGAAGCAGCCCGGGACGCCCAAGCGGGCGACCAAGAGCACGGCGAAGAAGGCTCCGGCCAAGAAGCCCGCCGCGAAGAAGGCTCCGGCCAAGAAGACCACCGCGAAGACCGGATCCTAGTCAAGGAGTCACCTGATGCGTCTGGGCGTGCTGGACATCGGTTCGAACACCGTGCACCTGTTATTGGTGGATGCTCACCTCGGGGCCAAGCCCGAGGCATTCGCCTCCCATAAACGACCCCTGTCCCTGGTCAAGCACCTGGACGACCAGGGCGCGATCACCGAGGAGGGACAGCGCGAACTCATCGGGTTCATCGCCGAGGCCGCCCGATTCGCCGCGCGGCACCGGGCCGAGGACCTGCTCTCCTTCTGCACCTCCGCGCTGCGCGAGGCCGCCAACGGCGAATCGGTGCTGCAGCGGGTGATCGCTGAGACTGGCGTGGAGCTCACCGAGCTCACCGGCGCCCAGGAGTCGGCGATGACCTTCTTCGCGGTACGGCGCTGGCGCGGCTGGAGCGCCGGGGACATCTTGAACTTCGACATCGGCGGGGGGTCCTTCGAGATCGCCTATGGGGGCGACGAGCTGCCCGCCACCGCGGTCTCGCTGCCGCTCGGCGCCGGACGACTCACCCGTGACTGGCTCGGCGAGGACCCGCCCAGCAAGGATGAGGTCAAGGCGCTGAAGGGCTATGTGCGGGAAGAGCTGGAGGCGGCGCGCCGCGAGTTCCCGGCCCTGAGCGGACACACCGAGGTGCTCGCCACCTCGAAGACCTTCCGCTCGCTGGCCCGGATGACCGGGGCCGCGCCCTCCGCCGAGGGCCCCTATGTGCCCCGCAGTCTGCGCCACGCCGAGCTGAAGCCGCTGGTCAAGAGCCTCGCCTCGATGAGCGCGGCGGAACGCGCCGAGCTGCCCGGCGTCTCCGCGCTGCGCGCCCGGCAGGTCTTCGCCGGAGCACTGGTCGCGGAGCAGGCGATGAAGGTCTTCGGCATCGAGACCCTGCAGATCTGTCCCTGGGCGCTGCGCGAGGGCCTGATCCTGCGCCGGCTCGATTCCCTGGTCCGCGAGGGTGCCGTCGAGGTGCCCACCGCGCCCGGGGTCGGACACGTCAACCTCGCCCGTGAGCTGCGCAAACCCTCCCGCGGCGAGGTCCCCGGCGGTCGCGCCCTCGCGACGGCGGCGGTGGAACATGCCAGCTGAGCAGGTCCAGCCGCGCCCACCCCGCGAGCTGCCCCGGATCCCCGTGGCGCTCTCCACCTCCTCGGTCTACCCGATGGGAGTCGCCGAAGGGTTCTCCATCGCCGAGGACCTCGGCTATGACGGCATGGAGGTCATGGTCACCCATCGCGGAGACTCCCAGCAGGCCTCCACGCTGAACGAGCTGTCCTGGCGCTTCGGCCTGCCGGTGATGGCCATCCACGCCCCCACGCTGCTGCTCACCCAGCAGGTCTGGGGCTCCGCCTGGGACAAGCTCAAGCGCAGCGCCGCCCTCGCCCAAGAGGTGGGCGCCGGCGTCGTGGTCGCGCACCCGCCCTTCCGCTGGCAGGTCGGCTACGCGGAAGGCTTCGCCGAGGGCATCAGCAAGCTGGAGGAGGAGACCGGAGTGGTCTTCGCCGTGGAGAACATGTACCCCTGGCGGGCCGGCGGCCGAGAAGCCACCATGTACCTGCCGCACTGGGACCCGGTGGATCAGCCCTACCCCCACGTCACCTGGGACTTCTCTCACGCGGCCACGGCCGAGGCGGACTCCCTCGAGGCGGTCACCGCCCTGGGGCAGCGACTGCGCCACGTGCACCTGACCGACGGCTGGTCCAACGGGTTCAAGGACGACCACCTGATCCCCGGCCAGGGCGAACAGCGCGTGGCCGAGGCCATGGACCTGCTGGCTCGGCCTGACTTCGCCGAGACCGGCTTCAACGGCGTCGTCGCCGTGGAGGTCGCCACCCGCACCGCCCGCAACGTCGGGGACCGGGAGCGCTGGCTCGCCGAGTCCCTGGCCTTCGCCCGCAAGCACCTCGGCCAGGAGTGATGATGTCCACCAGCACCAGCACCAGCAGTCCGCCGTCTCCGCAGATCGCGATGCTCGGCCTCGGCTCGATGAACGGGGCGATCCTGGCGGGTCTGCTGGACTCAGCGGTGAATCCGGAGCAGGTCCGCGCCACCACGCGCAGCGCCGCCACCGCGGTGCAGCGAGCGCAGCAGTACGGGATCACCGTGCACGCCGAACAGGACGACGCCGAGGCCAACCGCAGCGCCGCGGGAGATGCCGACGTCATCTTCCTCGGGGTCAAGCCGCATGGCATCGTCGCGCTGGCCGCGGAGATCGCCGATGCGCTGAAGCCGGGAGCCGTCGTGGTCTCTGTGGCCGCCGCGATCAGCGTGGACATGATCGAAGCGGCCCTGCCGCAGGGCCAGCCGGTGATCCGTTCCATGCCGAACACGCCGCTCTCAGTGGGCCTGGGTGTGGTCGGACTGGTCCCGGGCACCCATGCCAGCGCCCAGGACACCGAGACCGTGGCCCGGCTGCTCGGGGCCAGCGGCGCCGTGCACGTGATCGAGGAGTCCCAGATCGACGCGCTCACCGGGATCTCCGGCTCAGGACCCGCCTACGCCTTCTACCTCGCGGAGCAGATGGCCGAGGCCGGCGTGCAGCTGGGCCTGGACCGGGCGCTGGCCGCTGATCTGGCCGCGCAGACCATCTACGGCGCCGGCAAGATGCTGGTGGCGCACCAGGCCGCGGGCACCGCCGACGCCGCCGGGCTGCGCCGAGCCGTCTGCTCGCCCAACGGCACCACCGAACGCGCCATCCACGCCTTCGACGACCACGGCCTGCCCGCCGCGGTGCAGGCCGCCGTCAACGCCAGCGCGCACCGCTCCGCGGAGATCACCGATGAGCTCCGCAGCGCGGACTGAGCCCGGCAGCCGCCGCCGGGGAGGTCCCGGGAGCTACGCGAAGCGCTGGATGGGTCGCCTGACCCGCACCTCCCCGGCGCGGGCAGCGATGCTGATCTTCGGGGTGACCATCGCGGTGTTCGCCTCGCTGCTGAACATGCCCTGGGCCACTGCCTCAGGCTCCTCGGCAGCGTTCCATGAGGCGCTCTTCGTCGCCACCTCGGCCGTCACGG